>JBBQDV010000175.1:0-6600 GCA_038320005.1 Cyanophyceae cyanobacterium
TCTATTACCTCTGTTTTGAGATTAACTTTAATGCGAAAATTGTGACTAGGGAGATCAGCTAGGGTAGAATTAGGGGTGAGTTGTAGAGAGTTAGCTAAAAACATTATAATTGGAGCTTTTTAGTTGATATATTTGTCCCTATATCATTTTAATTCCTTTATTTTAGTTTACGAATAATCTTTGGTTAAGATTGGGTAAAGTTAAAAAATACTGCGGATAATCCCCGTTGTGCTTTGATTTAGTTTTTACCCTGAAGAAATTCATCTTTTATATTTACCATCCCGTCACCATAAATAACCTGAATTTCATGTTCATCCCCATCGGTTGTAAAGAGATTATAACTAAACTGTTGTTGTTCTGAATTTGAGCCTTTTAAGCGATAGTTGAGTGTATCTAAAGACAAGGAACTTTTATATCGGGCTAGAACTCCTTTTAGTTCCGCTTCACTATATACTTCTTCTTCAATATTGAAAATCTGACCTAATTGCTTAATATCTTGGCGTTGAATTGCACTAATATATCTTTCAACTAAACGGTTAGCATAAAAAGAATAGGAAAGGAAAGGATCGTTGATGCGAATATTATTGTCTTGATAAACTGCTACTTCTCGGCTAATTCCGCTACTTGTATAGATGTGATAATTAAAGCGTTGAATTGGTTTAGCATCACCTGTTTTACCTAGTTGTTCAACATTGAGGTATTCAAAGTCAGAGATTTTATTTCCTTGGAAGTAAGTCTCGTAATGTTTGAGGGCTGCTTCCACATTTTCTTTACTTTGATCGCGTTCGAGAAAGTAGGGAATAAAAAACTCAGCATCTTGCTTATTAATCGCCTCAATTGCTGCAATAATTAATGCATCTGCGTCTTCAGGGGTGAGAGTCTTCTTTCTTTGCACCTCTGCAATTTGCAGGACTGGTGGTGGAGGTAATCTTTCCCTTTCGATGGGAAGTTCTTCTGTTTCTTCACAACCAAAAAGTAGCAGAGTGAAGAAGATCAGGCTAATGGTTTGGGACTTGTTCATAATTACTTAATTGAGTTTAGTAAAGTGTTGAAATTGGGGAATATATAAATTGATAGAGACCATTCTGAAACAGAGAATGCTAAATTCAGAAAAAGTTCCCTAAGAACTATGTCTAGACAAGGCACAAAAAAGCGTCAGGAATAACTCCATGACGCAATGATTAACTTCTTAACAGTGATTTAAAGTCTTAAAGGTAATACAATAAATAATATATTCTTATTGGCTATTTACCCTGAGATTATAACTGTAAAGGAGCAGCTAAAGTTAGGTTCAAATCAGTATCGGTGTCGATAGAAATTAGCTCAACACTGTTAAGACCGAGGAAGTTAGTAAGTAAGGTTAATACAGTCCCAGCCCCAGTCCCAATTAAGAGTTCTTCTGTCGCGATTGTGCGATCGCCAGTTACGGCAGAAATAGCAGCAGCAGCAGCAGTACCTAAAGCAGCATTGCGGACTAGAGTACCAACATTAATACCCCGACGCACGGTTTCAGTTGTTGTAATTACTTGTGATGAAGCAGTGATTGGCATTTGTCTGCCATTGACAACCAATGTCTGCGCTACAAATTGAGAACCTCCTTGGACAGGACGCAACTCACCAATCACTTGGCTACCCGCAGGAATAATAGTTCTACCATCAGAGGTATTGATATTACTAGCTACATTTAAGGTGATAGGGGAAACTGTCTCATCTTTCGTAATGAGGATTTTCTCCCGTTCGTAGCGGATGGGAATGGAAGTGTTTAGCGGAATAATTACCCCATTCATCAGAGGAGGGGGAGTTTGAGCCATGTTGACCACATACTGAGATGAAACCATCTGAGCTTCTCCTTCACTTACCAAACCCTGATAGAGGAAAGCAGCAACTTCAGCACGGGTCGCATTGCGGGTAGGATTAAGAGATCTCAAGTTAGGATAGTTTACCACTATCATTTTTTCCGTGGCAGCAGCAATGGGGTCGCGAGCAAAATTGGAAATATTATTCGCATCACTAAAAGAGTTCAGAACTGTTGTTGTCCCTTGATTTGCGGAATAGTTCAGCCCATTTGCTAAGGAGACTAAAACCTGTTCGCGAGGAATATTTTGTTCTGGTCTAAAGACATTATTGGGATATCCAGCGAGGAATCCAGTTCTGTAAGCATCTTGAATTGCAGTAGCCGCCCAATAGCTGCTCGGAACATCGACAAATCGGTTATTACCACGAATTGTTCCTTTATTAAATTGGCGATTTGCTTGACGCACCATCGCGGAAAATTGCGCTCTAGTAACAGGTGCATCGGGTCTGAAAGTCCCGTCGGGGAAACCAGCAATGATCTGTCTTTGAGCAAGTTGGCTGATAAATTGTCCCGCCCAATAGTTGGAGGGAACATCAGTAAACGTAACTGTGTTAGCTTGAGCGAAGGCAGGAACAGAGGAAACTAAAGGCGCGATCGCACCGCCAGTAAGACCAAGAACTAAAAATGCAGCAGTTCCTGCTTGAAAACGAGAGAATTTAGACATAAAGGGTATTTAACTAGGTTATTTGTCGCTTTGTAAATTAGACTTGCTAAGATAGCGATAGTTCCCCAAGTTCCCAAAGATCCCCTAACTAAGGATAATGAAGGATAAAGAGCAAAAAAAGTACCAAGAGCCGTAATTATGCATCAGTCTGGGGAAAGATTTTATTGGTCAGAATAAACAAATAGGGAAAATTTCTGTGGCTAGGGAACAAGATCGCCTATCATAAGGTTGGGGTAAAAAGAGCAGTTAATCTCGTGGAGGTTTAGTCGTGGCTACACTTAACATTTCCAAACAAGAAATCTCTGATTTAACAGAGGAGGATGTGCAAACGTTAGCAGATCGCTTAGAAGGAGATGATTATCATAGTCCTTTTGAGGCTTTAGAAGATTGGCATCTTCTGCGCGCGATCGCGTTTCAACGTCCTGAGTTTGCAGATAAATACGTTTATCTGCTCGATATAGAAGCCTACGATGAAGCATAAATGCTTGCCAATCGTCGGGTTTTAATCGGTGTAGGCGGTGGAATATCCGCCTATAAAGTTTGTGAAGTTATTTCTACCCTCGCCAAAGCAGGGTCGCAAGTACGGGTCATTCTCACCACTACGGCACAGCAATTTATTACGCCTCTCACCCTTAGTACCCTCAGCCGTCACCCAGCTTATACAGATCAAGATTTTTGGCAAGCAACTCATTCTCGTCCCCTGCATATTGAGTTAGGAGAATGGGCAGAAGTCCTTTTAATTGCCCCTCTCACTGCTAATACTTTAGGAAAATTGGTTCATGGTTTAGCAGATAACCTGTTGATGAACACGGTTTTAGCCTCCGATTGTCCCGTACTCGTTGCCCCAGCAATGAATACTCAAATGTGGGATAACACTTCTGTACAGCGCAATTGGCAACAATTACAGCAAAATAGTCGTTATCATATCCTCACCCCTGGGGTGGGTTTACTAGCGTGCGATCGCGTTGGGACAGGTAGAATGGCAGAACCCCCTGTAATGTTAAACGGGATTCAATCACTATTACTGACTCAAGGTAAACGGGATCTAATTGGCAAGCAAGTCTTAATTAGTGCAGGGGGAACGCAGGAATATTTAGATCCAGTAAGATTTATTGGGAATCCTTCTACAGGGAAGATGGGGTTATCTCTCGCTATAGCATCCGCCCACCGAGGTGCGACTGTCACCCTAGTTCATGCACCCATACAGCCAGAGTTATTAGCAAATCTCAACGGAATCCGTACCATCGCCACGGTAAGCGCGGAGGATATGTATCAAGTGATGATGGAGGAGTTCAGTAACGCAGATTGGACAATTATGGCAGCAGCGGTAGCAGATGTAAAACCGAGTTGCTATAGTTCTGAGAAGTTGGCGAAAAAGGATCTCCCGACAGCTTTACCTTTAGTTGATGTTCCTGATATTATTGCAACCTTGGGAGAAAGGAAACAACCACGACAAAAATTAATTGGCTTTGCTGCCCAAACTGGGGATATTGTCAAGCCCGCTTGGGAGAAATTGCAACGGAAAAAATTGGACGCGATCGCGACTAATCCCATTGATAAAATAAATACAGGTTTTGCTAGTGATACTAACCAGATTACCTTAATTAACAGCGAAGGAATCGCCACAGAGTTACCCTTTAGCAGCAAATTCGAGTTAGCACACCAAATCCTAGACTATATCAATACACTTTGAATCTTGCTATCTTAAATTTGTAACCGCTTATTCACTGGGAATTGCTGAACGAGTAAACAAACTAAAGCCCAAACTGCGCAAATAAATAGTTCCCACTGTAATAAGGAAAGCAAGATAAGCAAACGCTTGCACAAGATAAATCTGTTGACGATAACCAAATAAAGCTTTTAGCAAGATACCTGGAAACTCCTTATCTGGTAATACCCCAGAAGCATCCCAAACCTGCGCCCCCAGAATGCAAGATGTACTATTAGAAAAACAAATATCGGCATATTGAGGGTTAATCTGCGCCAACATTGCTAAACCACTATCAATATCCTTCAAGACACTAACTACTAACCCTGCCACAATGAGGAGAAGGAAAATCCCCATCGTCTGAAAAAACAGACGCAGATTAATTTTTATGCCAAATTGAAACAACGCCAAACCAATTAAAACAGCACCAGTTAAGCCAGCAACCGCGCCAATAGTAGCGGATGCAATACCTTCCGAAAATTGCGCAGAAATAAATAATACAGTCTCAAAGCCTTCCCTTAATACCGCAAATAATATTAAAGTAAAAACTTGCCAACCTCCCTGGCTTTCACTTTCTAAAGCAGATTGCAGAGTAGATTGCACCTCAGATTTAACAGATTTTGCCTGTTGCGTCATCCAAATCAACATCCAACTGAGAAGGATAATCGCAATAATGCCAAAGCCCCCAGCGAGAACTTCTTGTATAACTGGGGCATAGGTAGCTTGAGAAGTTGCTAAATGCTGTAGTGTTCCTCCCAAGAGTAAGCCAATTAAAACACTACCTAGTAAACCGACCCAAATTCCACCATATACCCAAGGATAAAGGTTTGTTCTTCCTGCATTTTTGAGAAAGGCGAAGACAATCCCGATTACTAAGGTGGCTTCTACACCTTCGCGGAGAGTAACAACAAATGTGGGTAAAGCAGAACTAAACTCCATGATGATTATAGTGAACTACAATTAATAGTTAATTACTGCTATATCTTTTATAGTTATGGTACAACAGATTGAACCTATTATTAACGCCCCCGATGTTAGTCATCTGGTAACAGAAGATGATACCCCAGTGGATAACTTTGCGTCTGAAAAACAACAACGTCTTTTAACCAGTTCTCTCTATAGTTCCCGTCCCGAAGAAGTTTTTATCGTTGCAGCTAATGTTGGCATTTACTACAATATAGCTCAACCTCCCATTGTCCCAGATGTTTTCTTGAGTTTAGCGGTACAAACTCCTCAAAACTGGTGGGAGAAGCGAAATCGTTGTTACCTAATTTGGGAGTTTGGTAAACCCCCAGAAGTTGCTATTGAGATAGTCTCCAATAAAAAAGGGGGAGAACTCAGCAGCAAACTAGAAATTTATCAGCAAACTAGAATTAGTTACTACGTTGTTTATGATCCTAATCAGCAACTAAGTGAGTCAATATTAAAAATATTTGAATTACGAGGAGCGCGTTATTTTGAAACGGAGACAACTTGGTTAGAACAAGTTAATTTAGGGCTAACTCTCTGGGAGGGTGAATTTGAAGGAAGACGAGACAATTGGTTACGTTGGTGTGACCAAGAAGGTAATATCCTCAGTACGGGGGATGAACTCGCTCAAGATGCTGAACAACGGACTCAAGAAGCTGAACAGCGAACTCAAGAAGCTGAACAGCGAACTCAAAAGTTAGCAGCACAGCTAAGGGCTTTAGGGGTTGACCCCAATCTCTAAGTTCTAACTCCTTCTAGATTTCCTCGATGAAGATGAAGCCTTCCGCTAAAAGAGCAAAGTATCGAAGAACTAGAGGACGAATTAACCGATTTGTTGATTTTCCTAGACTTGGGGGGGGATCACGCTACCCTAGTAAGTGAATTAACCTGATATTAATTGTCCACGGAATCTCAAGGATTAAAATGACACAACCTAGCTTTGGTGTAATTGGTCTAGCAGTCATGGGCGAAAACCTGGCGTTAAACGTTGAGAGTCGAGGTTTCCCGATTGCTGTCTATAACCGTACAGGGTCGAAAACAGAAGCCTTCATGAAAGAACGGGCGGTTGGTAAAGACGTTACCCCCGCTTATAGTATTGAAGAATTTGTAGAAAAGTTAGCCCGTCCTCGCAAAATCTTGATCATGGTGAAATCGGGTAAACCCGTTGATGCGGTGATTCAGCAGTTGAAACCGCTTTTAGATCAAGGGGACATGATTATTGATGGGGGTAACTCTCTCTATAACGAAACCGAACGCCGTACAGAAGAACTAGAAGCTGTGGGACTCGGCTTCATGGGTATGGGAGTTAGTGGCGGTGAAGAAGGCGCGCTAAATGGTCCTAGCATTATGCCTGGAGGCACAGAAAGTGCTTATAAAGAATTAGAACCCATTTTAACAAAAATT
>JBBQDV010000176.1:0-6494 GCA_038320005.1 Cyanophyceae cyanobacterium
GGATCTAGAGAGTCGCAGATAATTAAGCCCGCGCGATCGCACACCTTCGCACACCTTGACCAGAATAACTCAGAGTAACAAAGATTGACGCTATGCGACTATTTAAGTTTTTTGACCGCGCACCCCGCACCGGCGATCGCCACTTCGCCCTAATTTTAGGAATGACGATCGCCCTGAGCGTTCTAGCAATCAATCCTGCACTGGCTTTAGGAATTGACAAAAATCCGCCAAACTCGCAGGTAATGGCAAGAACAGCCGTGCAGCAAGCAGATTTGAGTTCCCCAGCGACTCTTCCAAATCCGCAAATGCTAGCGCTGCAGAACCCGGAACTCCCGGCGGCGACAAATACCAACAGTTTTGTGACGGCGGCAGTCGATCGAGTCGGGCCGGCAGTTGTCCGCATTGATACCGAGCGCACTGTCAGCCGCAACCTCGACCCCTTAATGGAAGACCCCTTCTTCCGTAGATTTTTGGGAGAAGATTTACGCAGCATGACCCCCAGACAAGAACGGTTGCGCGGTCAAGGTTCCGGCTTCATCATCGACAAAAGCGGGATTATTTTAACCAATGCTCACGTAGTTGACAAAGCCGATCGAGTGACTGTCACCCTAAACGACGGGCGGACATTTCCAGGACAAGTCCAAGGTACTGACGAAGTAACAGATTTGGCTGTAGTCAAAATTAATACCAAGGAAGTTAACTTGCCCGTGGCAACCTTGGGAGATTCCGATGCGGTGAAAGTGGGAGATTGGGCGATCGCCGTGGGCAACCCCCTCGGATTTGACAACACCGTCACCTTGGGCATTATCAGCACTCTCAAACGCTCTAGTGCAGCCGTCGGCATCCCCGACAAGCGGCTCGATTTCATTCAAACCGACGCAGCCATCAATCCCGGCAATTCCGGCGGCCCGCTGTTAAACAGCAGAGGAGAAGTGATTGGTATCAACACGGCAATTCGAGCCGATGCGATGGGTATTGGGTTTGCAATTCCGATCGACAAAGCGAAAGCTATCTACGCGCAGTTAGCCAAGGGAGAACAAGTCAGTCACCCATTTTTGGGCATTCAGATGATTGCTTTGACTCCTGAAATCGCTAAAGAAAATAACGCCGATCCAAATGCTGTTTTGATCGTACCGGAAGTCAAAGGAGTGTTAGTGATGCGAGTTATGCCAAATACACCTGCGGAGAAAGTGGGGATTCGGAAGGGAGATGCGATCGTCCAAATTGACGGCGAGGCTGTCACCACAGCGGAACAGTTGCAAAATCTGGTGGAAAACAGCCAAATCGGTCAAATTCTCAAGCTGAAATTGCGGCGGGGTTCTGAGACGAAAGATGTGACTGTTCAAACGGCTCAATTGAGAGATTTTTAGAGCTGAAAGGAGGGGGGAGAAATCGTTAAAAACTCCCCCCATAAAGTTTGTAGTGAGGACTTTAGTCCTATTTTGAAAATTCTAGCTAATAACTGACTTAAACGGAATGGAAAATATTGAACTCAAAAAAGTCACACAGCCCTAATTTAATGGGCTATGGAGGCTCCGATCGCTCCTGTGCGATCCGTCCGCCACAACAGTCAATCAACTCCCAGCAGTTAATCGCTCATAGCAATCGATATGTTATCTATATTCGTGTTGGTTCGTAAAAAAAATCTGGAATGGAAACAGTTGTTTTTTCCAAGATGGCTCTTTGATATACATAGTAAGCAACAGCAAGATCAAGGATTCCCATACCAAATGGCGAATATATTGTTGGCTTGTGTATGTCTAAAGTGAGTTTTCCTTGAATAAGTTGATCGATAGTTCCTGTAACAAAATCTCGGTTTCCAACTTCTTGCTCGGTAAGATGCAAAGATGTTGCCGATTTTAAACAGTGATCTACATCATCGACAATGTTGTTTGACTCAAGAATAATTTTTGATGATAAATCTCGCAAAGATAAATGCAAAATAATTGGATTGTGGGAAAAGACACTAATATCGTCAACATATGGTGCATCAGCCGTTGTAGTAAAACTAATCAAATCACAAGATGAAATCAGGTTTTCTTTGGTCGATGAGATTTGAACTTCCTTGATTCCTCTCTCTTGAGCATACTCTTTCATCGCCATACTGTACTCATCAGCTAAGTCAAACAAATCTAGTGCAGATATTGTCCAACCAGTATTTAGCAAAAATTTCAAGACATAACGAGCAATTAGTCCGCATCCAACAATCCCCAATCTTTTGACTGTTTTTGGTTTGATAAGATTTTGGGCTGCTAAAACTGCTGAAGCGGCGGTTCTAGAAGCACTGATAATCGAGCCTTCGAGACACGCTATTGGATATCCAGTTTCATAATCATTGAGAATAATCACGGCAGATGCACGAGGGATTCCATGCGCGATATTCTTGGGAAAACTGGCAATCCATTTTATCCCTGAGATATTGAATTCTCCTCCCAAATGTGCAGGTAAAGCAATGATTCTCGCTTCTGGCTTTTCTGCATATTTCAAAAAATAACTATCTGGGTTTATGGTTTTTTTGTCTCCCTGAGTAAGATATGCTTTTTGAACTAAATCAATTACATTCGCATAGTTAGTTTGGAGTATTTCATTAACTATCGAACCAGAAATGACTGTAAAATTTGGCTCTATGGTGTTTGTTTTCATGGAATTAATTTTTATTAGTCTTTTATTGCGTTAAGGCAATGAGGAAAGCGTTCAGAAACCCACCGATCATCATAAATTGTATCTAGGTAGCTCTCTCCTAAATCAGGACTTATTGCTACTATACTTTTCGCTGCATCCAGTTTATGTGCATAAGCTTTGATGCCTGCCAAAACTGTTCCAGTCGAACCTCCGACTAAGAATGTTTTTTCGCGTAGTAAATATCGACACATTTTTATCGTGTCCTCTTCTTTAACTACTACAATATCATCAATTAGACTTTTATCTACCAATTCTGGTTTTCGACTTGTACCTAGTCCTGGGATATATCTTTTACTAGAAGGTAAATCGAAAGTAACCGATCCAAAGCTATCAACTGCAATAACTTTTGTTTTTAGCTTGTGATCTCTAATGTATTCAGCACATCCCATTAATGTACCTGTAGTACCTGCACCAATAAATAAGTAATCAACCTCTGAAAAACTTTCAAAAATTGAAGGCGCTGTACTCAAATAATGTGCATTTTTGTTCTCGCAATTCGCATATTGATTAAGCCAAAATAAGTTTTTATCTTCTTTAAGCAATCGCTTAATTAAATCAATTCTGCTATTTAAAAATCCTCCATTTTTATCTCTATTTTTAACAATTACCAGCTCAGCTCCGAACAATTTTATATATTTCTCATTCCTAGACGAAATGTTTGGATCGCTGATACAGGTAAAGCGATATCCTTTAGTCGAACAAGCTAGGCTAGCCGCCACTCCTAAGTTGCCAGACGAAGATTCGATAATATGGGTACGATCCGGTGATATCTCTCCTTTTTCTTCGAGAGCCTCTAGCATACGTATTGCAGGTTTTATTTTGATAGACCCTGCTGGATTAAATCCCTCAACCTTCAAAAATAGGTCTGCTTTCAAAGACAAGAAATTGTTTAATTTACAAAAAACTTTGTCGAGAACCAGTTCCAAAGAGTTTTCAGCAATCAAGGGAGATTTCATCAAAGCTGAGCGAGATGATTTGAAATCTTCAGACAAAATTAAGGGTATTTCCGTATCTAGTACATCGTAAAGATTCATAAATTTATTAAATTTTTTTAATCTAGAACAAACAGCTTATGTGATGTTTATGTTTTACATATTTTTGAGCTTTGCCTACCCATAACATCATGATGCTATGGCCCTTGGGATGGGGGGGGGTACCCCTCATCTCAAAATAACATTCCACAACTATTATGGAAGATGAGAATATTAAGTATCTAAACGAAAAAAACATACAGATTTGTATTGCTTGAAGGAATGATTAACAACTATGCTCACATCTGACTCAAAAAAGATTAAGTTATTACGTTATAAGGGACTTATTATGGTGCTGGTGGGGGCCACCTTGTGGGGACTTTCTGGTACGGTGGCGCAAAGGCTTTTTCAAGATGAGGGATTTACTCCGGGTTGGCTGGTAACAATGCGCCTGCTAGTATCAGGAATATTGTTATTAATAACTGGATGTTTCCGAAAGAATTTCCATCAAGTTTTTGCTGTGTGGAACGATCCCAAAGATCGGATTAGATTAGTGATTTTTGGAATTATTGGTATGTTGGGAGTACAGTATACCTTTTTCGTGGCAATTCAAACTGGTAATGCTGCTACAGCAACATTATTGCAATATCAGGCTCCATTATTTATTATGGTTTACTTAGCAATAAAGTACAATCGAATTCCGAATTATCAAGAGTTTATAGCCCTGGGATTTGCCCTTTTAGGTACATTTCTTCTCGTAACAAATGGCTCTATTCACCAGTTGTCCGTCTCCAGCGCATCAATAGCATGGGGATTAAGTTCTGCAATTGCACTTGCATTTTACACATTATATCCATCAGGTTTGCTACAACGTTGGGGGTCTGAAGTAATCATTGGGTGGGGCATGATTATAGGAGGTATTGTATTATGCCCGATCGCTTCTCCTTGGCAAATTCAAGGTCAACATTGGTCTATCATTACTGGTTTGTTAGTAAGTTTTGTGATTGTATTTGGCACAGCAATCGCTTTTTATCTCTATATAGATAGTCTTCGATACATTACACCTACAGAAGCCAGTTTATTAGCCAGTGCAGAGCCTTTGTCGGCTGTAGCTGCATCAGTTATTTGGCTTCGCTTACCACTGAGTCTTTTTGAAGGTATCGGTGGACTATGTATTGTTAGTACAGTGTTGATGTTGTCCCTACGTCCCAAAAATCCAAGCAGAACATTATAAAATTTAACTAGAAGAATAATTGAGCGGAGCGATAAAAAGTCAGTTTTTTCATAGGTATATACACAACAAAATTTATTGGCTTGCAGCCGTTAACTAAACTGTGATTGAAATCACCAGAGGTTCATACTAACCATGAAAACAAACAATCAGCCTTGTAATTTTTTCTTAATGACTGAAAATAGCTTTCATCCAACTTATTTAGTCTCACAATGGTACACCAAATTCCAAAAAAAACCATTTTTCAGAGGTATTCTCATACGAGACGATAAAAATGATGCTTCACAACATAGTAAAGAGCTGTTTCATCACTTACATCATAATGAAAAACTTTTGACAAGTGATTCTATACAGGAAATCCAAACATTATATGGTGGACTTAGTAAGACGGAAGAAGCTATGATAAGATTATTTGGAATACCTGCATTAGCACAAAGTTCATTTCAAAAAAGTATCTTCTTAGGTAAAAATATAAATAGTGAAAAATTGAAGGAATGGCTAAAAATAGAATGTAAAAATGAAGGTGGAATTTGTATATTTGTGTTTTTGGATAAAATTCTTAGCCCTTGGTGGATTGAATTAACAGAAGGTAACATTATTAATGCTCATTCTGCTGTTCTTCCTTATGCAAGAGGTATGTTTGCTATCGAAAATATGGCATCTCGTGGTGATATCGAAGAATTTCAACGAGTTGCTGGAGCGTCTGTTCATTATGTAGATGAAGGCGTAGATACTGGTCCTATTATTCGGGCTGTCAGAATACAAAATCCCTTTGAATTTCAATCCTTGTCTGAGGTAAAAGCTTATAGTTATAAGCTGGCTTTCGATCTTCTGATACAGCAAGCTTCAGAAATGATCGAAAATCCTCAAATACAATCTGTGGGGCTCAAAGCCTACCCTACACCCATCAGTCCTGTATTTTCTAGAAAAGACTACACTCCCCAGGTCGAAGAACTCGCGGAAAAGAGATTTATAGAAATGAAACAAGATTCAGTCAAGCGCTATAAAAACAAAAACAACCTATAAGACAATTCCTACGGGATAGATCCTCGACTTCTCTAAGAATTCGGGGATCTGGGTATAAATTAAAGTCACCAGCCAGATGCTTCCCAGTCGGTAATCGCTGCTTGCTGCCATGCTTCATCCTCATCGGTTAATTCATCACTCAGTTCATGGAGCAATAAACAGGCTTGTACCATTGCCTGCTGTTCTTGTTGTTTACGCCATGCTTGCAATAAAAGCTCAACTAGCCGACTGCGATTTAATACGCGATCGTCAATGTAACGCACTAGCTCATCTGGCAAAGAGATAGATACTTTCATATTATATATGCCACTTTTAATACTACCAATGGTAGCACATCGATCGAGCATATAGCAAGCTGATGAAGTATGGCAGCAGCAACGCCCATTCCGTCTGATTCCGATCGCCCCCTACACAAAATTAGCCGGATCTTGATCCCGCCGATTCTTCAACAGAATCGGAGAACCTTGGCCCTCACCCACCAAAGCCGCCGTTTCCTCCAACGCTTCCCTCAATCGCTTGGCCGCGTAAATTGACATATCGCGGGGCACATTCACGCGATCGCGCAAATACCGCAAAGCCGCATC
>JBBQDV010000177.1:0-6393 GCA_038320005.1 Cyanophyceae cyanobacterium
TTTATAAGTGAAATTTCAGTAATAAATAGGGGGTAAACCCCTACCACTAGAACGGTTTCCTGTTTGTTATTCCCAACTAGAATAGGAATATCATCAGGGAATCGTTTTATTTATGAACAAACTGAATTTAGAGCAACTTGCCACTCAACTCGAAAGCGAAAATATGCGCGATCGCATGGTAGCATTAGCATCCTTACGGAATTTTACCCCCACAGAAGCAGTCCCCCTAATTAAAAAAGTATTGGATGATGAAAGCTTGCAAGTACGTTCTATGGCAGTATTTGCTTTAGGTGTCAAGCCCACAGAGGAGTGCTTTGATATCCTCGCTAACTTATTAGAATCTGATCCAGATTATGGCATTCGCGCTGATGCTGCGGGGGCTTTAGGATATTTAGGAGATATTCGCGGATTTGAACCTTTAGTGCGAGCTTTTTATGAAGATACAGACTGGCTAGTGCGCTTTAGTTCCGCAGTATCCTTGGGTAATCTCAAAGATATTCGCGCCTTAGAAGTATTACGCAAAGCCCTAGATAGCGAAGAAATCGTCATTCAGCAAGCAGCAATTGCAGCCCTTGGGGAAATCAAAGCTCTGGATGCGGTGGATGATATCCTTCGTTTCGCCCCTTCTGAAGACTGGTTAATCCGTCAACGCCTTGCGGAAGCTTTAGGGAATTTACCGACAGAAAAAAGTATTTCCGCCCTCAAATTCCTCAAAAAAGACAACCATCCTCAAGTCAGTCAAGCTGCGACAATTTCTCTAGAACGTTTAGAAAAAACTACCCCCTAGATTAAAGCGCAGTTAAACCAGTACAATCAGGAAAGCGAAAATATTGGGTATAGATTAAACTGCAACGATTTCATGGATATACAGGAATTTATTCAACAAAGTGAAGGTAAATGGTTTGCCCAACGAACGGTTTATAAACTCAGTGAAGCCGAACCAGACAACAGTAAAGCGGAAGTAACCTTAGAGATTCTCCCGTTCGATCATCCTGCTGTTATCGAACTGTGTCAAAAACATCACATTGAGGTCACAGATAAAACTATCGGTATTCAGAGTAGTTGGGATAACTCCGTTGATTTTGATAAATCGTCAAAAGAGGTAGGTTCAAGCGTTGCGGTGTTAATTCCTGATCTAGATCAGCCCAAACAAGGGAAACTATTACAACAATCGCCTCTAAATAGTAAAGTCCCTGGGATTGGTCAATGTATCCTTGCAGAAGATGAAGCCCTAGTTCTGAGAATAAAGGGGGAAGAAGTCAGCTTTGAAGAACGTCTTTGGTTTGCTGGGGATAATCTCCGACTGCGAACTACTGTCCTCACCTATCCTGATGGTATTGCACAGACTTCCTTTTATTCAGAAATTCGCAAAATCCCGCCGAGACCAGAGTAGCGAAGTAGTCTTTGGTTAGACAAATGGTGTCTTTCTAAAGTTGTCAGCGGGGCTTTAGTCTCTCCTCAAACAGATTGACCACTAGCCTTTAAACCAGTCTGTACACGCCAGAGATTAGCATACAGGGCATTTTTGTCCAAAAGTTGCTCGTGAGTGCCTTGCTCGACAATCTTGCCGTATTCTAGGACATAAATACAGTCTGCATTGCGAATAGTGGAGAGGCGATGCGCGATCGCGATCGTGGTACGATTGGCGGTAATATGTTCGAGGGAACGGGCTATGGCTGCTTCTGTTTCGTTATCTACTGCGGATGTCGCTTCATCGAGTATTAGTATCGGGGGATTCTTTAGTACCGCCCTGGCGATTGCAATGCGTTGACGTTGTCCACCAGAAAGCTTTTGTCCTCTTTCCCCTACAACGGTATCGTAACCAAGGGGAAGTTGTTCAATAAATTCGTGTGCCTCAGCGTTTTTCGCTGCTGTAATTACCGCTTCTAAATCCTCATCGGGAGTACCATAGGCGATATTTTCTCGAACTGTTCCATGAAATAGAAACACATCTTGACTGACTAAGCCAATAGAACGACGTAAACTATAGAGTTGAATATCTTTAATATCTATACCATCGAGGGTAATGTTACCTTTTTGGATTTCGTAAAAGCGTAGTAAAAGTTTAACAATGGTACTCTTTCCCGAACCTGTTGAACCTACAATAGCGATTGTTTTTCCAGCGGGAATATTTAAGGAGAGATTTTCAATGATTGGATTACCATCACTATAGGCAAAGGTAATATTATCTAGAACGATTTCCCCTTTCACCGTTTCTACTGGGAGATGATAATCCCCAGGATGAATTGCGATAGGAGTAGCGAGTAAATCCATTACCCTTTGGGTGGAAGCCATCCCCCGTTGATATAAATCGAGGGTTTGTCCTAAGCGCGTGAGAGGCCATAATAAGCGTTGGGTCATGAAAACCAGAACGCTATAAGTCCCGACTGCAATTGTTCCTTCAACGGCTTGTAAACCTCCAATTAGTAGGGTTGCGGTAAAGCCAAAGAGAATGATAATTCTAATCAGGGGGACAAAGGCAGCAGAAAGCGCGATCGCGCTACGATTACTAAGACGATAAGCATCACTATCATGGCGCAATCTCTCTAACTCATAGCCTTCAGTAGTAAAACTTTTAATGGTGGTAATTCCACTCAAGTTATTAGCCAGACGACTATTGAGGGAACTCACTTTTTCACGAACATTCGCATAACGAGGGGCGAGGCGTTTTTGGAAAGCAACTGAACCCCAGATAATAAAAGGGATTGGTAAGATAGCCAACCAAGCGACTCCAGGGGCGAGAATAAAAAAAGCAGCACTAATTACTATTACAGTGGTAATCACCTGAATAATTTCATTAGCCCCAACATCAAGGAAGCGTTCTAACTGATTAATATCATCGTTGAGGATAGATAGTAAACTCCCTGTACTTCTCTCTTCAAAATACGCTAATTCCAAGTTCTGAATATGTCCATAAGCATCTAAGCGCAAATCATGTTGAATATGTTGGGCTAAATTGCGCCACAATTTCTCTAAAGCATACTCAAAAGCCGACTCTAAACTCCAAATTATCAAACTGAGGAAAGAAAGAACAATAAACTGAGTCAAGATATTGGTAATCCCAATGTCAGCGAGAAGAGAACCTTGTTGTTCTACAACTATATCTACCGCTATCCCGATTAATACTGGCGGGGCGAGGTCAAAAAACTTATTGAGAACGGAACAAATAACCGCTTTCCAAATTAAGCTACGATAATTGTCTCCGTAACGAATTAGACAAGATAGGGGATGTTCAGAGTCCTGCTTTGAGAATTTCCGCTTGATTCGACTACTCAACGATGACAACCTTTTTGCTGCTAAGTGCAATTATTAGAAAAATTATAACTTTTTCATTTTTGAGGCAACTATTCTACCCCCAGATGGGTCATTATAGAGAAGTTAATGTTATCCACACTACACAAATGGCTCAAGAAATAACTCAGGAAAGTCAGTCAGAAACCTTCAAAAATGTTATGGAGGCTCTTGTAGTGGAGGAAGTTACCAAACAAACTGAAAAACTCCCCCCTAGTGTAACCCGATATTTAAACTTAGTGGATGTGGCAACCTATGCCTTAAATCGCTTACCCTCTCTCTACGCTTCTAGTCAGGAAGGAGAAAAATGGCAAAGATGGAGAGCGAAGGAATACCTGGAAACTCGGATTAGAACTACTGTTCAAAAAGCGATTGCTTCGGTGGAAAAAGACCCAATTCGCTTATCTACCCCTCTAGAAAAGGAGGCAACGGATAATGAAATCATAGCAGCTTTTGAAGATCTGCGTAATTTTCTCAAGGATTTTGTTCGTGTGGAAAAGCTTTCTAACAAAGAAGTTGTCAGTGTGATGAAGCAAACTATTGCCCGTGCAGCAGAAACTCATAAACTAGGGAGACAAACAAATCTTGGTAGAAGCTATTCTCGTAAGCAAAGAACAAATACGAATAATCGCACAACTCAAATTTAACAGAGATAGTTTTCTAATTTAAATTGAGTGTATCTACTTTTTCAAACATTTTGATTCTTTGCTCTACCTTTGCTAATAAATTAGAATCATTAGCATCAAACCATTCGATTTCAGGATAAGCGCGAAACCAAGTCCGTTGGCGTTTAGCAAATTGGCGTGTATGTAATACGGTTAATTCTATCGCTTTTTCTAGAGAGACTTCCCTTGTTAAATACTGTTTGATTTCTTTGTAACCGAGAGTGTTGAGTAAAGGTAAATCTTCTCCGTATTTATCAATTAACTTTTCTACCTCTGTAACTAATCCGAGTCTCACCATTTCCTCAGTACGGTGTTGAATCCGTTGTTGTAACGCTTCTACTTCGCAATCTAAGCCAATATGGAGAATGGGATATTTCGGGGGATTTTCCCCTTGTTGAGCAGAAATAGATTTTCCTGTGACATAATACACCTCTAAAGCCCGTAGAGTGCGGAATTGATCATTAGGATGGATCTTCGCGATCGCGATTGGATCAACTTGAGCCAACATAGCGTAACATTGAACTTGTCCTAAGCTTATCAATTGAGAGCGCAAATCTTCATGGGGAGGAATATTAGGAATTTTCAACCCCCTAGTGATAGATTTAATATATAAACCTGTCCCCCCTACCAACAAAGGTAAAGGATGTTTAGTAATTAAAGCCTGGGCTTGGGTTTGATATTCAGCAACAGTTAAAGTTTCTGTTGGATGGCAAATGTCAATTAAATAATGAGGAACTAAACTTTGTTCAGAAATGCTAGGTTTCGCTGTACCCAGGTCAAATTCCCGATACACCTGACGGGAATCTGCACTAATAATAATAGTATTCAAATATTGTGCAACTTGGAGAGCTAGTCGGGACTTTCCCGTTGCAGTTGCCCCAGAAATTACGATTAAATGAGTCATAATGAAATTTGTTCAAGATCCACCAATTGCCACCAAAATCAGTAAAATGAAACGACGGGTACATTGGCAAGACCCGTTGATGGTAACACGGAATATTGACCAAACACGCTTTGTTCTTGATGATGGTAATCAGGACAATCCTGAATTTTCCTTTTTGGTAATTGGCGATAGTGGTTCAGGACTCCATCATGGGGGACTTCCTCAACGCAAAATTGCCCAACAGATGTTACAGCATAGGGATAGCAGTAGCTTTATTTTACATACGGGGGATGTAATTTATCTTGTTGGTTCTCGCGAATATTACCCTGATAACTTCATCTATCCTTATCGAGAGTTTATTGTCGGTGGTGAACATCCAGAGAAAATCGCCTACGACAAAATGGTATTTGCTAAACCAATTTTTCCCGTACTGGGGAATCACGATTATTATGACCTTCCTCCTGTTTATGGGTTACTCTCTCAGTTAGCTTTACCTATCGGTCGTCTATTTAAGTCTAAGATAGATTGGAATGTTGGTTGGCATGGTTCTTTTCAAGGAGAAGCCTTTGCGGAAGCTTTTCTTGACTATACAAAGCTTTTAATGAATAATGAGTTGGCGCATCATATTGACCGCCACTATAGGAGTAATACAGACTCAGGACGCTGTTTAACCTATAAGCCCAAAGAATTTACCCGCTTACCCAACCGTTACTATACTTTCCGCTATGGGGGTATTGACTTTTTTGCCCTTGATTCTAATACTTTTAATGACCCTCTACCTATCCCACAAACTGGTCAGGGAGAAGAAGCCCGTCGCAATTTATCCGCCCAGTACAATGAGTTAGAGAACAAGAAGGAGAAATTACTAGCCACAACTTCCTCCCTCGAACCAGATAATCCTGACGACTCCCAAGAACTCGATGACTTACGGACAAAAATTGAACAGATAGATGAAACTCTTTTAGATATTGAAAAACAATTAGATACTGGTAGATCGCGCGATCGCGATCTCGAACAGCTAAACTGGTTAAAGGATAAACTAATCGCCTCTTGGCAATCTCCAGAAGTACGCGGAAGAGTAATCTACTTTCACCATCCCCCCTACATCACCGAATCGAGTAAATGGGAACAAGCCCAAACCCTAGCAGTTCGCAATAACCTCCGCGAAGTATTTGATGCTGTTGCGGAACAATTAGGCGATTTACCCGCAGGTCGTTCCTTAGTTGACCTGGTTTTAAATGGTCACGCCCACTGTTTAGAACACCTTGTTACCGTTGATACGGGACACGCAGATGCTAATATTAACTGGCTTGTCTGTGGTGGAAGTGGCTATAGTCTTCGCCGTCAGCGCAAAGAAGGAACAGAGTTAAAAGAAACCTACTCTAAAGAACGTACCGTCGCCCATTCTAAATTATTTGTTGGTCGTAGTGGAAGAGGTTCAAAGAAACATCGTCCCTATTCTTTCCTACGTATTGATGTTTTAGAAGGTAATCCTCCTAAGTTTCGCATTCGTCCTTTTGTGTCGGAGTTATATCAGCATCAATGGTATGAACG
>JBBQDV010000178.1:0-6385 GCA_038320005.1 Cyanophyceae cyanobacterium
GATAAAGTTAGACAGCTTTCTTGGGCGGATATTAAGTTTTCCGAAGAGAATAAAAAGGATTAGTTGGGATGGTTTTATTGGGTCTGCTTTCTCGATAAAATTGTTTTTCTCAAACTCGCTGTACAAAATGTGCTTTTTGTCAACCCCCTTGAGTTACTTTTTTTTCAAAGCCTTTTTGACTAAATCAGGAACTT
Source organism: Cyanophyceae cyanobacterium (assembly GCA_038320005.1). GTDB lineage: Bacteria > Cyanobacteriota > Cyanobacteriia > Cyanobacteriales > SIO1D9 > JBBQDV01. Next base: position 195 of record JBBQDV010000178.1, read on the forward strand.
GAGAGGGACGTTGCGCGATCGCGACTTTTGCTTGCTTGAGGGCAGTGATCTTTTGTGCGATACTACTAGTATTGGGCATTGTCCCTGATAACTGTGCTGCAATAATAATACCTGCATCACCTTTTAGCTGTTCGGAAGGGGCGTTATGTCCAGCGAGATAGGCGACTACAGGCTTTTCCATTCCTTCTGGGATGTATTCCGCTGCAATTTCTTCTTCACTACTTTGAGGTTGTCCGACAATAACGATAACTTCTGTTGCTGCGTCGTTTTCGAGAAATTCTAGCCAGTCGCGGAAGTTTAAGCCAATCATACCCTCGTTTCCGAGATTAATTGCCCAAGATTGACCTAGTTTAGCTGTGGTTAGGTTATAAGCAATCTCATTGGTGAGGCTATTAGACCGACCAATAATCCCCACTGAACCTGGACTATAAAACTGCGGTTCTAGTGAACCAATGAGGAGTTGTTCGGGAATAATAATACTTCCTTGACTAGGTCCTAAGACTGATGTGTTGGTAATTTGGGCTTTCTTGAGAAGATAGACTATATCGGAAGGGGGAACTTTCTCTGAAGCAATAATTATGTTGCTAATACCTGCATCAATGGCTTCGAGGGCGGTATCTAGGACTTTATAGGGTTGGTCGAAGATAATCGTTGCATCTACTATACCAGTTTGCGCGATAACCTCTGGTTTAGTATAAGCGATCGCGTCTTCAACTAGATCGAAAATAGGTATATCTTCCCAACTATCTCCCCCCTGTCCTGCACTTACCCCTGCTATAATTTGAGTACCGTAAGCTTTCATTTGACTTGTCCAATATTTACCTAAAGGTTCGGTAATACCTTGAACAATAACTTTACTATTTGCACTCAATTGCATAATATGATCATTAACTATTATTTGGGATAGAAGCGGGAAGTGCAGGAGTTGCAAGTTGGCGTTGACGTTGAAGTTGACGGTAAATTTCTAGGTCAAAGGTTAAATTATCGCCCTGACGATGGGCTTCCCAACGACCCATTTGCGAAAAATTTATTTGCCATTTTCCGTGCATATGGTTGCGGTCTTCGCCGATAGTTCCGTTACAGACAACAACATGACGGGACTGGGTTAGATAGCGTTTAAGAAAGTTAATTTTTGCACCAATAGCTTCCCCTGTCAAAAAGGCTTCTCCTAAGAAGTTGTCGTCTAGGATTCTACCATTGAGAGTGTTACCACTTTGGATTAGGGCGATTTCAAAACGAGTGGGTGTTCCTTCTTGCCAATAAGTGCCAAGCCAACTACCACTTAGATTATTCATAGAAAAAACTGAACTCGATTCAGTTGTTACCATTTTACACTGCTTTGGGATTTGATGCAGGTTTACAGAGATTAATTAAGGTCGTAATACCCAATTTGGCTAAGATGACAAGATTTTCGCAATCTTCTCGCGAATTTGGGGCTGAGTGAGGAGTCCTTGAGTGGGGCTAAAAAGGAAAGCGAGGCAAAAGAAGCCAAAAATCACTAAGACGATAGCTGCACCCGATGGGAGGTTGAGATGGTAGCTCAAATACATACCACTGACAGTAGAGATAGTTCCGATAATTGCACCCCCAATCATCATTTCATGGAGTTCTTTGACGAGAAGATAGGCGGTAATCGCAGGTCCAATGAGGAGGGAAATAACCAGAAGCACCCCAACTGCTTGAACACTAGCGACAATGGTCAGGGTAATCGCACAGAGTAAGCCGAAATACATTAAGTTGACTGGTAAACCACTAGCTTGTGCGCCTAATGGATCAAAGGTATAAAATAATAGTTCTTTATAAAATAGTTTGACAACAACAAGAACGATTAAAGTAATAATGAATGCTTGGGTTACATCCCCTGGGCGCACACTTAAGATATCGCCAAAAAGTAAGTGAGTTAAATCAATTTGTGTTGTTCGCAAAACTGTAATTAAGGTAATACCTAAAGCCAAAAAACTTGTTAGAGTTAGTGCCATTGCTGCATCAACTTTTATGCGCGATCGCGTTTTGATTCCAGCCACCAATAAAGCACTTAATACCCCCGTCACAAATGCCCCTATCGAGAGATTAATTCCCAGAAAAAAAGAGATAGAAATACCTGGCAAAACCGCATGGGCAATAACGTCCCCAATCATTCCCATTTGCTGCACGATAAGATAACTACCGACGACAGCAGACAAAATACCGAGTAATACCCCTGTCGCGATCGCGTTTCTCATAAACTCGAATTCAAGAGGCTCAATCAACCATTTTAACATTATTAAGCAGCAATTAAAGAGCGAGAACAACGATAAGCATTTTTGAGATTTTCCTTGGTTAAAACTTCTTCAGGATTTCCTATAGCAATTAACTTTTGATTTAATAAGATTAACTGATCCAATGATTCTAAAGTCTCTCCTAAATCATGACTAACAATTAAAATAGTTTTACCTTCCCTTTTTAACTCCGCAAATACTTGAAATAAAATTTCCTCTGTTTGCTGATCAACCGAAGAGAAAGGTTCATCGAAACAAAAAATATCCGCTTCTTGGGCTATAGCGCGGGCTAAGAAAACCCGTTGTTGTTGTCCCCCCGATAACTGTCCAATGGGACGACTTAGATAAGCTGACATTTCCACCCGTTCTAAGGCTGCTTTGACAACTTCGCGAGATTGACGCGAGGGTTTAGAAAATAAACCTGTTTGTCGGGTTCGTCCCATCATCACCACATTTTGGACTGTAATCGGATAGTCCCAGTCAACTTGAGATCTTTGGGGTACATAAGCAATCCGTTGTAGTTGCTTTTTAATTGGGGCATTATCTAAAGTGACGCTTCCTTTCGTAATGGGAACTAACCCTAGCATCCCTTTAATTAGGGTACTCTTACCTGCTCCATTTGGTCCAATTAAACCTGTGATTTGACCTGGTTCTAAAGTGAAGGAAATATCACGAATCGCCCATTGATCTCGATAACGCACCGCTAAAGCGCGGATTTCTAGCATTTAAACTTGCCTATGAGAATGATTACCATTAATATTCTATACTGTAATCAGAAATATTATTCTCACCATTTACAAAATCCTGTTCATGAAACCATTTTCCCTCTTATTCCCACGAAGTATTGCTTTAGGTTTAGCTGTCACCCTGCTTAGTTGTAACAGTAACGCTGATCCTGAAGCAGCAAATCCAACGGAGGAAAGACCTAGAGTAGTTGCATCTTACAGTTTATTATGTGAGTTTACTGAAGAAATTGCCCAAGATACTGTCGAAATAGACTGCTTAGTAGGTGGAGGGGAAGACCCCCATGCGTATAACCCCACTCCCCAAGACCGTCGCGCTATTGAACAAGCAGATTTAGTCTTATATGGGGGATATGACCATGAACCCATTATTGTTAGCTTAATTGAGGCTAATGAACGAGATATTCCCAAAATTGCTGTTCATGAGGTAGCTGTTCGGGATCCGATTATAGGCGAAGCTCATGATGATCATGGTGATGAGGATGAACACGGTCATGGTGATGAAGATGAACATGGTGCTGAAGCCCCCGACCCCCATGTATGGCATGATGTAGAAAACGCGATCGCGATGGTAGAAATCATCGAAGCAGAATTAAGTAGCGTTAACCCCGAAGCAGCAGCAACCTATAGCGAAAACGCAGAAAATCTGAAAGGACAACTAGGACAATTACACGCTTGGATACAAGAACAAGTAGAGACAATTCCCCCAGATCAGCGTAAAATAATCCTTACCCATGATGCCCTATCTTACTACGCTCAAGCCTATCAAATAGAGCAGACAGGAGCATTACAGGGGCTTTTCCGCGAAGAAAGACCTACCGCAGCATCCGTGACAAGTCTCGCCCGAACTATCCAAGAATCTGGTGTCCCAACTATTTTCGTTGAAGCTAATATTAGCGACCAAGTTATTCAAACTGTAGCCAGAGAAGCTAATGTAGAAGTTGCATCTGATCCATTATATATAGATGGCTTAGGATCTGCGACAGATGAAGCAGGGACTTATATCGGGATGATGACGAGTAATACCTGTACCATTGTCAACGGTCTAGGAGGAACTTGTGAACAGTTTTCTCCCAATTAATGAATTCTAGTTATCCTAAAGTAATGGGAGTTATAGGATAGCCTGAGAAAATGCTCCAACCAGAACAAATATTGCAGGATCGTTACAAACTGCACCAAGCCTTGGGTCTTAATCCTGTACGTCAGACTTGGTTAGCAGAAGATTTGACAACTCAGCAGCAAGTAATTGTCAAGTTACTAGCCTTTGGGGGTGGTGTCCAGTGGGACGAGTTGAAGTTATTTGAACGAGAGGCGCAAATCCTCAAACAGCTTGACCACCCTCGGATTACTAAGTATCGCGATTATTTTTCTCTTGATGACAGTTCCCACTGGTTTGGCTTAGTGAAAGACTATATTCCAGGTCAATCTTTTAAGCAGTTATTAGATCAAGGAAAACGTTTCACAGAAGCAGAAATCTATCGGATTGGGAAGGAAATCCTTGAAGTATTAGTTTACCTTCATGGTTTAAATCCCCAGGTACTTCATCGCGATGTGAAACCGAGTAACTTGATTTTAGGGGAAGATCAACAGGTCTATTTAGTTGATTTTGGCGCAGTTCAAGATAAGGCTGCATCAGAAGGGGCGACTTTTACCGTTGTGGGAACTTATGGCTATGCTTCCATGGAACAATTTGGCGGACGGGCGGTTGCTGCTTCAGATTTGTATGCTTTGGGGGCGACTCTAATTCATTTACTGACGGGGACTTCACCCGCAGAACTACCGACTCGTAACTTAAAATTACAATGGCGCGATCGCGTTTCTATTGCTCCAACTTTAGCACAGTGGCTAGAAAAACTCGTTGAACCTGCTCTAGAAAAACGCTTCCAACGGGCGAACGAAGCCCTACACGCCTTAGAACATCGGGAAAATAAGAATCAACTCCTAACCCCAGGTTTTCAAGCTCTAGCTCATCTAAATGGGCTTCCGTCAGATAGCAAGATCCAATTTGATAAAACAGATCTGCATTTAAAGATTCACGCTTTTTCTGGTCTTAGTAATTGGCAAATGAAGCATCCAGAATTCCTCTATATTAGCACTGCGATCTTATTGGTTTTTAGTTATCTCTTACGACCTTATTCTCTCATTTTACTGGCAATAATATTTAGTGTAATTGGAACAAAAGGAATCAACCGTTTTGCGATGGGGACAAACCTAGAGTTTTATGTTAATCAATACAAAGTTGAGAAAAGCTTTTTAGGAATCACTTATAGTCGGGAAATCGGAAAAACCTCTTTGATCAGCGAAGTTGTCCTTGATTATCAACCTATTGTTTCTTCTAATACTCAAGGCTATGGTGTGACAGGAATTTCTATTGTTTCTACTACTAATTCTCTGGGAACTTTGTTTACAAAAGAAACAGTGGGAAAAGGCTTAACTGATCGCGAATTAACTTGGATGCTACATGAAATTCAGGAATGGTTAGCATTGAAAAGTGACTGAAGTTTTTAAAAACCTGTAGGAAAGAATTAAAATCTAAGTAGTTATAGAGTTATTTCATGAGTACCACTGAATATTCCACCCCCGTCTATCAAGGTCAGTTTGGCGAATTTACCATTAATGAGCGCGATCGCGATGAAGTTATAATCTATCGTAGTGGTTTAGCTGTTGCTGCGGTTAGCTTTGCTTTAGGTAGCTTCCTGCTATTTTGGCAAGGAACAACCCCTTTAATATTACAGACTCTCACCGTCTTATTTGCTATTTTTTCTCTCGGTTTAGGGGTGAGTTTGGCAATGATTCACATCTATGTGCGTCCTCTCCATCGCCTCTTGCAGCTATTTTGGCTTGTTGGCACAATTTCCGCCATTGTCTTTGCGTGGCAAAGTCCTGAACCCCTAGCATTGTATATTTACAACAACCCTCTCACCATCTTTGGGGTTGGCTTTAGCTTTGCTGCTTTAACAGGTATCTTTTTTAAAGAAGGTTTCTGCTTCAATCGTCTAGAAACTAAATTTCTCACCCCTTTAGTTCCTATCTTACTTTTAGGACATCTAGCAGGAATCTTACCTCTAAATGTAGAACAGTTCCTCTTAACCGCTTGGAGTTTACTCTTTCTTATCTTCGCCTTTCGCAAAGTAGTTCAAGCTATCCCCGATGATATTGGCGATAAATCAGTATTTGACTACTTGGAAGC
>JBBQDV010000179.1:0-6309 GCA_038320005.1 Cyanophyceae cyanobacterium
GAAGGATTGGGTTAATTCTAGATCATGCCGAATAGACCGATGCTCCATTAGGGGCGAGTACATCATCCCTGTAGATAGGCAAAGACCAACTTATGCCAGCCAATGCAAGTCTTTAACTCAGGCGAAAAAGGAAAACCCTAATCTCAAGATCGCTCAGTCACAGGTTCTACAGCAAACTCTAAAGCAGCTTGAGACTGGATTTGTGAATATGTGGGAGAGAGGATTTGGGTTTCCTCGGTTTAAAAAGAGGATGAGATCTTTCTGTTTTCCTCAAGTCAAGCCCGACTCAGTTAAAGATAATACTATTTTTCTTCCTAAAATCGGTTTGGTTGAGTTCAGGAAATCAAGAGAAATTCCTGAAGGCTTTATCCCTAAACAAATTAGGGTGATAAAGAAAGCCAGTGGATACTATGTCTCTATTTGATTATGTAAGAGAAAATGAAAAAGCGGAGCTTCCCTGGAAAATCAAGCTGCTTAATGACTGGTTGCATGAAGAACATTCTGGTTCAGTCCAATTTATCAGGGAAGTCTACGGTTTCCAGTGGCTAAATCAAGTAAAACCGATCCATATTGCTCATTATCTCGCCCAATTGCAACGAGAAGATACTTTACGATTAAAAGTGGGTGATAGCCTAGAAGTCTCGAACGGTTTATGGGAATGGGTACAGAAAAACGGTGTTTGTCCAGAAGAATGGTTTCCCTGTACCGTCATTGAGATCTTTACGACAGAAGACTACCAAGACACTTATACAAACTGCATCATCCGCTTTGAGAATGGTGCAGAATATGAAATCCAAGGTATTTATCAGTGGAATCGCCACAACTGGCGTTGGAGTGAAGGGTGATTATCGCTTTAAAGCTGCAAGTAAAGCCTCTCTCATTGTTTCCACAGGGGCGGATTGTTTTACCCAAATCTCTAAAGCGGATGCGCCTTGCTCTACAAGCATTTCTGTGCCATCAATAATCTGTAATCCTTGCTGCTGTGCAATCTGGAGGAACTGAGTTGGGCGAGGATTATAAATTAAATCATACGCGATCGCGCTTTGTTTTACCTTAGTCATTAATTCCCTATCTACCGGAGAATTATCAACATGAGGATACATCCCCACTGGAGTCGTATTCACCAACAAATCCGCTTGGGGTAATAATCGGGATAAGTTTCGCCAAGGATGAACCTTTACCTTATTTTGTAACGGTGTATCCTGCCAACTTTTGTAAAACTGTAGTAACTTCTCTTCATTGCGTCCCACTACCTGAATATCACCACAGCCCAACTCTGAGCAACCCACTACAACCGCTCTTGCAGCCCCACCATGACCTAAGATAACAGGTGTTGACCCCTGCCAACGTTTTAAGCCTTGTAGGGGGGCAATAAACCCTGCTATATCTGTATTCGTCCCTTCCCATCCGTTGTCCGTGCGCCAAACTGTATTAACTGCACCAACCATTTGCGCGATCGCGCTTATCTTATTTAACAATGGCATAATATTCTGTTTATGGGGAATCGTCACATTAAACCCCACCAAACCAATCGCTTCAAATCCAGCTAAAGCCTTCTCTAACCCCTCAGCCTTCACAGGAAGGGGTAAATAGACATAATCCAGGTTTAACTTAGCTAGGGCGCAATTCTGCATAGTAGGAGAGAGGGAATGCTCCACTGGATCCCCAATCACCCCTAAAAATTTTGTCTTTCCTGTAACTTTCATCATGAATTTTCCTCGATTTCTGCATTCATTCCCCAAAAAATGCTATCCTAGATTGAGATAGAAGGGTGCGTAGCTCAGTGGATAGAGCATCAGGTTCCGGTCCTGAGGGTCGGGGGTTCAAATCCCTCCGCGCTCGTTGTTTGTTATAGGTGACACAATAAGGTTTTGAAAGCCTTGTCCAACAAAATTGAACCAATAAAAACAGGCTGCTCAAATACAGCGCAGTGAAAAGTAGAACTGCTAATGATTGCAGACATTGTTCCGCTTGACTTTACCTCTGCTTGAAATAAATTAGTCAAAGCAGAGAAGTAAAAGAATTGATTGCTACAAAATTAAAACGGAGAGGGGGGGATTCGAACCCCCGAACAAGTCACCCTGTCACAGCATTTCCAATGCTGCGCCTTCAACCGCTCGGCCACCTCTCCAAAATGTGCTGCGGTTATTCATCATAACACCTTATTTACACCTTTGTCACAATTTACTCAAAATTGTTTTAAAATAAATTCATGACTACTTACCACACCATTCGGATTTATAATCGCCAAACCCAGACCTGGTGCGCCCTAGAAGTACCAGATGACCAATATATATTACATTATGCGGAAAAGCAGGGAGTAAAGCTGCCTTTCTCCTGTCGTCACGGGGCTTGTACCACCTGTGCGGTGCGTGTTCTATCAGGAGAATTATATCAACCCGATGCGATGGGGATTTCCGCCGAATTAAAAGAGCAAGGCTATGCCCTTCTCTGTGTTGGCTATGCCCATTCTGATTTAGTAGTGGAAACCCAAGATGAAGATGAAGTCTATGAACTTCAGTTTGGTCGCTATTTTGGGAAAGGGAAAATACGTTTTGGCTTACCCCTAGATGAAGAATAACCTAGAGGCGATATTACCCTAGATTATTCCTCGATTTAATTTTCTGATAATTAGGAAAAATTTTACTTAGCTAATGAAAGACCTAATCCAATTTATCGAATCTTTAGAGAAATTTTACTACTGCCCCTCTCCCCTAAGCTGCGCGTTTATAAGCCTCATCTAATACTTCAGAAAGCGTAGGATGGGTGTGAACATTAAAAGCTAGTTCGTGGACTGATTTGCGTTCCGCGATCGCGTTCGCAGCTTCTTGGATCAAATCCGCAGCATGAAAGCCGATAATATGTACCCCTAACAATTCTCCAGTATCATGGCGATAAACAACCTTTGCCATCCCTTCAGTTTCTTTCTCTGCAAGGGCTTTAGAATTGCCTTTAAAGTAGGTCTTCACCGATTTAACCTCAAAACCTTCCTTTTCTCCCAACTCTTGCGCCTGTGGCTCATTTAAGCCCACATAGCTAATTTCAGGATGGGTAAAAGCTGCTGCGGGAATACTGCGATAATCGATTGTTTTAGCGCGATCGCACATATTTTCAACCGCAATAACACCTTGGGCTGAAGCAGTATGAGCAAGCATCATCTTACCATTAGCATCTCCCACCGCCCAGAGATGAGGCACAGGTTCACCATCTTTCAACACTCGCATCGAATCATCAACGGGGATAAAACCACGCCTATCTACTTCTATCCCTACCGCATCTAAACCGAGGTTCTTAGTAGCAGGAATACGCCCTGTCGCCACAAGACAAGCATCCACTTCTAGAACTTCGATCACTTCCTTACTTTTCGCATCTGTAAGTTCAATGGTTACAGGAGAACCAGGAATCACCTTAGTCGCAAAAACCCCAACATGAGTTTCAATATCACGGGGTTTAATTAAGACCCTTTCCGCAATTTTAGCGATTTCTGGATCAAATCCTGGCATTAAGTTATCTAGGGCTTCAATCATCGTAATTTCAGACCCTAATGCGGTATAAATATCAGAAAACTCTAAACCAATATAACCACTACCAATAATCGCAATCCATTTTGGTAGCCATTCGAGTTTGATGGCATCATCACTCGTAAAGACTGTTTTGCCATCCAGTTCAATTCCTGGGGGTACAAAAGGCACAGAACCAGGACAGAGCATGATTTCTTTGGCGGTAATTAGTTGTTCCCCTGCATCAGTGGTGATACTAATTTTTTGGGGTGCAACTATTTTTCCCCAACCGCGAATAATATCGACTTTTAGCCGTTCTAGGCTTTTAGTTAGATCACCCCTGAGTTTACTCGCTAAATTAGTAGCGTGGGACGCGATCGCGCTTCTCTCAAATTGGACTCCACCTAATTCTATGCCCAACTCTTGTAAATGCTCAGTATCACTAAACTCTCGCACCCGTCCAGAAGCAGCAAGTAATGCTTTCGAGGGGATACAACCTCGATTGACACAAGTGCCTCCCATCTCAGCTGCTTCTATGATAGCGGTATGTAAACCACATTTAACTGCATGGAGGGCAGCCCCATGTCCACCAACACCTGCACCAATAATAACCAAATCGTAATCAAATTCACTCACGTTTTTTTCTCCTGCTTAAATACTCTGAGTTATCCCAAGTTAAGTTAATCAATAAAGCTTAATCATGAAATCTAATAATAGTGAAAATCCGCTCAATAAGCCCTCCCCAGAATCTCGCCAAGCTGCGGAATCCGCCTTCAAGCAGTCCCTAGAGGAACTGAAAGACTTACTTATTCAAAAACAAAAGCGGGAAGCTAGACCTCCTGCTAATCAAGAAAATGATACCTCTTTAGAAGCTATTAGTGAAGATGATTGGGAAGATCTCCACGATGACTTAACTAATTTTTTCCAAGCGGACGACTCAGAATAAGAGTTGGATTTTTGGCAATTTCTTGCTAATCTTTAGTAAAAGAAGTAAATCAAGTCTCCGTAGCTAATTCTAAACAGAATAAGACTCTGAACGTTTATATCTACCTAATTATTGTCTGAAAACACCATTTTGGTTTACTCAGCTAAAAACTTTGAAAACTTTCTTGACAACATTTGGAACGAAACCCTGATTTTAGATGACGAAAGCAGTCTTGTGTGGCTATTACGGGAAAGGAAACGGGGGAGATGAAGCCTTACTCGCTTCCCTATTGCAGATGTTACCAGAAAGCGTCACTCCTATCGTCCTTTCAGGGAATCCTCAAGGGACAGAAAAACAGTATGGAGTAACAAGTTGCGATCGCGCTTCTGCTTTCACCATTTTAGCTGCCCTACGTCAATCAGACTTTTTTATCTGGGGTGGAGGTAGTCTTATGCAAGATGCTTCTAGTATCCGTAACCCTTTCTATTATGGGGGATTAATGGCACTCGCCCAACAACAAGGGTTAAAAACTATCGCCTGGGGACAAGGGATCGGTCCATTACGTTATCCCACTACTCGCTGGATTACCCGTCAAACCTTAGCTGGATGTACTGCAATTACTGTGCGCGATCGCGCTTCCGCTGAACTATTATCACAGTGGAATCTCCCCTTTACCCTCGCCCCCGATCCAGTTTGGGCATTGGAAAGTAAAGCTGTCAAGGGCTTAGAAGACTTACCTACCCCCAGAGTAGCGGTTTGTTTACGACCCCACTCTGACTTAACACCGCAACGTTTAGAAACCCTCACCCAAGCCCTAACTCGCTTTCAGGAGAGTACCAACACCCATATTTTACTTATTCCCTTTCAACCAATCCGCGATCGCGCGATCGCAGAAAAAATTGCCGATCAACTCCCAGGAAATTCTACAATCCTTTCTCCAGAAGACCCCGCAGAACTAAAAGGACTATTTCGAGGCGTAGAAATGGTAATCGGAATGCGTCTGCATAGTTTAATTATGGGCGCATCTCAAGGATGTCGCTGTTTCGCCCTTAGCTATGATCCCAAAGTAACCCAACTCCAAGAACAACTAGATCTCCCAGGCTACGAACTTCAGCAACTACCCGAAGACTCTAGCCTGATTGCTCAAGACTGGTTAGAATGTTATGCCAATAGTAACGCGATCGCAGAATCTCAAATCCTTTCTTTGGTAGATCGCGCCTTAATTCATCAAGAAATACTGACAAACTTAATGGCTGATTCTGATTCCGAGAATCTTCAGTAAATATCATTAACCCTAAAAGAATTTTCTCCAAAGTCTTCTAGCAGAAGATAGATAATATTTGAGATTGCCTATATCATTGGGTAAGTATGGAATTGACCAGATTTCTCCCTTTTCCTTTTCGCCATTTTAGCTTATCGCGGGGAAGCCCCGCGCTCTACCCGATAGGGTGAGTGTCCTATGGGAGGAGCGGTCAATCGAGGGGTTAAATGCCCCGACAGTTGACACACCTTTCAACCTAATCAATAAGTCTGGCACAAATGTAGGGAGCTACTTGTCTTTCCCTAGAAACTATTCTACAATATCATTAACTGTAAATCAAAAGTTACATGACCAACTGGAATTACGAGTATAGAATTTATCCAAACTCAGAGCAACAAAAAACGATGCTGCTCTGGCTTAACATTTGCAAGAAAGTTTACAACTACGCCCTTGCAGAGAGAAAAGCCTGGATAAACTCTCGTAAATCGACCGTTAACTCATGCTCGATACGCTCAGAGTATATTCTCCCTGCCGATAGACCTTACCCTGATTACTACAAGCAGAAAAAAGCTCTAACAGCAGCAAAAAAAGATTTCCCTGAGTTAAAAGAAGTGCAGTCCCAA
>JBBQDV010000180.1:0-6241 GCA_038320005.1 Cyanophyceae cyanobacterium
CGGTTGTAAGTCTTGGATTGACTTAAGTGATTCTCTTGCTTTAGACGCAAGTATGTCTGTGTTTGATGATAATGATTATATTCAGCAAGTTGCAACGATTCGTCGTATCATTGGATTCAATTAGATAATCTGAGAGGGTTAAACTAGGAGGGGATAAATTAATTTAAACAAACTTGTGAGCGATCGCGTTATTAATTTACTTTTAGTTGACGATGACCCTATCTTTAGTTTAGGGTTACGGACAGCACTGCAAGCATACCCCGATGTGCAGATAATCGCTCAAACTGAAACGACAATTGCGACTCTCGAAAGGTTAGGGGAGTTTTCTGGAGATCAATTCCCCGATTTGCTGATCTTAGAACTCAATCTCAAGCCCCTTGGTTCAGGTTTACAACTGTGTCAACAACTAAAAGAGCGCTTCCCTAACTTAGCAATCTTTCTGCTCACGGTACAAGAAGATGCTCAAATTCTCGCCACAGCTAAGGCTTTGGGGGTTGCTGGCTATGCTTCTAAAGGGATCGCGATCGCGCAATTAGTCCCTCTACTGCACCAAGTCGCCACAGGAACACCTGCTTGGGAACTTCTCCCACCCACGACCCTTCCCCGACAAACAAACCGCCCCAATAGCCTCCTCACTCGCATTGGGAATTCTGGTTTACAGCAAATTCAGCAAAGCTTAACAGAAGTTAGGACACAACTCGCCCGACTGAATTTATCTGATATTGATTGGTTTTATTGGACTGGACGAGAACGAGAACTAAGAACCGCTTATTGGGTAGTGAGTCAGTTGCTACCAGTAGAAGTTATTTCCGCACCTTCCCCCCCACCAGAAAATCTTTCTCAGCAGCAGCTAAAAGGCTCTGGAGGCAGGAGATTAACCTTAAATGATTCTCAAGAACCTAATTTGCAATTACGGCAGTCCTATCCTGGTGAACCCATCACTCAAAATCTCAGAGAAGTGTCACCTTCTCGCCTCATTATTGAAAAAACCCTACAAGGAATACAAGCTAACGTCAAAAATCTTACTGAGACTCCTTTAGAAATAGATATTTTGCAAGTCGAACGCAAGCAAGAGATCTTATATTTAGTAGTAAAAAATCTTGAGAAAATCATCGCAGAACAGAGATTTTTGGCTTTGAAAAAAGAAGATATCTCAGAAGCCAAGTTACAACTACTCCGCGATTTGTGGCAAAGTTCCACCCTTGACTTTTTCCTGAAATACTATCCTTCTTTAACAGGGATTCGGGAGTACACTATTGTCGATTTGATCATGGAAAATGCCCCGATAGTGCAAACCACTCTTTTAACAAATATTCCTGAAACTACAGAATTATTAGCTTATTTACTCTTTGAAAACTCTTTAATAATCGACCAAGTTACATATTCAGCAAATACTCCTGAAGCCATAGCAAGGGCAGAAATTTTATTGCAAAATCTTGTTATTCAAGTCGCCAATGGAGTCATGCAATTCCTGTTAAACTATTTTCCTGAAGTAGAATTAGTTAAGCACAATCTCTATCAGCCTCAATATCATTCTCCGCGAGAAATTGCTAACTTCCGCAATAACTTATCTTGGCAAACACGATTACAATATTATTTAGAAGAACCCAAAGATATTTTTGAAAGCAAAGTTCACCTTTATATATTAAATGGTAGAGGTATTCGCAAAACAAGCATTTATGCACCCCGTCAGCTTGAGTTAGAAGAGTTAAAAGGGCTACGTTGGGCGGTGACTATCGCTTGGGAATTACGAGATACGATTTCCCCCAGACTTCGAGCAGCAGTAGCAGTAGTCGGTAAGGGCGCAGTGTATATTTTAACTCAAGTTGTGGGTCGCGCGATCGGCTTAATTGGTCGGGGAATTATTCAAGGGATTGGGAGTACCTTACAAGATGCTCGCTATGGTAAGAAAAGCGAACGAGGTAAGTGAATATAATAGTAACTGATGCTATATTTAATACTTGAGAATGTTGTTGCAAAAAACTAATTCCCTTTCGATTTTCTTAATAAGCGGATTACTCTTAAGCACTGGTTTAATGGGTTGTATTCCAGCTAGAACTCCGACAGAAGAACCCAATGGGGAAAATAACGAAACCCAAGCACAAACTATCCAAGTTTACTTTCTCAGTTCCTTGGAAGACTATACTGAACTAGAAGCTGTAAATCGCACCACTGACCGCATAGATATCGCTAATTTTGCGATTGAACAATTAATCGCAGGTCCGACTCCTGAAGAGGAAGGGAGAGCATTACTTGATGAGATTGAGCCAACGGGAGAATCTATCTGTGATGGCGCAGATTTTAGCCTTAATATTGAACAAAATGTTGCGGTCTTACAATTTTGTCGAGATGTTACCAGGGTTGGAGGAGTAGGAGAGTATGCTCGAATTATTACTCCTGTGCGAGAAACTCTAATGCAGTTTGATACGGTTGACGATATAGTTATTTTGGATAGTAGAGGCGATTGTTTTGGTGATATGAGTGGGGAAAATATCTGTTTTGAAGATTTACCTGAGTAGTATTTTTAGTGAAAGACCACTGTTTTATGACCATTTAATAAAACTCGCCGTTCTAAATAATACTTTACTGCTTTGGAAAGAACCAAACTTTCGAGATGGCGACCAATTTCAATCAAAGCTTTTGGTGTTTGGGCGTGGGTAACGTGACTGATTTCTTGCTCAATAATAGGACCTTCATCTAAATCTGGGGTGACAAAATGCGCGGTTGCGCCGATGACTTTAACTCCTCTTTCATAGGCTTGATGGTAGGGGCGTGCGCCTTTAAAACTAGGTAAAAAGGAATGGTGGATATTAATACAACGTCCGTATAGCTTGCTACTGAGGTTAGAGGATAGAATTTGCATATAACGTGCTAATACCACTAACTCCACATCATGAGTCTGAACTAGCTCATAAATCTGCGCTTCTTTGGTTATTTTGGTATCTGGTGTGATGGGAAGATAATGGTAGGGTATTTTATAAAAATCTGCGACTGGCTTGAGGTCAGGATGATTTGAGACGACACCGACTACATTCATCTTCAGTGAACCCATTTGCTGCTGATAGAGCAACTCATGTAAGCAGTGTCCGAACTTGGAGACTAAAACCAGTACATTGGGGCGATGGTCTGCGTCTAAAATTTGCCATTTCATCCCAAAAGGATTAGCCACTGGAGAAAAATTAGCACGTAATTGGGCTAAAGACTGACCTGCTTCACTCGCAAAGACAGTCCGCAGAAAAAAGTTACCTGTGGATGGATCAAAAAATTGTGCTGACTCTAGAATATTACAATCTTGTTCAGATAGCAAACTCGCGATCGCAGCAACGATACCAATGCGGTCTAGACAAGACAGGGTAAGAATATAACGAGGGTGGATCTGTAGCATATAGCAATTCTACTTTATTCTGTAACGCTCCATCGCCATATAATTGAAAACAAGTAAAGTTTATCATAATCTTCGGCTATAGACTAATCGCGATCGCGCTTTCTCTTGATCTAGCTAATGTTTTAACTAACTCCCCACAATGTTTAGATTCTGAACAAATTGAGAAAATTGCTCAAGCGATTATCAACCGTTCCGCTACTCCTTTACCTGAAGTAATAATTAAAGAGAATCTTCCTCAAATTAATGATCTTAATGGTTCATTACAAAAAAATGATAGCTGACCCTAAGAAGTATCATTCCTCTTTTTGGATAAACTAAGGTGAAAGTCTATTGATTACGCGATCGCGATTAACAAGAAAACAGATTTATCCTATGGAGAAGTCAAGATTAAAGAATCTAACTCTGCGTAATCGGGAAGTGTTGTATCAATTTCCTTACCATTACGGATAACAATACGGTCATGCTGCGATCGCGATAACAATTCACTCCAATAACGAGCCTTAAATATTACTAAATCCGCAGGAAGTCCGACCCCAATACGACCAACATCTTTTAACCCCATCAAATCTGCTGCATTTTTCGTCACCGTCGCACTAGCATGCAAAAAATCTGTATCTAGATGGGCAATTTTTACCGCTTCTTTTAAGACTTCCCAACCATCATGATCCCCATAACCATGAAAGGGATCGCGACAATTATCACTAGCGAAAGTTACCTGAATCCCTGCTTGCTGGATCTCGTGAACGCAAGTTACCCCACGCCAACGGGGAGTTCGTCCAGGGTGACGGTCTTGGAGATAGAGGTTACACATCGGTAAACTAACTATACCAATCCCTGCTGCTTTCACCTTTGCGAGAGTTGCATTAACCACCTCAGAACTTTGTACCGCTAAACTGCAACAATGTCCACATACGGTTTTATGCGTATAGTTATGGCGAATCGCAGCAGCAGCAATGGAAGCGAGACAGGTGGAATTGGGATCATCAGTTTCATCCACATGAAAATCTAGGGAAAGTCCCCGTTCTTTAGCTAAAGTAAATACTGTATCAATTTGGCTATCTAAGTTAGGGTTCATATCAGCTACCCCTCCTAAAATTCCTCCTATGGCTGCGATTTGATCCGCTAAAGCTACTCCTGCGGGGGTTTGGAAATAGTCGAGGCTAACTAAAGACACCGCTTCCATTATAACACGGTCTTTCCATTCTTGTTGCAATCTGCTGAAAACCCCTAAGCTAATCTCTGCTTGTTCTCCCATACAATCAATATGAGTCCGCAAAGCTTTTGTTCCGTGGGCGTAGCTACAGCGAATCCCAAACTCCATGCGTTGATAAACGTCCTCAGCAGTCCAATACTGTTTTGCATCCGCTTTACTGACCGCTAAAGCACTCTTAAAGGTACAATCAGGATTGGGGGAACGTTCCCAAATATGCCCTTTATCAAGATGGGTGTGCAAATCTACAAAGCAGGGAAAAATTAGGCGGTGATTAAGGTCAACTGTTGGCGTAGAATCAACGGGGTCAACTTGACTAGGTATAATTTTAGTAATTTGACCTGCATTAATCTCTAAATCAACAAGACATAAATTATCTCGCGTTTGGGGTGCAATATCTTGACCTTCAATCAAAGCAATGGGAATATGGGCATTTTTTAGCCAATAGTGATCAACGCTAGGAATCATAGTGATTATTGGTAAATATTATTATTCATACTATAAGTATGATAATAGGAAATAGCAGGGAGGATAAACAAGTTGAGCAATTAAATTACCAATAAATTACCAAGCATTTAACTCAAAGGTAATTTGACTAGCTTCAAAATCTTAAACAAAGCGTTTTCACCAATTATGTAGTTGAAGTTAACGCTAATTAATTATGATACTTCCGCCTAAACAAAGTTTTTGTGATAAAATCTAGCTTACCCTCAAAAGTTGTTAAGCCTTGATATTCAAGTATGCAAAAATTACCTAGATTTTCCCGTCAAAATGATAAAGATTTCATCACAGCTTTGAACTTTAACGTTAACCAGTATTTCAAAGAAAATAATATTTCCAAATATGCTAATAGAGAAATGGTCTTTAAAACTATTTTCTACCTCACGTTTTGGCTTGGAACTTATTTGTTACTTATTTTAGGTAATTTCGGGGTTGGGGTTAATTATTTGCTTTGGGCGATACTAGGGTTTTTTATCGCTATGATTACGGCTAATATTGGTCATGATGCTATACATGGAGCTTATTCTAAGCATAAATGGCTCAATCAATTATTAGCTCATACTTTTAATTTAAGTGGTACAAGTGCTTATATGTGGTCTAAAATTCACAATGAAGCTCACCATACTTATCCTAATATAGCTGGTTTTGATGAAGATATTGATCCAAGCCCCATAATTAGGATATCACCGCAAAAACAATGGTTTAAAATTCATCGCTATCAGCATATTTATGCTTTTCTTCTTTACGGACTATCTATCTTATCATGGATTTTCATAGAAGATTATAAAAACTTTTTCGCTAATAAAATTGATGGTTATGCTAATAAGTCTCATCCTAAATTTGAATATTTCAACTTATTTTTCTATAAGTTTTTAAATTATTCTCTATTTCTGATTATCCCTATCTTAGTTCTAAATCAGTCGTGGTGGCAGACGATATTGGGATTTATTCTAATGTATTTCGTTGCGGGTCTATTACTTTCACTAATTTTTATGTTGGCACACGTAATAGAAGAAACTCATTTTCCTCTACCTGATTATGATGGTCGATTGGATAATTCTTTTGCGGTGCATCAATTATATACTACTGCAAACTTTGCCAGCAAAAGTTACTTAGTGGGCTTCTTAACTGGTGGTTTGAATTTA
>JBBQDV010000181.1:0-6163 GCA_038320005.1 Cyanophyceae cyanobacterium
TAGTTAACGATAGAGCGAGAGGCTGGCAAGCACCTCAAGGTATCCTGACTTAGATAACGTAGCCAGTTAAGGCTTAGACTGGTCAACTAACTGAGTAATCCGAGGCATGAAGCCCCGTTACTTCAGTACGGGGTGCTGACGCTCTTTCTTAAGTGTGGGAAGGGTTTTCTTCTGTGAATAATAATCGGGATTGTCGCGCAGTTCAGGTAAATAGCACACCAATGGACAGGCGTTAACGGGACAACGGTTTTGTTGCCACCAATTGAAACGATCCGCCAATAGATAGTTGTACTGCGCTCGAAGCATTGACAGCCAATTCTCGATAATCGCAGTTTGGTCTTTTGTTGGTCGTAGCCTGTATTGGTGTGCTATTCTCATATCATAAGGATAGCATTATTCAACCAATATGCAAGTAACTACAATTAGAATCTCTGAAAGGGAGAACAAACACCTTTGTAAGTATTGTGAAGTGACAGAAAGAACCAAGAATGATGTAATTAGAGAATTAATTCGGAGTTTGTCAGTCTCAGGGGTATTGAACCCCGTCGATTGACCGCTTCTCCCATACGACACTCACCCTATGGGGTAGAGTGCGGGGCTTCCCCGCGATAAGCTAATCTTCCAAAGTTTCTACTAACAAAATCATCTCTTCCTTTCCCTGGGCTAGGAAAGATTCACACTTCTGTAACTGTTCCACAGCTAGATTAAATTCTGTAAACACCGACTCTAAAGGAAGTGAACCCGAATCAATGGCCTCGATAATCGCTTCTACTTTTGCAACAGTGGTTTCGTAGTCAAAGTTAGGGGGTAAATTAGTCATCATTAGAGAGAATTTCAGTTACTTTCACTTTAGCTTTACCGATCGCGAGTTGAATAATTAGTTCTTGTCCAGAAATTAAATTTTTACTAGAATTAATCAGTTGTCCCTGGGAATCTGTCACCAGTGCATATCCCCTTTGAATGATTACTTGGGGGTCAAGGGCTGCTAACCTTTGCTTAAGGAATTGCGTTTGCGCGATCGCGTTTTCCAATTTTCTCGCCCTTTGCGGTAATTGTTTCAGGCGTATTTTCAAACTACTAAGCCTTTCACTTTCCTGATTAAATCGCCTTTGAATTACACTAACAAGCCATTGCTGTCGTTGACGTTGTTCCCTTAACAACTGCTGATAATCTGGCACAATCTTTTCCGCAGCAGCAGTGGGAGTATGGGCATTATAATCCGCGACCAAATCTGCTAAAGACTCGTCTCGTTCATGTCCTAGCCCCGTAATTACAGGAATCGGACAATCAGCAATCGCCCGTACAACCTCCTCATCATTAAAACAAGATAAATCTTCCCTTGCGCCCCCTCCCCTCGCCAAAAGCAAGACTTCCGCCCGCTGATCCCTTCCCACGCGCTCAATCGCCCTCACAATCGAATCTGGAGCAGTTTCACCCTGTACTGTCGCAGGAGAAAGAAGCACCTGTAAACCAGGGTAACGTTGTCCAAGGGTTTGTTGAATATCCCCCCAAGCAGCAGCAGTAGGAGAGGTTACAACCGCAATTATTTGGGGATAACGAGGTAGAGAACGTTTTCGCTCTTTAGCAAAGAATCCTTCCGCTTCTAGGCGTTCCTGAAGCTGTTTATCGCGGAGGGCTTGCAAACCTTCACCCCCAGGTAAAGCTTGAAAAACCGTAAGTTGATATTCTCCTCGTTTCTCATATAAACGAATACTCCCCAACACCACCAACTGTTCCCCACGTTTGGGTACTTGTACTAATTGTTCTTGCAAACTTTTCCAAACCACGCATTTAATCGCTGCTGTTCCCTCAGAGTCCGTCAGGGTGAAAAATATACCACTACGATGATAATTGGTACTAGAAACCTCCCCCATTACCCACACCTGTTGCAGTTGAGGGTCTTCTTGAAGCAGCATTTGGAAATAATTAGTGAGACCACTTACGGAGATAGTTTGCTTCGGTAGAGAGAAAGTCATGAGATGGGAAATCGCTACAGGTGGATATTCACTTTTGATACAGTATATTGGGGAAAGGATATCATACGGGGAAGTTTAAGATGTTCGCAATGCAAAATCTAGCTAAATACTACCGCGTACTTGACTTAGAACCTGGCGCATCGGATGAAGATGTTAACCAGGCGTATAAAGATTTAGCGTTTATTTGGCATCCTGATCGTATTCCCAAGGATAATGAACGTTTGCAACAAAAAGCGATCGCGAAATTACAAGAAATTAATCAAGCCAGAGAACAGCTTAGAGCGTCCAGGCGCAATAAAACAGCCACTACCTCAACTTATCAGTATCCTGCCCGTAATGCCTATGCTCAATCGCGCTATAAAGCCAGTTCAGCAAGTTCCCAACAAACCCCAAACCCCCCCCCAAAGCAGCAACAAAAAACTACTAACAACTATAAGCAATATAGCCCCCCTCGCTCAAACTACGAACAAAATCCCGCTTCTTATCGTACCCCTAATTATCAAGCTCAACCTCAAACAAAAAGTAAAACTGTTTTCCCTAAATCTCAAGTTTCCTTTGACCCAGATCCCTTAGTAGGAGCAGATTTACACGGAGTTGATTACAAAGAGAAAGACTTCTCTGGTCGCAATTTGAGTAGAGTAAATTTTAGTAATGCTAATCTTAGTGATAGCTTTCTCCATCGCGTCAACTTCCAAGAAGCCAACTTAGAAAAAGCAAACCTATTTCGCGCTAATTTACTAGAAGCTAACTTAGAAAAAGCAAACCTAAGAGAAGCCAATTTAATTGGTGCAGATTTAAGTGGCGCAAACCTCAGTGGTGCAGATTTACGAGGTGCAAAAGTAGGTTCAGGAGATCGCTTACTGATTAAACTTACTGGTACAATTCTCACTGGGACAATTTTACCTGATGGCTCTGTTCACTCCTAATTTTGATGCAAACGTTCACTAATAATTTTCAGAAGTAAGAGAATTACTCATTGTACTCAGTCTGGAAACTCTGTAGAGCGCAAATGAGGGATAGGTGTACCGAACTTTTTCAGGTCAAGGGCATGACCCCCTGTAACAAGATAAACTGTATCTGCGATCGCGCCAATTTGACGAGAGAGAGAACCTGCGCGATCGCGAAAAATCCGCCCCATCTGATAAGCTGGAACAACCCCCCAGCCTGTTTCTTCCGCCACTAAAATAATCTCTCCTGACACTTCTGGTAAAGTTTTTAAAAACCTCTCTACGGTCTTTTGCCAATCTTTTTGGCTCAAATCAATTAAATTAGCGATCCATGTCCCCAATGAGTCTATTAGCAAGCAATCCGCAGACGTTGCGGTGCTAATAGCAGCAGTTAGATCTGTTTGCGCAACTAAGGTTTGCCAATGTTGAGGACGGCGACAACGATGTTTCGCTATTTTCGCAACCCATTCTACATCCGTCTCATCAACCTGGGCTGTGGCGACATAAGTTACCGCTTTCTCACTTTCCATTGCTAAAAATTCCGCCCATTCACTTTTACCTGAACTTGCTGCACCAGTAACTAAAATAATTTTACTCACTTTTCTTTCTCCTGAACCGATGGCATTAATAATTGTGTATTTGCGACTTATTTCCATCCTCAACAAAGCGCGATCGCGATGGATAGTCTATTTTCCGTTAAAATGATGACACAAAAGATTGACTCCTCTGCTAACCCATGAATCAACAACTAAAACGCATTGAAAACACCCTAGAGCAGTTAGGACTAGCTAAATCTCCTCCTCCTCGAGTATCACCTCGTTCTGACCGTAAAGACCCCTCCTTCGCGATTACAGTTAAATCTTTCCCTAACCCCAAGCGATTCCAACAGATTAAAGTTCCCGATTTACCCAAGGTAGAAGCTGCGCTTGATTATCCAGAACTGGTAAGGAACAAAAATCTGAATGCAATGCACCTGCTCAAAAATATTGAAGCTATGATTATGGGATGGCAGCAGGAATTAAAGCAAGTGGTGGAAACTATCCAAGCTATTTATGCAGAAGGTCCAATCTTAGATGCTTGGCTTGATTCTAATCCAGTTAAGGGGGGGAAAGGTCAAACTAAAGTTCGCAAAGCGACGATGGATAGCCTTATGGGTTATGTAGAGGAAGTAACAACAGAAAATGTTAGTTATCAAACTCCTCGCGATGGCTATTTTTTATGTGGTTTCGATGAGGCTGGGGAATTTTGGTCACGTCCTTGTCCCTCTGAACAAGTTGCTTCTGTTAGTGTCGCGATCGCGCGTTACCAGAAATTATATGAACTCGCAAATCAAAAATCCTATCTCGAAAATCGCCTTAACCAACTTTCAGAAACCCTAGCTGTTATTAACAACAATCTCCAAGTATGAAAACCTGTGAACTACGCTGGTTTCTCCCTGGAACGCCCCCAACCGCTATTAATAATTGGTTTGAATATAATTGTCCTGGGGAAGTTGTCACCTGGGAAAATACCAGAGATGATTGGTATCTCCTTCCCCAATCTCCCTGTGATTACCTCAACTTGAAATTACGTCAAGGACGCTTAGAAATTAAATGGCGTAACGCTGAACATGGTATTTTTAATTGCCAAAACTTGGGACAAGGAAAAGCCGAATCCTGGCTAAAATGGATCTGCGCAGACCAACAAACAAATAGTTTTTTACCAACAGTTAAAAATACACCAGGGAGTTGGTTGAAAGTAAATAAAATTAGATCCCAACGGGAACTCGAATTAGAAACGACTTGTCATATTGAATTAACTCAACTCAAAGTTAAAAATCAATCTTGGTGGACTATCGCTATTGAATCTATGGGAAATATTAACACTCTCAAAACCTTTGTTGAACAAGTAAGCCAGACTTGTCCCAAACTAGAATTACACCCTAACCAATCCTCTGCTTATCCTCACTGGTTGACTCATTCTATTTAGCTTTTCTCTCAACAATTAATGCTTTCAATACCCCATCAGGATCAAAATAATCTTACTCTCCAATGTGCCATTATTACCGTCAGTGATACTCGTACCACCGAAACAGATAAAAGTGGACAACTGATTCACAGCTATTTAACAGAAGCGGGACATAAAATTAAAACCTATATAATTATTCCTGATGAACCTGGCGAAATTCAGCAACAACTGACCAAAATTACTGCTAACCACACCGATGCAATAATCATTAATGGCGGAACAGGAATCGCCCCAAGAGACACCACCTATGATGCGCTAGAAAGCTTGTTAGAGAAGACCCTACCAGGATTTGGTGAGATTTTCCGTTCTCTTAGTTATAACGAAATTGGTTCGCGCGCGATCGCGTCTCGTGCCATCGCTGGAGTATATCAACAAACCCTAATCTTTTCCCTTCCTGGTTCTAGTAACGCGGTTAAACTTGCTTTAGAAAAGTTAATCCTACCTGAAATCACCCATTTAGTGAAACAAATCCAAAGACTACCAAACTAATCTTCCAAGCGATAACCTAATTCAGTCAAACGCATTCTTGACTGTCGCCATTTTGGTTGTACCTTTACAAAAGACTCTAAATGGACAGGACCTGCGATTAATTTTTGGATTTGCTGACGAGCATTTGTACCAATTTCTTTGAGCATACTACCCTTCTTACCAATTAAAATTCCTTTTTGAGAATCTCGTTCAACATGGATAGTTGCAAAAACGCGAGTAATTTTCGCTTCCTCTTGAACTTGATCAATCGTCACAGCAACAGAGTGAGGGACTTCTTGGCGCGTTAAGTGTAAAACCTGTTCGCGAATCAGTTCCCCCATAATAAAACGTTCTGGCTGGTCAGTGACCAAATCTGGAGGATAATAATAAGGACCTGGTTCTAAAAACTCAGTTAGTTTTGCTTGTAAAGTGGGAAGTTCTTCCCCTGTAAGGGCGGAGAATTTGACAAAATCCCACTCATTCTCTTTCGCAATATCAGTATAACTGCGGTCAAGGGATTCAATATCACCAGTTTGCAAATCCGACTTATTCAAACCTAAAATAACAGGTGTCTCAGTCCGTTGTAACAGTTTAGCAACAAAGCGATCACCCCCACCAGAAGGAACAGAACTATCAACGAGAAATAAGACTAAATCGACAGAATCAATCGCAGCTTTCGCATTTTTGACAATCACTTTCCCTAGTTCATGGTGAGGTTTGTGAATCCCAGGAGTATCAATAAAAATAATTTGGGCTTCTGGGGTG
>JBBQDV010000182.1:0-6092 GCA_038320005.1 Cyanophyceae cyanobacterium
CATTACTCCCAAGAAAGCACGAATAAACTCATAAGCTACATCAGTGGGCGGTAAAGTAAATCCCATTTGTTCTTGGGCTGCTACCGATTGAATTATCCCTTGAGAACCTAAAAGAAGTTCAATAAAAAAGAATCCTGAAAGTAACCAGAAAATACTAACAATAACGTAAGCAAAGGGCGAGGTAAAATAACTTTGAAATTCCTTACGGAAAATTGCAATAATATTAGTGAAAATCAGTTTGAGCATACTACTTTGCAGGAATTACAGATTGGTGAGGGCTTGATATAATTTAGCTATCGCCTTATTAGAAAAATTTAGTAACATCTATTTGATATTAGTTGCGATTTAAACCGCTGTTTCTAAAGTTTCTTGCGTGGTTAAGTCTAAGAAAACATCTTCTAAAGTGGGGGCTGTCCGTTTCATTTCATAAAGTCCTAAGCCCGAACCGACCACCACCGCAGCAATATCTCTTCCTGGGTCTGAGGAGGGTGTAGTAATAATTTTGATTAAGGAACGATTAGTCGGGTCTTCTGGTAAAGGTATTATTTCCACAACAGATACCCCAGGAATAACCATTAGTAGAGATTCAAGATTGGTTGTATCTCCTCCTACTTCTAGTTCATAGCCACTTCCCCCCGCAAGTTGCGCCATAAGATTTTCAGGGGTATTAGTCGCGACAACTTGACCTTGATTAATAATAGTAACGCGATCGCAAGTCATACTCACCTCTGGCAGAATATGAGTAGAGAGAATAATCGTATGTTCCCCAGCTAAAGATTTAATGAGATTGCGAACCTCAATAATCTGGCGTGGGTCAAGTCCTACCGTTGGTTCATCTAAAATAATTACAGGGGGATTATGAACAATAGCTTGGGCGATTCCGACCCTTTGACGATAACCCTTAGATAGTTTCCGAATTAGAACCTTACTTTTAGTTTCCAGTTGACAGCGTTCAATCGCAGAAGTCACTTGAGAAACACAATTACGACCTTCCACTCCCTTCAACCTAGCGACAAAAGAGAGAAACCTCTCCACCGTCATATCTTCGTATAAGGGTGGATTCTCTGGTAAATAGCCAATCCGTCGTCTCACTTCCAAAGACTGATGATGAATATCATAACCTGCGACCGTTGCTGTTCCACTACTCGCGGGAATATATCCAGCGAGAATCCGCATTGTTGTTGTTTTTCCTGCGCCATTTGGTCCGAGGAAACCGAGAATTTCCCCCTTTTCGACCCTAAAATCTACGTTGTGGATAGCTTTAGTTGACCCGTAAACCTTGCTTAAATGTTGAACTTCAATCATAAAGGATATAAAAAATAATCTCACCTTGAGAGTGATTTTGCACAACGAAACCCGACTAAAATTTGTCGTACCCAAGGATGATACCAATTGCGAAAACTACTGCGTAACGCCCAAGGACGAGTCGCCCAACTTCCCCCCATCAAAACTTGGTGTTGATTATCAAAGTAGTCTTGGGAATAGCCCCGATAAGGATAACTTTTGAAGCCTTCATAGCCCGTAAACCAACTTGCTGTCCATTCCCAGACATTTCCCAATAGATCATAGCAACCATAAGCACTTTGTCCGTTAGGATAAGCATTAACTGGGGTGGTATGACCAACGTGCCAATTATGATTACAATGGCGAACCCCTGGGAATGTATCCCCCCAAGGATAGATATTTTTATCCTTTTTCCCTATATCCCAACTTGCTGCTTTTTCCCATTCTGCCTGAGTTGGCAGACGTTTGCCCACAAAGTTAGCATAGGCTTCCGCTTCATAACAGCTTACCCCACAGACGGGATGGTCTTCCCAATCAGGAGAATCTAACCAATAAAGGGGCTGTTTAACAGGATTTTCTTGTAACCATTCCCAACCTGCTGCTGACCAGAAGCGAGAGTTTTGATATCCTCCTGCGGTCATAAATTGTCGATATTGTCCACAAGTTACAGGATAACGGTCAATGTAATAAGTTTCTAATTCAACTTGATGACAAGGGCGTTCATTATCTTGGGCATCTATATTATCACTACCGAGAATACATTCTCCTCTTGGTATTTCTACTTCATCGAGAGGATATATTTTGTTTGTTGCGATTGTGGGGGGAAAGTTAATTGAGGTGTATAAACTTTTCTGCTGTAAACGGTGTAGCTGTAAGACACAGCTAAGAGTTTCATTATGCTGACTTTCGTGTTGAATTAGCCATCGCCAAAACCGTTCCTGTTTCTCTAAGGGGGCGATTTCGAGGTAAGCTAAAACTTGCTTTCTGACACTAGCTAGATAATCGAGAGTGACTTCTAAAGAGGGTAAATTTTGCCGTTGCTGTTTAGGTAAACCATCGGCGGTAAAAAGTTGCTGATATTGGGGTAACAGGGGCAGGAAGCCAGCAAAACGTTCTAAAATCCAAAAGGACTCAATATAGGCAATATGTCCTAAATGCCAACCAATGGGGCTAAATTCAGGATGGCTTTGTTGAAAATAGGTTGTGTGATCCAGTTGTGTGGTAATCTCTAAAGTGCGATCGCGACACTCAATTAAACCTTCACGGATACTTTTTCTAGCTAAGTGAATAGATGTGGCTTTCACGGTCTTTCCCTACTTGTAATAGACTTTGACTCGGTACTTCTATCCAGTTTGCAGCAAAAAGCGGTTCTGAGGCAATAATTATGCCTTTTGGATAGTGAGGATGATCTTTTAGCCAGTAGAGACTAGGAGGAGTGTCCGTATTAGCATAGCGAGTCGCAATCAACTGTTCCCCATCACTAAGCAAGACATTGCCATAAAACTTAATATTATCTAGTTTAGCCATTTCCCCAAGTCCAATCAAGGTTTTACTAATTGCTTCTTGTAAGGAAATTAAGGGCGAGATTTGCATCTGATTAATAATCGCAGCAAAAATATGTTCTGAATCCGTTGTTCCCTTGATTAAGTTATAAGTATAATCGTTTAAAGTATTACGTAGAGGGCGATAAAGAGTTTGGCGAAAGTTCTCAATATAGCCATTGTGGGTAAAGAGTAAATTATTATTAACAAATGGTTGACAATTACTCAAATCTACTGCCAGTCCTGGGGTTGCACTGCGAACATAACCAATTACGCAGCCTGATTCCACATAGCGAGACAGTCCAGGAAGATTAAGATCATTCCAGATGGGGAGAGTATTACGATAAGTATAAGGGTCAGTCTTTTTGTCGGGATGATACCAACCAATACCAAACCCATCCGCATTGAGAATAGCAGTTTCCATCTCCTGCGGTGAATAGCTTTGGACGATCAAGGAATGATCTGGATCATATAATAAATGATCTAGTTGTAGGGATGAACCCAGATAACCAAGTAAGCGACACATATATTGATATTAGCTATTAATGAGTTTCGTTAATATGAAGAATCAGGGAATTATCCAAAGATAATATAAACTAGAGAGAAGTATCAACAATGGAGTCGCGATCGCGCTATGGACGTAAAACTAGTGTTAGTCATCCTAACAGGTTTATTTATCATTTCTAGCTTATATTTCGGCACTAAAAACGGTTTCTACGACTCCGATGACTATCATGGTAATGGTTCTGCTCACTAAGTCAGGTATTATTTAATGAGTAAGCGTCGTTCAGTCACCTCTGACGCGCTAAAGCAACTATCCTGTTATCCCTTTGCTGTTGGTCATGCAGGAGAGGGAATTTGTCTGCAAATTCAGATGGGGAAACATCGCATTCTCCTTGACTGCGGTTTATCTGACATCTCCTCCCTCCAAGCCAAGGGTAATAAAGGAAACCCCCCCGTCGATTGGGTATTCTGTACCCACGCCCATACTGACCACGCCCAAGGCTTACTCGCACTCCACCAAGCCTTTCCTGACCTTCCCATCTACGCCAGTGAACTGACAGGAAAACTACTTTCCCTCAACTGGGCAGAACTAGACCCATACACAACCCCCTCATTTTGTCAACCCCTAGATTGGAACTCTCCCTTCAACCTCGCAGATAACCTTACCGTTGAATTGTATCCTGCGGGACACCTACCTGGGGCAACATCCATTGTCCTGAAATATACCACCCCAGAACGCATCTATACCCTTCTTTATACTGGAGACTTTTTTATCTCCAACTCCCGTTTAGTCGAAGGTCTATCCATCGAAGCCTATAAAAATATTGCCCCCGATGTCCTTATCATTGATGGAACTTACGGAAGCAATCGCCATATTCATCGCCGTCAACAAGAAAACCAGTTGATGGAAAAAATCTCCCACGCAATTATTAATCGGGAAAATATCTTAATTCCCGTTCCCCCTCTTGGACTAGCACAGGAAATCTTAGTATTATTGAGATCCCACCACCAATTTACGGGAAGAGACATTGATATCTGGGTAGATGGGCAAATTACCACCGTTTGCGACATTTATCTCGAATTATTACCCCATTTACGCCCTTCCGTACAAAACTTCGCCCGTCACCAACCCCTATTTTGGGATGAACGGGTTCGCCCTCGTATGCGAATCTATGACGCACAAGACATACTTTCCTCTGACAAACCCTATATCGTTGTCACCGAAAGCAGCGCGGACTTAAACTCCTACCTTCAGAATAATTCTGATGATTGGGTAATACTCCTTCCAGAAAATCCCCAAATTCCTGGGGTAGATACCAACTCAATCGCCACTAGTCCCCAAGTACGCCTCGAAACCTATCTTCTCTCTCAACATAGTGACCGCCTCGGTACAACCCAACTAATTCATAACCTACGCCCACAGCATATTGTTTTTGTGCATGGTTCTTCTCAAAACCTCACCGACTTAACTAACCTCGAAGAACTGCAAAACCGCTACCACCTCCATTGTCCCCCCACAGGAACTCTCGTTGAACTTCCCATTGGTGAAACCTTTGTGCAACCTGCACCCCCCCCAGAAAACAGTTATGAAGGGCAAATTTACGAGGGGGAAGAGATCATCAACTTTACTGTACCGAAAACCGTAATTGATGATCCCCGTTGGCATAACTTTGTTGATACAGGTATTATTGAAGCGCGTTGGCAAGGTGAAGAATTAGTTTTAAGAGGAATCTCCCAACAGGAAATACTCAGTAATAGTATGCAAGCGAGAATCCCTGTCAATATTGATTGCTGTGGAACTTGTCTCTTCTGGCGCAATCATCGCTGTGGCAATCCTGCGTCTCCTTTATACGGCTTTCAGGTCACGCCTGAAGGTTATTGTCCTGTATTTGAACGGAAAGAGAACAGAGAAGAAGATTTATCTTAAGTTAATTACTAAGGTTCTAAGCTACCCAGATCAGGAAAAGAGTCAGTACGAATCCATTGATTACCTGAAACAAAGCAGCCCAAGCTTCGTGAGGTAAATCACCACCCAACTCAACTACTGCCCCCGTAAGTTGCGAGGGTGAACGGTTTTCAAGTTTCGCTAATTGGTCAATTTTGGCAACTGTTGTTTCTGTAACATGAGCAGAAATAGTTTTTCCTCTAGTCATATATCAAAGTGCCAAGTTTCTAGAGAACCTATGGAAATTATAGCCTACCAGTAAAGGATGGAGGTCATGCAAGAATAGCGCGATCGCGTTTGTTCCAATTCCTTCACTTAATAGTCTCCGCACTACCAAAACTTCCAAAAGATGATGATACTTATACATAGCATACTTACCTTGGCGTTTTGGCTCTCTTAGGAGTCCTTGACTGGTGTAATGTCTCACTAAACGCGGATTTATTTCCTTGTCAGAATGGGAAGATAATCGCGATACCTAACGGCTGGCTATAACGCGAAAAAGAGTCAGCTTGACACTTCGTTAATCTTCAACTGGGACTTTCCATTCTTCCAATTCTCGCTCAACCCCATTCTGAAAATTAGCAGAGACTAAAACAACAGTAGCTTCTTCCTCCTCATCACTACTGAGAGGATCAATTTGTGCATAAAGAGAGTTACCATCAAAAGACTTTCCTCCGAGAACTAATTGATGAGTTTCATTATTTGCTAAACCTACAGTCACAGTTGCCAAAGGTTGCTCTAAACCGTATTCTGATAAATCAGAGGTAGTAAAAGAGCTTGTATAGTTTTCTTTTGCCAGTAAATCTAGTAAAAAGACA
>JBBQDV010000183.1:0-6078 GCA_038320005.1 Cyanophyceae cyanobacterium
AAATCAATCCATTCACAGTTGAGTCCTTCCGTTTTTAGCCCAAAACGAGATACCCCATGCAATTTCACCCCATTTAAAGTCGCCCCCGTCAAATCTGCCCCAACCCATTCAGCCTCCATAAATCGGGCTTGCGTAAGATCAGCATGAATTAAACTAGTATTATTCAAATTGGCATAGCTCAAATCTGCCCCAGTTAAATTTGCCCCACTCAGCCTTGCATCGCTAAGATTTGCCCAACGTAAATTCGCCCCACTCAAATCACTCCAACGTAAATTTGCCCCAGTTAAATTTGCCCCACTGAGGTTAGCACGAGCAAGATTAGCCTGGCGAATTTCGCTATTGCGTAGATCTGCTGAACTCAAATCAGCCCGACTGAGATTAGCACTATTTAAACTAGCTTCTTGCAAATTTGCCTCTGTTAAAAAAGCCCCACTTAAATTTGCTTCATTAAGAAGACAACGATAGAGGTTTGCCCTCCGCAGAGTCGCCTCCCGTAAATCCGCACCGCCAAGATTAGCATTACTAAGGTTAGCCTCACTTAAGTCAGCGCGAATGATTTCCGAACGAATCAGACTCGCCCCAGAGAGATCCGCCTTACATAAGTTAGCACGTACTAAGTTGGCAACATTGAGAACCGCTAAATTAAGTTTTGCCTGTTGGAGGTTTATTCCACTCAAACGAGCTACATTTAACTGCGTTTGGGATAAATCTGCCCCACTCAAATTTGCCCCACTCAAGTTAATCAACCTTAATGTTGCTCCCTTCAAGTTAATTCCTCGCAGGTCAATACCCCTGAGATTTACTTCGCTGAGATCGACCCCCACAAAATCTCTAACGCCCTGTGCGTATTTACTCGTAATATCAGTAACATCCATTGAAACCAAGATAAATCACTCTTTCAGAATTGAATTGCTCGAATTATCTGTTGAGATAAACTTTTTCCCCTTGACCGTTTAAATATTATTACTTAGGCATCAAGAATATCATCTAGTTTTTAATTCTCCAGTCAACATTCAAATTAATCAATAATGATTTCCAGGTGCGCTAATATAATATTGATAATATTTTATTTGATTTTGTCTAGATTGAAGTTTGAAAAGGTCGCACAGTAACACAAAATTCAGAAAAACAGGGTCAGGACGAAAGCAGGCGAAAGTTGATGCTTTGATGCCACTAACTTTTGCAAGTATTTATAACAGCAGATCTTAACCCTTCCAAATCTGTTAAAATTCAGTGTAATCGACAAGCGTCGCTTCAACCAGCAACTCGAACATTTTTAAACAGCGATCAAAAACTGCCATCAAAAACCTTACTCACTTATCACAGTAATCCTTTTATTTTATTGAGAGACCTACCGTGTCTAAACAAAATGACTCCTTTGATTCTGACGCAGACTTCCTAAACGAGCTTTTAGATCTAGATGATCAGCCATCAACATCCTACCAAAGGCAGCCACAAAAAGTGGCTGAAGTAGGCATGGAAGAATTAAACAGTCTCGCAGACCTCTTTGAAAATGAAGATGCTGAATGGGAACAAAGCTGGCAAAATAATCAACAAGATTTACCACAACCCAAAAGTGATGAAGATTGGCTAGGACTAAGAGATGGAGATCAAGAAGACCTTGTTAGTCTGTCAGATCAATCCTCCCAGAACAACGGCAAGCGACAAAAGGACGAAGTTGACTTTGAGAGTTTATTTGGCGAAGATTTAACCCCAGAGCCTCGTAATGGAAGTAATACAGAAAAAAATCCCGAGGATAATCTCCCTGGCTTGTTCGCAGCAGAATTATCTTTTACGGAAACTAAACAACAATCGTCCTCTCAAAATAAAAAACTCCAAGTTCAAGAAACCACCTCAGAATTAGACGATTTATTTTCCGATTCCCACCCCCCACAAACCTCTAAAATTGTTACTCAGACTCAATCCTCACCGCCTAAACTACCTTTAGAAATTATTTACTATAATGGATTTAGTGAAATCAAAGCTTTACTGAAAGAACCTGTCACCGTCACGGCAGAAAAATCCCAGATTGAAGAAATATTCTCTAGCTTAGAAGCATTACTAAACAAATCGCCTCTTGCTAGTCAGCCTAAAACCCAAGCAGAAGACCAAACCCAGAGAAATCCAGAAAAACGGACTTCTCCAACTCCCTCTACTACTAAAGAAGATGACGATTTTAGTGAACTTGAAGAACTTCTTGAACAAGTAGATCGCAATCTTGGCGGTGTCTCTACCGCCACAAACCAAGCCAGTAAAGCTCGTCCAGCTAGAGCAAGGATTCCGAAAGCGCAGATCTTTGACCAAACTATGCGAGTTCCAGTGAAGCAACTCGATAACCTTAGTAACCTCGTTGGGGAATTAGTTGTCAATCGTAACAGCCTCGAACAGGAGCAAGAACGCCTGCGACAGTTTTTAGATAATCTCCTCCACCAAGTGCAAAACTTGAGCGATGTTGGTGCAAGAATGGAGGATTTGTATGAAAGATCCTTGCTGGAAAATGCTCTTCTCGCCAGTCGCCAAAATAGTAGTGTCAACAGGGGGAGTCGTAGTAATAACAAAACAGTGAGCAATCATAATACTCGTGGTGATTATAACCCCCTAGAAGAGTATGATCCCCTCCAAATGGATAGCTTCACAAAGTTTCATCTCCTAGCCCAGGAAATGATCGAATTAATTGTTCGAGTCAGGGAGTCATCCTCAGATATTGAGTTTTTAGTCGATGAAACAGATCAAGTTGCTCGTAACCTGCGCCAAGTTACCACCCAAGTTCAAGAAGGGTTAAACAAAACGCGGATGATTCCTTTTGCCCAAACTGCTGACCGCTTACCAAGGGCAATTAGGGAAATTTCTCTAAAACTAGGAAAACAGGCAGAGTTAGACGTAAAAGGGCGCGATACCTTGATTGACAAGATGCTTGTCGAACATTTGTATGACCCGATGACCCACTTGATCAATAATGCTATTACCCACGGGATTGAAAGCCCTAAAGTACGGGAGAAGGCAAATAAATCCACTACTGGTAAGATTAGCATTCAGGCTTTTCATCATGGACCCCAAACAGTTATTTCTGTATCTGATGATGGAGCAGGAATTGATCCTGACCGCGTTAAAGCTAAAGCAATTGAAAAAGGTTTAATTACCTCCTCAGAAGCCAGAGCTTTAAATGATACTGAAGTTTATGAATTTCTTTTTAATCCAGGTTTTTCAACCAAAGATAAAGCAGATGATTTTTCTGGTCGTGGGGTCGGGATGGATGTGGTGCGCACCTCCCTAAGTGAGATTCGAGGTACTGTTAGCGTTGACTCCACTTTAGGGAAAGGTACAACTTTTACCATCCGCTTACCTCTAACTCTCAGTATTGGTAAAGCTCTTTGTTGTTCTAGTGAAAATACTCAAATTGCCTTTCCGATGGATGGGGTGGAAGATATGCGCGATATTCATCCCCAGGAAATGAAGGAAAACAGCGAGGGGATGAGTTGTGTTGAGTGGCGTGAGGGCTTGCTTCCTTGTTATCGTCTTTCTGAACTATTGAGTTACAATCGGCGCGTGGGTCGTAGCGGAGTATATGCCAGTAAAGGGGAAGATAACCTGATTTCTGTGGTCATTCTTCGCAGTGTGGGTAATTATCTGGCGGTGGAAGTTGATGCCGTTTTAGGAGAACAAGAAATCGTTATTAAACAATTCCAAGGTCCAATCCCTAAGCCTTCTGGAATTGCGGGGGCTACGGTTCTAGGGGATGGTCGCGTTATGGCGATCGCGGATGTCTTAGAACTGATAGAAATCTCCCAAGGGAAGAAAAGCAAAGAAAGTGGGGGTGGCTCTCTCTGGCAGACAACAGCGGTTATTGAAGAAGCATCACAGCAGACTTCTGAACCCTTAGTTCTAATTGTCGATGACTCTATCACCGTACGAGAACTCTTATCCATGACCTTTAATAAATCAGGGTATCGAGTTGAACAAGCCCGTGATGGTCAGGAAGCTTGGGATAAAATTCGCGCTGGTTTACCCTGTGACCTTGTGTTCTGCGATATTGAAATGCCCCGTATGGATGGCTTAGAACTACTCTCCCGACTCCAAGGAGATGAAAAATACCAACATATTCCTGTCGCCCTGCTCACCTCTCGTGGTGCTGCCCGTCACCGCCAGATTGCAGCCCAACAAGGTGCAAGAGGTTACTTTACCAAGCCTTACCTGGAAGAAATGCTCATCGATTCAGCCCATCGGATGTTGCGAGGAGAAGACTTGCTCAACGGTGGTAAAGATAAAGATAACAAAAAAGATCAACCAAAACCCAAATCAGAAGTTAGGCTCTTAATCATTGATGACTCTGTGACAGTAAGAGAACTTCTCTCCATGACCTTCAGGAAATCAGGATACCAAGTTGAACAAGCCCGTGATGGTCAAGAAGCCTGGAAAAAGCTGCATGAATCGACCTATGATTTAGTCTTCTGTGATATCGAGATGCCTCGCATGGATGGATTGGAATTGCTCAAACAGATACAAGAAGAAGGACTCGAATCGCCCCCAATCGCGATGCTGACTTCTCGTGGGGCGGAACGGCATCGAAAAGTTGCAGCCCAGAGAGGAGCAAGTGGTTACTTTACTAAACCTTATCTTGAAGAGGACTTACTCGAGGCAGCAGAAAAAATGATTGCTGGGGAGGTTCTTTTAGCAAATAGTGTTAGAAAAGCTGTAAAAGTAAAAGCTTAAGCCCTTTATCTGGCAGTGAATAGCAATAAAGCCCTTTTCTTGTCAAGCCAAACACCAATCGGGGTATTACTTATTTTCGGATACCAAGTTTGTCAAGAAAACTAATCGTGAATTGAACCATCAGGCATAGTTGCTCCTTGCAAATCTGCCCCCATTAAGTTTGTAGTGCTAATATCGCAGCGCATCAAAATTGCATTTCGTAAATTGGTATGACTCAAATTTGTCCTACCGAGGAAAGCATCAACTAAATTTGCCCCTTCTAAATTTGCTTCTCGCAAATCAGCATAGCGTAAGTCTGCTTGGCTAAGTCGCGAATTGCTTAAATTAGAATTATTTAACTTCGCACTTTCGAGATTACTACTACTTAAATTTGCCCCTTGCATTTTGGCATTTCTTAGATCAACGCGAGCGAGTTTGGCACGGAGGAAATTGCTATTAGTTAGGTCAGTTTCTTGGAGATTAGCCCCTAATAAGTTAGCTTCGGCTAAAGTGACATTAGCCAGATGGGCTTGGCTGAGGTTAGCCCCTCGTAAGTCAGCACGGCGAAGATTAGCTTCTCCTAGATTGGCGCGGGAAAGATTTGCCATCACCATTTTTGCCCCTGTTAAAATCGCGCTTCGCAAGTCTGCTTTGACCAAAATCGTATTGTGTAATAAAGCTTGATATACCCTTTTTTCAGTTCTCATGTTGACCCCTCGTAAACAAGCTCCTGTGAGGTTAGCACTACTCAAATTAATTCCTCTTAAATCTGCTTCTACTAAGCTAGAATCTAGTAAATCTGCATTGCGTAGATCTACGTTACGTAAATCTGCATTATTGAGAGTTGCCCCATGTAAGTCTACATTAGATAAATCTGCATCTATCAAAAGGGCTTGATTTAAGTTGACTCCACTTAATTTTGCTCGTGTCAAATTAGCTTTCTTGAAGCTGCTACGGCTGAGGTAAGCAAAAGTGAAATTTGCATCTCGTAAATCAACTTGGTCAAGCATGATACCGATTAAATCTGCCCCAAACATATCGATTCCCTGAAAATCCCTTTGACCACTAGCATAGAGTTGCTTGAGTTCCCTGACATTCATTAATTTTTTGGTTATATTGCTCAATCGTATAAGGGTTTGAGAGAGTTCATTATTGTGCCTGCTACTTGGTTACTGTTACTCTCGTAGGAATGAGATAGAGATTCGGCAGTTTTTGTTAAACAGGCTTCGAGTTCGACTAAATTTGCACAGTGATGGTACAGTTTAATCAACAAATCATCAAGTCTATAGTTTTTGAGCAGTGACCAATGTGCTTCGCTAAAATCAAATTCCTGCTGTAAAATAGAGAAAATTACAATCTTTGCCCGTAGGGGGTTACTGTATTTCATTA
>JBBQDV010000184.1:0-6043 GCA_038320005.1 Cyanophyceae cyanobacterium
AAGATTTCTGATTTCTAAGTTCACGAATAGCCTAGAGGCTGAATCTAGACGCACAAAGCCTGCGTAGCTAGGTTCTAATCTAATTTTATCTTAGTCCGCTTCCCGTAGGCGGACTTTGCTTTTCTATCGGATCGCGATCGCAGTCCGCGATCGCTTCTGCATCGACTATCGCCACTTTACCTACTCCCAACCCTATTAGCCCTGCCACCCTCGGTTTAAAGACCTCCTACCCCACCCTGAGCGACATTCTCAAAGCTTATAACAAGTAGCACTATAAAAATGGTTAAAATAATCAATCGCAAATCCCTTGGTACTCAAAGCGTCTACGATATTGGTGTTACCCAAGATCATAACTTCCTCCTCGCCAATAACTTAGTTGCATCCAACTGCTTCAACAAATCTCACTCCACCGCCTATGCCTACGTCACCTATCAAACCGCCTATCTCAAAGCCAACTATCCCGTTGAGTATATGGCAGCCCTCCTGACCGCAAGTAGCAACACTCAGGATAAAGTAGAAAGATACATCGATACCTGTCGGAATATGGGAATTGAAGTCAAGAAACCTGATATTAATCGTTCCCAAATCGACTTCACCCCCGTTGAAAAAAAGATTCTCTTTGGCTTATCCGCCGTGAGAAACTTAGGACAAGGTGCAATTGAAGAAATCTTAACTGCGAGGGAAGAAGTAGGGGGAACATTTGAATCCCTGGCGCAATTATGCGATCGCGTTGACCTGCGCATAGTGAACCGTCGTACCATAGAAACCCTCGTTCAATGTGGTGCTTTAGAAGATTTCAACCCCAACCGCAAACAACTAATCGGACTGATCGATCCGACCTTAAGTTGGGCGCAGGGTCGCGCTAAAGAGCGAGATACTGGTCAAACTAATCTTTTTGATGTAATGGGAGGAACAGAAGAAAAAAGCGACAGCAACGGCTTTGAACAAGCCCCAAAAGCAGAAAATATCGAAGACTTTACCCCCGCAGAAAAGCTCAAACAAGAAAAAGAACTACTCGGCTTCTATGTTTCGGAACATCCCCTCAAATCTGTAAATCGGGCTGCTCAAATTCTTTCCCCCGTTAATATTAAAGACTTAGACTCTCAAAATTCTCGTCAAGTCGTCAGTGCGGTAGTTCTCCTAACAGAGGTGAAAACCATCATCACCAAAAAGGGAGATCCAATGGCGTTTGTGCAAATTGAAGACCTTTCTGGACAAGCAGAGGGGATTGTTTTCCCTCAAACCTATGAACGGATCAAAGACTTTCTTATTCCTGATACTAGCCTTATTATTTGGGGAAAAGTTAGTAAAAAAGATGATGACGCAAAAATGATTTTTGAAGATGCTGAACCAGTGGAAAAAGTGCGGATGGTAATGGTAGATCTCAGTTTAGAACAAGCCCTCGATACTCGTCAGCAAAGTAACCTCCAAGGTATTTTACAAGAACAATCCAGTGGCGATCGCGATCAATCCAAAGTTCCCATCTTTGCCAGTATAAGTGCTGAAGGAGAACGACAACTAATCCGCTTTGGACGACAGTTTTGGGTACAAGACGGACAAGCAACGGTAAACGCCCTCAACCACGCCCATTTTCAAGCAAGAATTCTTCCTTTATATGGGGTTTGATGGGTTTCGAGGTTTCAATCCCGCTACCAGGATTCATTAGTAGGAGACGAGGCGCAATACTTTCTTCTGGCTTCTCTTTGCTAACTCCGCACCATAGAGACTGTTAAAAAAGGTAACTCACTCTCTAAACGTCTTTCTTGGCTATGCGCTAGAATTGCTGTGAGAGGCTTAACTACCAAAAAATCCAATGAATCCTGTTTACGGGATTGAAACCTAATTTATTTTCTATGAGATAGGGTTTAAGTCTCTTCTTGATCGGCTTGTGCAATCTCCGCTTCTACTCGAAACGATGAAAACTTTATACGAGTATGATTCTCACCAATGGCTCAACGAAACGATTAGCGCAATACAACAGCGTCGTTTCTCAGATGTGGACTGGGATAATCTTGTCGAAGAACTAATTGACATGGGAAAGGCTGACAAAAATGCCTTACTAAGTAACATTAAGATTCTTGTCGCCCATCTTCTCAAACTTACGGTTCAAAGTGATGCACCAGATCAAATGAAAAGGAGTTGGTATAACTCTGTAGACGAACACCGAGAGCGTGTCCAAGATGCTTTAGCCTCAATTCCGTCACTACAAACTTACCTCCCCGAAGCCATCCGCAAAAGCTACACAGGGGCGCGGAAACTGGCGATCAAGGAAGGAAAACGTGCCAGCTATGGCGTAAGAAAACCGAAAGAGTCTGAATATCCTCAGCAATGTCCTTTCTCTTTAGCGCAACTCCTTGACGAAGACTTCTATGGCGAATCTTCTGCTGAGGAACTACTTTAGAAGTATTATAATCCTTTGACTTCTCCCCTGTCTAAAGATGAGGGGAATCTTAAGACCATAGCTTTAACAGTTAAAGCAAGCCTATCTCAACTATAGCGGAGAACTAGACTTAGATTAGGATCACTGAACCAAGTTTTTGCAAGTATTAGTAGTTTCGATTTCAGTAATATTTGCTAAAGTAGTTTCCGCAATGTTGCTTAAAGCTTCTTTGGTAAAAAAGGCTTGATGTCCCGTAATAATTACGTTAGGAAACGTTAGCAATCTCTGGAAGACATCATCTTGAATAACCTTATCCGATAAATCTTCAAAAAATAGATCTGCTTCCTTCTCGTAAACATCTAAAGCAAGATAACCGATAGTTTTGCTTTTCAAGCCATTAATAACTGCTTGGGTATCAATTAAACCACCGCGACTGGTATTAATTAACATTACCCCAGGTTTCATTTTTGCAATGGATTCTTGATTAATTAAATGGGTATTTTCGGGAGTTAAAGGACAATGCAAAGAAATAATGTCCGATTCTGCATACAATTGTTCTAAAGAAATATACTCGCCAATCTCGGTAAATCTATCACTAGGAAAAGGATCATAAGCGACAATGCGACAACCAAAACCCTTGAGAATTTGCCCAAAAATTTGACCAATTTTCCCTGTTCCAATAATCCCTACGGTAAGACCATGTAGATTAAATCCCAATAAACCATTTAAGGAAAAATTACCCTCTCGGACTCGATAAAAAGCACGATGAATTTTGCGATTGAGAGTAAGAATTAAAGCAACGGCGTGTTCCGCAACAGCATGAGGAGAATAAGCAGGAACACGTACTATTTTTATACCTAACTTTTTCGCTATTTCGAGATCAATATTATTATATCCAGCACAACGTAGGGCAATTAAACGCACCCCTTGTTGAGAAAGTACCTCTAAAGTTTTAGCTTCTACTATGTCATTAACAAATATACAAACAGCTTCCGCATCTCTGGCTAAAATCGCTGTTTCTTCATGCAAATTAGGTGCTAAAAATGTTATTGTGTGACCATAAGCTTGATTTACTTTTTCAAAGAATTTGCGGTCATAAGGTTTAGTACCAAATAGTGCAACTTTCATTTTTTGCTTCCGATTTAATAATATTAAACCTCTCTTAATTCAAAGGTGAAGGAATTTCTTTACGATGTTCAATCAGAAAAACATTAGCATAGAGATTGGCAATAATTTGTTGACCAGCTTGGGTCAGTTTGAGAAAATTCAAAGCAGGGATAACATAAGGATATACAACCTGCCAATAAAATGTCGGATAATTAGCTCTGAGATCCCCTGGATTAGCATATCCTAAAGTCTTATTCGTGCCAATTTCTTCAAACTCATAGAACAAAGCAGCAATTTTTTGTAGATAACGGGGATCACTCAGTTGACCGATGAGATCTGCTGCCCTTACTAACCCAGGATAATTTTTGGTATCTTGATGATCCTCATCCGCAGGAATAGGAAAACGGGTTAACTCGATGTTTGCTTTAATAATTTCTGCATCTATGAGGTTATGAGTACCGAAACGGCTTTCCACAAAGAGCTTTCCCCGA
The DNA here is from genome assembly GCA_038320005.1 of Cyanophyceae cyanobacterium. Taxonomy (GTDB): domain Bacteria; phylum Cyanobacteriota; class Cyanobacteriia; order Cyanobacteriales; family SIO1D9; genus JBBQDV01. Next base: position 3,979 of record JBBQDV010000184.1, read on the forward strand.
TCTACGTGATAGGGGGCTAGACTCGCATCCGTTGCGCCAGGATGAAACTGTATCATCTCATCACCGATCCCCGTGGCATACCAATTTTCCCCAGGGCGATCAGATAAACAGATATTTTTGACAAAACCGATATCGTGACAAAGGAGAGAGATCTGAAAATGTAACCAGTCCTCTCCAGTAACGCCACCTTCTTTGATATGTTTACCCCGTAAAGTTTCTTGTCCGACCAAGGTTACTAAGACGGTATGCTCAACGTTATGATAGAGGGCATCACTATTGGCAATGTTCTCAAGAGCCATGTTAGCGACCCAAGCAACAATTTCCGCATATTCTCCTTTATAACCCCCATAGGTTCGTTTATAGCCTTGGGTGAGTTGTTTTACTAACTCATCAATCAATAGGTTGGTCGGCAAAAACATCTTACAGTTAATTAATAGTTATTGGTGAAATGGTTTTAATCTACTCGTTCAAGTTGCCATAAAATTTGGTTTCCCTCACGACGGACACGAGAAACAACCCAATTTCGCCAAGGCCAATTATCGCCACGACTGGTGACAGCACTGGCGTTAACATCCATGAGATCCGCTAATTCTGAACTACTAATGAGATAACCTTTAGAAGCAATTTCATCAGCAATACGCATGGTTTCGATGAGGTTATTGAGTTGAGAAACTCGGATCTCACGGGGAAGTTCGAGTTCGTCACCGACCAGGGTAGAAGAATCAATCATAGTATTTGTATTTGAGGTAAAAATGCTTTTAGTTTGATTTGAGTAAGTTACCTTAGAATCGCCATTAGGATCTGATAACTGTGCTACTGAGAGATAAGGAGTTTCCTCAAAGGATGGGGTGGAAATATTTGCTCCGTCTAGTTTTGGCGTTTGTCCAGAAGCAAAAGAGGACGCGATCGCGTCACACCGTTCATTGCCCACATTACCACTATGACCCCGAACGTGCTGCCATTTAATACTAGCAGTGTTCACTTCATCAAGGATTTCCCATAAGTCTTGATTAAGTACAGGTTTCCCTTTGGCGGTCTTCCAATTTTTCCGTTTCCAACCCTCAATCCATTGGGTAATCCCTTTAATAACATATTCGCTATCAGTGTAAAGGGTAACGGCTTCTGTTTGATTGGAGGCACGTAAAACTTTTACTGCTTCGATAGCTGCTTGTAGCTCCATGCGGTTATTAGTTGTTTGAGGATAAGCTCCTCCCATTTCAAACACTGATTTGTCAGCGAAGTAGATCACAATTCCCCAACCTCCAGCCCCTGGATTTCCTAGACAAGCTCCGTCGGTATATAAACACTCAATCCTACGAGATTTTAATTTTTGCTCAGATGTTGCCATTTCGTTTTATTTCTTTCCTTAACTGTGAAGTTTTTGCGCCAGTTCTGCACCTTTTTGTTGAAGATGGGCTGCGGTTTCCGTCTCTCCCATACTTTGATAAGCATAAATAAGATTCTTGAGAATTTCTAAATGAGCTTGGGGAAATTTATCCTCTGTAAGGCTTTTGAGAGCTTCATTATAGTGGGAAACAGCTTCTTGCCATTGCAGGCTTGGTTCTGGTTGTTTGAGTGCGGTTTGAGCGTGAGCAACAGCGATCACCCAGTGGAGTCTTCCCCAGCCTTCAGGTTGGGCTTGAGGATCAATATGAGTTAATGCTTCTCGATAGGTGGCGACTGCGCCTTCATAGCCTCGTTGTTTGAGACTGGGAGTTTTTTCTGCCAGAGTAGAAGTTGAGATATTTTCCTGATCAGTAACCGCATTGACCGCTAAACCGCGATGAATCCAAGGATGCCAATAATCGGGTTTAATCTCCAGAGCTTGATCATAGGACGCGATCGCGTCCTCATAACGTTCCAAATTATTAAGACAAATTCCCCGATGAAACCAACCTTCAAAGTCATCAGGGTGCTTTTCCAAAGATTTAGAATAACTAGCAACCGCTTCCGTAAAGTCTTGCATCATCATCAAAGTTCCGCCCCGATTGTACCAAGCTTGCTGGGAATCAGGATTTACTTCCAAAACCTTATCCCAACACCGTAGGGCTTCTTCCCACTTAGC
>JBBQDV010000185.1:0-6041 GCA_038320005.1 Cyanophyceae cyanobacterium
CGTAGCGAGTTAAAGCCCGATTTCCGCGGAATGTGCCGTCAGGATAACCAGCAATACAACCATAACGCTCAACTAAACCTCGTAGAGCTTCAAATGCCCAATCTGTCGGTTGCACATCGCGTAATTGAGTGACGCTGGTTACTTGCTCGATGGAGTTAATACTTTTACCTTCTTGCTGATAACTTTCAATCTGTTGTAACAACTGATCAACTTGAGGTGTTGCTTGTGCTAGGGTGGTTTCTGCTTCTGAGTTGGAGTTTACGGAAAAGTTAAAGTTAGTTTCTGGTTGTTCTGTTGCAACTACACTTCCAGAAGCGACAAAAGTTGCAGCAAGAATGGCTGGACTGATCAAGAAAGCCTTTAAGGAAAATTTCGACATAGCTACTACTTATCCTCACACCTGAGTTAGCAATTGTATTTTATTTACAGAGAATACCATATTCAAAAACACAATTTGTATTTATGGCTACTTTTTGCAGATTAATTAAGTAATAGAAGCACAAGTCTTTCAATCGCTGAATCAACACGGAAGGCAAACTTTAGCAAATCAGGAAAGATGTAGCATGATATTATGGTTAGCTAAAACATCTAATAAATGACCAAGATAGAACTTGCTCAACGAGTCGCACCTCTTCAAGCTAATGTTTTTGCCGATATGGATCGGGCTAAGGCAAAGGCGAGGGCTTCGGGAAAAGAAATTATTGATCTCTCCCTCGGTTCGTCGGATTTACCTGCCTCTAAGACGGTTATAAAGACCATAGAAGAGGCTCTGCATGACCCTAGCACTCACGGTTATTTGCTGTTTAATAAAACTAGGGAGTTTCGTGAAGCTGTTGCCAGTTGGTACACAAAACGCTTTGGGGTGGCGGTTGATCCAGAACATGAGGTTTTGCAATTAATCGGTTCTCAAGAAGGAACGGCACATTTGCCTCTAGCTGTCCTAAATCCTGGGGATTTCGCTTTTTTACTTGATCCAGGTTATCCTTCCCATGCAGGAGGGGTTTATTTGGCAGGAGGGCAGATTTATACGTTACCGTTGTTGGTAGAAAATGATTTCTTACCTGTATTCTCGGATATTCCCTCTGAGGTATTAGGGCAAGGGAAAATGCTGGTGTTGAGTTATCCCCATAATCCTACAACCGCGATCGCGCCTTTATCATTTTTCCAAACGGCGGTAGCATTTTGTCGAGAACATGGTCTAGTTCTGGTGCATGATTTTCCTTATTTAGATCTGATATTTGATAATAATCCCCGTCCCCCTTCAGTTTTAGAAGCTGACCCGCATAAGGAAGTCTCGATTGAGTTTTACACCTTCTCGAAGTCCTATAATATGGGTGGTTTTCGCATTGGTTTTGCTATCGGTAATCCGCAGTTAATTCAAGCTTTGCGACAAATTAAAGCAGTAGTTGATTTTAATCAGTATGAAGGAATATTAAAAGGCGCGATCGCAGCACTCGAAAAAGACGATAATACAGTAAGCCAAACAGTAAAAACCTTTCAATCTCGAAGAGATATTTTCCTCGCAGCTTTAAATGAGATTGGCTGGCAAGTTCCCGTCCCGCAAGCAACAATGTATGTTTGGGCGAAATTACCTAAACCTTGGCATGACTCAATTAAGTTTTGCACAGAGCTAGTAGAAGCGACAGGAGTTGCAGTTTCACCAGGGGCGGGATTTGGGAAAACAGGGGAAGGTTATGTTCGGTTTGCCCTAGTACAAGAACCACATATATTGGAGATGGCAGTAGCTGGAATCAAGGGCTTCTTGCAGAGATAAATTAAAGAAGCGATTTCTAACGTAAGCTATGATTGAAAACAATGAATAGGTATTGACCTTTAGTGAATGGCTAAAAAGCATAAGGAAAAGGGATGGCTCTGTGAATGCAACTCGATTATTTTCATATACTGATCTACTAGAAAATCTAAAAACTTGTACCCGACTACAATTTAATGGCAAGTTGGTAATTGAGAGTGATCAAGGTCAGCAGTGGGATCTCTACTATCGCTTAGGTCGAATTGTCTGTGCTATCGGCGGAGAACATCCCGTCAGAAGATGGCATAGACAGATGAAAAAATACTCCCCCCTTGTCGAAACATATAAGTCGGAATTTCGCGAGAGTGATTTAGTTCAACCCCAATGGGATTATCAAATTCTCAGAATCCTCCGTCAACGCCAAGAAGTCAATATGGAGCAAATTGCTGCGATTGTAGAAGGCACAATTTCAGAAATTGTTTTTGATATTGCTCAACAAACGTTTACCACTGCTCTCAGAGCTTATCGCGATGATAGTAGCATTATTGAGTCTCCTTTAACCTTATCCCGTCGTGGCTATTTCATCAAACAACTAGAGAAAAAATGGTTACTGTGGGAACAATCTGGTTTGAGCAAAATTTCCCCGAATCTTGCGCCCGTGCTACGAAATGCTCACCAACTTCAGGAACAAGTTAATCCCACTATTTATAAAAATTTTACTGTCTTACTAAATGGCAAATTGACCTTACGGGATTTGGCTGTCAATATGAAGCAAGATAAGCATAGATTAACCCGTTCTTTGCTTCCTTATCTGCAAAAAGGATTAGTCGAGTTGGTTACTATTGCGGATTTTCCCAAGCCAAAAGCCTACGACAGTACCCCCCTTATTCAGGAGAGCCAAGCGAAGCTAAATAGTCCTCTAATTGCCTTTGTTGATGATAGCCCCCAAGCCTGTTATCTTTTGGAAAAAATTGTTGTTGGTGCTGGCTATCGCTGTCTAGCTCTTTCTGAACCTTTAACGGCGTTGCCAAAAATAATTCAACAGAAGCCAAACTTGATCTTTTTAGATTTAGTAATGCCTGTGGCTAATGGTTACGAATTGTGTTCTCAGTTACGCAGAATTCCTGTCTTTGCGAGAACTCCGATTATCATTTTGACGGGAAATGATGGTTTTTTTGATCGAGTTCGTGCCAAACTTGTGGGAACTTCAGATTACCTCACTAAGCCCATCGAAGCAGAAAAAGTGCTAAAGATAATAGGAAAGTATTTACCCGCAGACCCAGGCTTAAAGCAGCAAGTATTGGGAATTCAATCAAGTTCAGCTTCATCTCTGCCCTAGAGCTTGTAAACTAGCCTTTAGAGCTTTGGCTATTAAATTTTAGATTAACCGGTTTATCCTATGAGTACAGTTCTTGTGATTGATGATGCCTTGACGGATATGGAAATGCACACCCGCTACTTGAAAAGTGCAGGTTTAGATGTTATTGCTGCGAAAACAACGAAAGAAGCCCAGACTAAATTAGCTCAATCTCGACCTGATCTGATTTTGCTAGATGTCCTTCTCCCTGGACAGAGTGGCTTTGAGTTTTGTCGCGAACTAAAGAGTGACCCAAAAACTAATAATATTCCTGTGGTACTTTGCTCAACAAAAGGAAGTGATGTTGACAAGATGTGGGGAGATATGCTGGGGGCGGATGCTTATCTGCCTAAACCTGTTGATCAGGACGATTTGATTAGCTTAATCCGTAAGCTACTTAACTAATTTTCATAAGTAAAAAAGCAATATGGCGCAATTTAATTCTTTAATTGCCGATGAATTAGGCAAGAAATATTTAAGTTTTCATTTAGGGGCAAAAGACACGGCGGGAATTCCAGTAGAGTCTATTATTGAAACCGCCCCTATCTCTGTAAGCGATATTTTACCAGTTCCCGAAATGCCAGGTTGGATATTAGGAATTTATAACTGGCGTGGCGAGATGTTATGGATGGTTAGCCTAGAAGGATTATTGGGATATCAGGGTCAAAATTCCGTTATTGATTCTACTTTGAACCCAATGATCTTAGTTATCCAGACGGAGGAAAAATCCCTCGGATTATTAATAGGGGATGTCATTGATATTGAAGGAATTGACCCCTCGCAGCAAAGGCGACCAACGCCAGAACTATTTAATCAAGAGATGATTCCTTTTATTGAAGGTTATACGATCAATGAAGCAGAGGAAATTTTAATTCAACTTAACCCCCAGACCATTATAGATTCATCCCGTTTAGCTGCTAAAGCCTGAACAAACTAAAATCGCAATATTTCTAAGAGAGCAACAAAGATGATGAGTGTTTATCAAACTAGCAAATCCGAGCCAAATACCCCAGAAAAAGGCAAGAGTTCTGATTCGACACCTCAACCCCAGGGAAAAGAACAAGAACCTGAACAGCAACTGATTCAACTCAGACAGCAAATTGTCGCGATCGCGCACCGCATGGGACAAGCGGAAAACGTTGAAAAACTGCTCCAAGTGAGTGTTGATCAACTCCAAGAAAAACTAAACTGCGATCGCGCCCTGATTTATCACTTTGAAACAGAAAATCAAGGTCACGTCCTCGCGGAAGCAAAAAATCGTGGTTGGACTCCAACAGAAGGAGAAACCCTTCCCGCTACCACCTTCGGCTTCGACTCACGCCAAGAATACCTCGATCAAACCCTAGTTATTGTTGAGAAAAAACAGCCTCAACTGACCCCCTACCAGCAGCAACTCCTGGAACGCTTTCAAATCCAATCAAGTGCAACCGTCCCAATTATCATTGCCAATAACCTCTGGGGACTCTTGAGTGTCCAGCAGTGCGAAAATAGTCGTCAATGGAGTGAAAGTGAAAAGCTACTCCTCGAACAGATTAGTATCCAACTAACCCTAAGCTTGCAGCAATCAGAATATCAAAAACAACTGCAAGGAATTGAAGCGAGGGAACAAGCCTTAGCTGGGGTAATTGAAAAAGTCCGTCGTTCCCTTGACCAAGAAACCATCTTTAAAAATCTTACCCAAGAAGTGCGCAACTTCATGAACGCGGATCGGGTGGGCGTTTATCGCTTCGATGAAAATTGGAGTGGGGAATTTATCGCTGAATCCGTTGGGGGAAACTGGGTCAAATTAGTTGGACCAGGTATTAAAACCGTTTGGGAAGATACCCACCTCCAAGACACCCAAGGGGGACGCTATCGCTATCATGAAGTCTTTGCTGTTGATGATATCTATAAAGCTGGACATTCTCCCTGTCACGTTGATATTTTAGAGCAATTTGAAGTTAAAGCTTATCTAATCGTCCCTATCTTCGTTGGCGAAAAGCTGTGGGGATTGTTGGGAGTTTATCAAAATGCTAACCCGCGCCATTGGACAAAACAAGAAGTTCAAGAGATGGAAAGGGTTGCTTCTCAGTTGTGGGAAGTATTACAACAAGCAGATAACCTCCAACAACTTAAAAGTTCTTCTGAACAATTAGCTCAATCCGCAGAACGAGAACGCACAACTGTAAAAATTGTTGACCGCATTCGTCGTTCCCTTGACTTAAATAATCTCTTTAACACCACAGCTAGAGAAATTCGCGGACAACTAAAAGCAGATCGGGTGGGGGTATTCCGCTTTTATCCTGGTTCTGGCTTTGATGATGGTGAATTTGTCTCTGAGGACGTTAACTCTAATTATTCCTCCGCAGTAAAAGCAAAAATCCATGACCATTGCTTTGGAAGTGACTATGCGGATAAATATGAAAACGGTAGAATCCAAGCCGTTAGTGATATTTATAACGCAGGTTTGCAAGAATGCCATATTGAAGTCCTCTCCCAGTTCCAAGTCAGGGCAAACTTGATTGTCCCGATCTTACGAGAGAATAAACTTTGGGGTCTGTTATGTGTCCACCAATGCGCTGAACCAAGAGAATGGCAAGAAAATGAAATTGAGTTTGTTAAGCAGATAGCAGCCCAGTTTGGGGTAGCTTTGCAGCAAACGGAATACTTAGAACAGATTCAAACTAAATCTAAGCAGTTAGCGGAATCCGCAGAACGAGAACGCACTTTAACCAAAGTTGTTGACCGCATTCGCAAATCCTTCGACCTCGAAACCATTTTCCGCACCACCACCCAAGAAGTGCGACAAATGATTAAAACGGATCGCATAGCAATTTATAAATTCCGCCCTGACTACTTTGGTGACTTTATTGCGGAATCTGAAGCACCAGGAGAACCAAAACTAGCCGGACCAGACCGTTTAACAGCCTGGGAAGATCCTTATCTCAACGAAGA
>JBBQDV010000186.1:0-6036 GCA_038320005.1 Cyanophyceae cyanobacterium
AATATAAGCAACATCCGCTGGATTCTCACCCCAGCAGCAGCCAAGCCCGACTAATTCTGCATCACGAGGTTCTAGGGCGGTAGTCTCAGTATCCCAGGCGACAGGGGAAGCAGGGTCAGTGTGATATTTGAGGCGTTCGACTAAAGTATCTAGCTTTTTGGGAGTATCAATAATTTGCGGTTTAATTCGGGGAATTAGTTGCTGTTGCGCTTTGGCGGTATCTTCTGCATTAAAGAACCATAAATCTGGATCTTCTGCTGATTCTGAATCGGTTGTTTTCTCAAGGGTATCGCCTCCAAACTGCTGCTGTAACTGCTCTATTTTACCCAGGAAGCTGGTGAATTCGAGTTTTTCCAACAAAGGAATCAAAATTTTAGTTTCAAAGCCTTCTAGGTGGCACTGGTCTAAAGTGATCGCAACGGGGGCATCAAATTTCAGTTGGGCAAGAAATTGGGAATGTTTGGCTGCTTCTTCCCCATCCTTTAATTTGCGTTGATTTGCCCCTTTAATCTCATCGAGGTGCTGGTAAACAGTTTCTAAGCTACCGTACTCATTTAATAACTTAACGGCGGTTTTAGCCCCGATTCCCCTAACTCCAGGGATATTATCAGATTTGTCTCCGCATAAGGCTTTGTAATCGACAACTTGATTGGGTTGAATACCAAGACTTTTCTCAACTTGCTCTTCATCTATCTCAGTGCCTTTGATATTACTACCTTTAATCACGTTACGATCTAGGTAGAGGACACTGACATTTTTTTTGGTATCAACGAGTTGAAATAAATCGCGATCGCCTGTAACAATTTTAATTTTATAGCCAGCTTCAACGCCTTGTTTCGTTAGGGTTGCTAAGATGTCATCTGCTTCATAGCCTGGGGCGGTCAGGATGGGGAGATTTAACGCGGAAAGTAATTCTTTGAGATTTTTGAGATCCCCAATGAAATCCTCTGGAGTCTCAGCACGGTCTGCTTTGTAGGTGTCGTCAGCTTCGTGGCGAAAGGTTGGTAAGCTTAAATCAAAAGTAATTGCTATACCGTGGGGTTGTTGGGTTTCTATGACCTGTAGCAGGGCTTTTAAGAAGCCGAAACAAACACTGGTGGGAATTCCTGTCGAGGTTTGCAAGCCACCATCTCGCCCTTTTGCAAAAGCATAATAAGCCCGAAAGGCGAGGGAATGACCATCTACGAGAACAAGTAGGGGAGGAGTGGGTTGAGTTGGGGAAGACTTAGTCATTCTCTCTAAGATGGCTGACCACTAAAAAACGCTACTTGCTCAACTTCTATTGCTTCTTCGGATTCGTCAATCGTTAATTTATCTGGCTTACATCGTTTAACAATAATGTTGAAACCTTGAGCATTTTCCTGTTCTAAATCTTCAACATACCCCCCTTTAGCATCATCAGCATTTTTAGAACTCGCAAAAGGACCAAAATAGTAAGTACAGCGAGGTTGTGTTGTGGTGATTTCTACCCACCAAGCAAACCCCAGAAAGCTAAGAACATTAACAATTAACTCTTTCATACTTTTCTTCCTAAACCACTAATGTGGCAATTTGACAAGGTTATTTTTATAATTTACCCGTTTTACTGTTTTCCTGCTCTATTGTAAAGAGTCTTTGGGTAGAGAGTTGATTTGGATATTTTTTGACCAGCGTTGACGATAAATTTCGTATAGGGCGATAGAAGTAGCAACAGAAGCATTCAAACTAGGGGTTTTTCCCGTTAGGGGGATTGAAACTAGTGCATCACAATTGCGTTGAGTAAGAAGATTCAGCCCTCCTCCTTCTGAGCCTACTACTAATCCTACAGCACCACTAAAGTTAACAGTGTGTAAAACATTACCACTTCCGGCAGCAGTTCCATAAATCCAAAACCCTGCTGTTTTTAATTCTTCTAAGGCGCGACTTAAATTTATAACTCTCGCAATTTTAAAATGCTCTAAAGCCCCTGCTGCGACTTTCATTACGGTAGAGGTAACGCCAACAGCACGTCTTTGGGGGATCACTAGTCCTTGACAGCCTAATGCTTCGGCGGTGCGAATGATTGCGCCTAAGTTATGGGGATCAGTAATTCCATCAGCAATTACTATCACTGGTTGTTCGCTACTCTCTTTTGCTACTGCAATCAACTCAGTTAACTCATAGTAGTTATAGGGGGCGACTTGGGCTGCAATTCCTTGATGATTTCCACCGTTCGTAATTTGGTTGAGGCGTTGGGGACTGACTTCATCAACTACTGTCCCATTACTTTTGGCTTTGCTAATTAGGGTGTGAAAACGGGGATCATAGCGCAGTTTGGCAAGAATCCAGAGTTTATTGAGTTGATGTTTATTTTCGAGGGCGGTTAAGACAGGATGACGACCATAAATAAGGTCACTATCTTGTTCTTCCTCTTCATTCTCATTCTCATTTTCATCTGGTTGGTCTTGATCTCGATAGCGATTTTGCTTTGAGGGAGTGGATATAGTCCTTGTGTTGTGAGAGGGTCTATCGGAATTGAATTTCTTCTTTGGTTTAATCTTTTTGTTCAAGTCGCGATTTTGATAAGCCATAGTATTTTTGGGTATTTATTGAGTTTCTAAGTTTAATTTTGACAATAATTCGCTGAGGCGTTCTGGCTGTTTGAGATAGAGATAGCCGATTAGGGTTTCTAGACTGCTTGCTTGGCGATAGACTTCGGGGGAAAGACGACGAGGGTATTTCTTCGTTGCATTTCGTCCCCGACGCAAGATTTCTGTTTCTGCTTCGGTGAGATGGGGAATGAGGGTACTCAGGAGACTAGCTTGAGTTTCGGCGCGGACTTGGGTGACAACTTGTTTGTGATAAGCAGAAATCCGTTTTGGGGGTAAGAGGTAATGGGTACGAATATGAAGTTCATAGACTGCATCCCCAATATAAGCTAAGGAGATTGGTGATAGGCTATCAATTTTGCTGATATCTGTAAACCCCATTAGGGGGAATTGCTTTTGGCTATTGTCTGAATTCACTGCGCTTTGGGTATTGCTTTATGTTATATCTGATCAAAAACAAGCTATCGGGTCTAGATAAACCTCAATAGCTTGTTGGGGTAAAAATAGAGTTTGGGTTAACTCTTTGGGATGTTCTCTAATGCGACTTCTAGGGAAGGCTGCAATGAAAGAAACTTTTCTAAACGAACTAATTTGACGGTTTGCGTTACTCGGGGATTTGTGACGATTTGTAGAGAACCACCAGCATTCTGAGCCTTTTTCACTAATTGCACTAATGCTCCAATACCAGAACTATCAACAAAGTCGATTTGAGAAAGAACTAAGATGATATCTGCTGGTTTTTCATCAATGCAGTTACCAACAACTTTCCGAAAAGCGGGTTCGGAGAAGGCATCTAGCAATCCAGTCAGGCGGAATATTTGGCAGTTTTTCCTAACTTCGCGTGTACCCCTTAGGCTAACGGTTAGGGTTAGTGTTTCAGGAATAACTTCCTCCTCAACATCATTATTATTATGAATTTAATGCTCTATTATACAGATAAACGGAATTTTGATCTCAATGTTAGCAAATTTCTCCTAAATAGTTCACTGTTCTATATATAATTTTAAATTTGGTGCTATGATTCTATCTTTGTGAGTAAATCGCGATAATCAAGGAAAGCCCGCAGCGCGATAACGAAGTTAAGCCTACGGCTATCGCGCAGTTAAGCCTTCAGCTATCAAGCTATTTAGTTAATTTAATGAGTTCTCCCAATCTTCAAGCTAATTTTAATTCCAGTTCCCTCGTTTCTCCTCTTCTTACTCCCCCTCAGATAGACAAGGAGAAGCCAGTCAAGTTAGGGATTCTAGCTTCTGGGAGTGGCAGTAATTATAAAGCAGTGGCGCAAGCAATTCAAGAGGGGAAACTTAATGCCCAAATTGAGGTTCTCATTTACAATAATCCCCAGGCGAAGGTGATAGAAAGGGCGCAACAGTTTAAGACTCCAGCTATTCTTTTAAATCATCGTGACTTCCCCCAAAGGGAAGATTTGGACAGGGCGATCGCGAAAAATTTACGGGAATATGAGGTGGAATGGGTGATTATGGCTGGTTGGATGCGGATTGTTACTCCTGTCTTAATTAGTGCTTTTCAGGGTAAAATTATTAATATTCATCCTAGTTTACTCCCTAGTTTTAAGGGGATTCGGGCGATAGAACAAGCTTTATCTGCAAGGGTGAAGATTACAGGTTGTACGGTGCATAAGGTTTGTCTGGAGGTGGATAGTGGCGAGATTATTATGCAAGCTGCTGTGCCAATTTTAGCGGACGATACTCGCGACAGTTTACATCAACGGATACAGGTACAAGAGCATCTTATTTTACCGCAAGCGATCGCGATCGCGACTAGCAAGGCTTGATTGATTATGACAAGACCTAGAAAACAATTTGGTCAACATTGGCTAAGAAGTGAAAAAGCCCTCAACCAAATTATCACAGCAGCGGAATTAAACGATCGCGATCGCGTTCTCGAAATTGGTGGAGGTACAGGAATACTCACCCGACGCTTACTAGACGCATTTATTCCCATTGTCAGCGTCGAAATAGATTGGGATTTATGCAAAAAGCTAGTGGAAAAGTTCGGCGACTTTGATAACTTCCTCCTCCTTCAAGAAGATTTCTTAGAAACAGATGTAGAAGAAAAATTACAGCAATTTCCTAAGTTCCAAAAGCCGAATAAGGTGGTGGCGAATATCCCCTACAACATCACTGGACCGATTATCAGTAAACTTCTCGGAACAATTGCTAACCCCAACCCTTCCCCTTATGAGTCTATTGTCCTGTTAGTCCAAAAAGAAATAGCAGAGAGACTTTCCGCCCAACCTGGCTCGAAAATATTCGGAGCGTTATCAGTACGGGTACAATATTTAGCAAGCTGTGAAATTATCGCCAATGTACCATCAAAAGCCTTCTATCCCCGTCCCAAGGTAGATTCTGCGGTAATTCGCCTCCGTCCCCAGAAAGTTGAATTAACTCCTGATAACCCCAAACACCTAGAAACCCTAGTTAAAATTGGTTTTGCGAATAAACGGAAAATGTTACGCAATAATCTCAAAAGTTTACTTTCTGGTGATCAACTCACGGAAATTCTGGAACAATTAGATATTAACCCCCAAGTTCGGGCGGAAGATATTGGGGTTCGCGACTGGATTAACCTCAGTAATCGCATTAACACTCTCTAGTTTTATCTTACCCATGCGTGCCTATTCTCTCATTGCTCCTGCAAAAATTAATCTTTATTTGAAAATTCTTGGCGATCGCGCTGACGGTTATCATGAGTTGGTGATGATTCTCCAAAGCCTTGAGTTAGGGGATCAAGTCCAAGTTCGGGCGAATGGAATCGAGAAGATCCGCATCTACTGTGATCATCCAGAAGTCCCGCTTGATCAAACTAACCTCGCCCATCGCGCAGCCCAATTGATGGTACAGCAGTTCCCAGAAGCTTATGCAAACTATGGCGGAGTTGATATCCATATTGAGAAGAATATTCCTGTTGCTGCGGGATTAGCTGGGGGTTCAACGGATGCAGCAGCGGTGCTGGTAGGGTTAGACTTAATGTGGCAATTAGGATTAACTTATCCTGAGTTAGAAGCTATAGCGGAAAATCTGGGATCGGATGTGCCTTTTTGTCTGGCTGGGGGAAGCGCGATCGCAACAGGAAGAGGTGAAAAACTCGATCCCATTACCAACTCTCCTTGCTTATTTGTTGTCCTCGCTAAGTACCGCAATATCGGCGTTTCTACTCTCTGGGCTTATCAAACCTATCGTCAGGAATTTTCTCACGGTTATATTAACGATCCTGATCGCATGAAGACCCAAAGTTCTAAAATCTCTTCTAGCCCCCTTGTTCAAGCGATTACTCGTAGTAATGGTGAGGAGATTGGTAAACTAATGCACAACGATTTAGAGAAAATTGTCCTTCCTGAATATCCCAAAGTCGCCCAACTACGAGAAACCTTTGCGAGAACAGGGGTTTTAGGTACGATGATGTCAGGTTCAGGTTCAACGGTATTCGCTTTGTGTGAATCAGCCCC
>JBBQDV010000187.1:0-6029 GCA_038320005.1 Cyanophyceae cyanobacterium
AATGCGTCAAAATCCGCAGTTGTGTGACACAAAATTAGTTCCATTTTTTTGAGATGCGTTTTATTTCTAAATTCAAAATCCCTGGCTACTTACTAGTAATTTTAGAACTCCATCTTGGAACTGTACACCCTGAACCTGACCTAAAAGAGTTTGTTTCTCATCTTCAGTTACAACAACCATTTGGAGAGAAGGGTCAAGGTCTAGCCCCAACTTACGCCATATTTGCTGACCTGGGGCAAATAAAGGTATTGAGATCTTAAAGGGGGCTTCCTGCAACCCCTGACCGTCAAAGAAAGTATCTACTTCCATCACATACCAACCATGTTGAGGGGGTAGGAAAGCAGGCGGATCATTTTCTGGTCGTAGCCAATCATCCCAATTCGGTTCTGTCAAAAGAGGGCGGGCTATGCCTGAAATGTCACTGAGATGCAAAGTCTGAGGCGCAGATCTTCCCGTTGTTATTAAAGCGAACTCCCATTGATCCAACACTTCTAGCACCTGTTTCTGCTCAATTTTTGCATAACCCGATTGCTGCTGTAACCAACCTATTGCCCCCCCATAATCTTTTTCTACCCCTTGAATTAATGCACCCCATGTCATCGCTGCGGTTGCTTGAGGATTCACTGCTAGGGTCGCTTCCACACGCCGAGAAATGCGTCCTTGATCCTGCTTGAGTAAAGAGACAATATCTTCCGCAATGACCCGACTACTCGCGGATTGGAACACCACTAAACTACCTTCCCAATCACCATCAATAATACAAGCGAGAATTTGCTGAGAAGTTCTAGCCCAAGGTTGTTTACATTGAGTTTGCGTTTTCTTAGCATGGAGGGCAATGACAGCCATTTGCTGTTGGAATTTTTCTGTCCACTGTTGAGGGGAATTGCGTTTTAGAGTTTCTAGTTTTTGCAGGGCGTTTGACCATAAGCCTTGACTACTGAGATATAAGCCCTGGTCATAAAGATTCCCTGCATCGGGTTTATTGCCCGTGTAACTTAGGCTAATTGGTTCTAAGCTAAACGGATTGAGGGCAAACTGCCGAGATTGGATTTGATAAACCTGAAACTGGGGTTCTAAGCCAATACTTTGATCTACTACCAGTTCTGGGACTTCTCCCCCTGTTACTGTTTCCCAGTAAGGGAGTTTACCCGTCGGACTAGTCCAGGGCATTATTATCCCCAGGTGATTTGTTTCAGGGTTATAACGAAAAATATGACCATAGGCAATTGTATTCTTTTTCCTATCCTGAGTTCCGCTAACATTAAGCCAAATACCTTCGACCGAAGTATTAGGAAAAATATCAAGGTTAGTCAAGAGGAATGAACTTTCCCGACTCAGCCGATCTAAATTTTGCTCTAAAAGAGGTGAGATGACGAAATATTCATCAAGGTCAGGTACAGCAACTTCTTGGATCAGATAATAGCCCGTTCCCCCTTGGGGTAATTCTTCGGGTTGATAAACTCGTAGGGCAGTAATAATATTGCAATTACACTGAGTCTGATAACGTTGAATTGGGATTAAGACTTCTGTGCCAATTTCTACCGCCTCACCCAACTTTAAGTCTTGCGGAGCTAATTTTTGCTCAATTTCTGCTAAAGTTTGCGGAAGATTGCGCCCTGTTAGTGAAACCTGCGTCCACTCTGGTAAATATTTATTTAGCCATAGCAGGGAATCGGGATCGATGATTAGTTTAATTGCTAACCAGCCCCCACCCGCAGCAATTCCTCCTGCCAAAATAATGACAAGAAATGCTAAGAGTTTCAGATAAATATTTTTCCTGACTGGCATCAATCAAAAGATTAACTAGTTAGTGCTTTTTCGTATAATGCCCCTGCCTTTGCCCAAGTATAGTCGTTTTCGATGTGCGATCGCGCTTGTTTAGAAAGCTTTTCTCTTAACTTTGGTTCAGCAAATAGCCTTCCAATTGCATAAATATATTCTTCTAATTTATTCGCCCGCATCGCCCGTAACGGTATGTCCGCACCATCTACAGTGATTCCTTGTAAAGCGCGATCGCTCGCCACCAAGGGGATTCCCACCGCCATCGCTTCCAAGGATTTATTTTGAATTCCTAAACCCTTTTGCAAAGGGATCACACAAACCGTCGCATCATGGAGATAATCTACCACATTTAGCACATCTCCAATCACAGTAACTCCTGGAATCTCTCCTAACATTTTCACCTCCGTCGTCGGATTCGCCCCTACTATTTCTAAACTTGTTTCAGGATAACGCTGACAAATTTCGGGAAAGATTTCTCGGCTTAAAAAACTAACTGCTTTTATATTTACTGGATTGTCCAACATCCCCACAAAAATTAATTTGTTTCCCCCTCTATCCTGTTTCCGCTTGGGAAAGAGAGTTAAATCTACCCCATTGGGAATTACCACAATCCGAGTTTCAGGATTAAGGGCTTTTAACTGGCGACCATCTTCTTTCGTTGTCGCCACTACCTGGGAGAATTTCGCACAATAGCGTTCCTCATAACGACGCAGTAAAGGTAAACTCAGTTGATCTCGCAATACTTTTTGGTCTGGAGTCTCCAACCGCTGTTTCCAAATCCCATAAATAGAACGATGTACATTTACCACCGTTCGCAGTCGTCCTCGCCACTCTGGACGGACATAGATCTCGTTAATGCTATCTTCACTGGTAATCACATCAAACTGCCCTGATTCTACCGCCTCATCGACCCAAGCTTCCATTGCTGGGGAATAGCAAGAAGGAACACCAGGGGGAATACCCTGCTTCAGATAAGATTGCAGGCGTTTTGCTTTCTTTAACAGTCCTGTTTGAATAGGGTCTAATTGGACTTGAGGGAAAACAACCACCTCTTGAACCCATTCCTTCATTGCTTCAACTTGATCATCGGTAATATTTCCTGAACGTTGGGTTACTAAAGTAAGATCATGACGTTCACCCAAATATTTCATGAGATTAAACGTTCGTAACGCTGTCCCTCCTTGACTTGGCGGATAGGGAAAGTGAGAAGAGAGCATTAAAATTCTCATGATCTCTAATGAAAATAAGAAAGGAACTACTACTTTATAACAGAGTTCTTGTTTTAGGGTTCACCCGTTAGTGATTAATTACTCTTCATCGCCAACTGTTGAATAGCAGCCTGATACTGTTTGTCTGCTTCAGTTTGTACCTCTTTTAAGGTAATGGGATCTTGAGAAACAATTTCATCAGGAATAATACCTAATTTGTGAATATCCTGATGATCAGGAGTTTCATATTTAGCCACTGTCACCGCCATTCCTGAACCGTCAACTAATTCAAATAAAGATTGAATCAGACCTTTCCCAAAAGTCTTTTCCCCGACTAAAATGGCGCGGTCATTATCATGTAAAGCCCCAGCCAGGATTTCACTCGCACTAGCTGTTCCCTGGTTAACTAAAACCACTAAAGGCGCATCAGTTAGGGCTTCCCCATTAGCAGAAAAGCTACCTAACATACCTTGGCGATTGACCGTATAAACAATATCCCCTTCATCTAACCACAATCGCGCAATCTCAATTCCTGCTTGTAGCAAGCCCCCAGGATTATTGCGCAGATCAAGAATAAAGGCTTGCGCTCCCTCTCGTTGTAAATTCTTAATACTATGGGCAATTTCTGTAGTGGCATTGGCACTAAATTGAGATAAACGAATATAGCCCACAGGAATAGAGCTAGATTCTGTATCTAAACGAGCATAGACTGGATTGAGGGAAATGCGATCGCGCACAATTCTAACTACCCTGATTTCCTCTTCCCCCAGAGATTTCACCCCCAAACTAACCGCCGTCCCCTGTCGTCCTCGCATCTTCGTTGCAGCCTCCTCTAAGGTCAACCGCGCCGTTTGTACCCCATCAATCTCCACAATCCTATCTCGCGCCCTTATCCCTGCTTCTTCCGCCGGAGAACCGACAATGGGCGCAACTACTTCGAGTTCTTTCGTTTCAGGATTAATATCTATTTGTAAACCCACCCCCGAAAGTTCCCCTGATGTACTCACTTGTAAACTACGATACTGATTTGGTCGCAACAAACGAGTAAAAGGTTCATCCAGGGTCGCCAACATTTCCTCAATCGCCTCATAGGCTTCATCATTGGTTTCCACCCTTCGCCTCAGAAACTTCTCCCTTGTTGACCACCAGTTTTGATGGTTAAAGGTTTCATCAAAATAAGCTTGATTGACAATTCGCCAAGCTTGTGCTATCGTTTTCTGTCCTTCCGTAAACGCGATCGCGTCAGGAGTGAACCACAGAAACGAGCAAATAATCGTACTAACCAAGATCAATCCAATCGAGAAGTTTCGTTTCCCCATGTGCCAAATTTATAATCTACTTGCTTGCTGCGGTGATTTTACTCTACCTTACTCATTCTAGTTTACAATAATTCACAATTCTTTAAGCTCCCGAACCACTAACAAAGGGATACGAGCATTGTGTTCGCTCATTATGTTACATTTTTGTAAAGGGAAGATGAAACGATTGGGATAAATTTCATCGTTACATCCATACTCCCCAAGCTCTATTGACCCCGACCTCTCTTAGTTTCAGCCCAGATCGAAAAACCTAGCTGTAGCGATGGGAATAGGGGAAAAATATACCTGATTGTACAATCGTCCATTTAGGAATTCTGTCTTCAATGTTTTCTAAGCAAGTCACTGATTCAAAACCATTCGAGTGGTTCGAGGAACGTCTGGAAATCCAGGCACTTTCTGATGACATTACCAGTAAGTATGTCCCTCCCCACGTTAATATTTTCTACTGTTTAGGTGGCATTACCCTCGTCTGTTTCATTATCCAGTTTGCAACTGGGTTTGCCATGACCTTTTATTACCGTCCCACTGTCGCTGAAGCTTACACTTCTGTACAGTATCTCATGACTGATGTTAGCTTTGGTTGGCTGATTCGTTCCGTCCATCGTTGGTCTGCCAGCATGATGGTCTTAATGATGATCCTTCATAGCTTCCGCGTTTATCTAACAGGCGGATTTAAAAAGCCTCGCGAACTAACCTGGATTACTGGCGTTATTCTCGCTGTTCTTACCGTATCATTCGGCGTAACAGGCTACTCTCTTCCTTGGGATCAAGTCGGTTATTGGGCAGTTAAAATCGTTTCTGGTGTCCCCGCAGCTATTCCCATCGTTGGCGACCAAATCGTCGAATTTATGCGTGGCGGTCCAAGCGTTGGACAAGCAACCCTAACTCGCTTTTATAGCCTACACACCTTTGTATTTCCCTGGCTGATTGCCGTCTTTATGCTGGCGCATTTTCTGATGATTCGCAAGCAAGGTATCTCTGGTCCTTTATAAACCGAGACTACCTTTAAGATAAATAACTTATAAGGAGAACACGAAAAATAATGTCAGTCCTCAAAAAACCAGATCTTAGCGATCCCAAATTACGGGCAAAACTAGCTCAAGGCATGGGTCACAACTACTACGGCGAACCCGCTTGGCCCAACGACCTTCTCTATACCTTCCCGATTGTAATTATGGGTACAATTGCCCTCTGCATCGGTTTAGCAGTACTTGATCCTGCTATGACAGGTGAACCAGCAAACCCCTTTGCTACCCCTCTCGAAATTTTGCCTGAGTGGTACTTATATCCCGTTTTTCAAATTCTGCGGATTCTGCCCAATAAACTCCTCGGAATTGCTTCGCAAGCAGCAATCCCCCTGGGTTTGTGTCTGATTCCTTTTATTGAAAACGTCAATAAGTTTCAAAATCCTTTCCGCCGTCCAGTCGCAACCGCAGTGTTCCTTTTTGGTACAGTTGTGACTCTATGGTTAGGTGCAGGGGCAACTTTCCCTATTGATCAATCTTTAACTCTCGGTCTATTTTAGATTCCGCATCCCCTCTCAACTGAAAATGCCTGTACTCTTTGCAAGCTTCCTTAACGTCAGCACCCCGTACTGAAGTAACGGGGCTTCATGCCTCGGATTACTCAGTTAGTTGACCAGTCTAAGCCTTAACTGGCTACGTTATCTAAGTCAGGATACCTTGAGGTGCTTGCCAGCCTCTCGCTCTATCGTTAACTA
>JBBQDV010000188.1:0-6010 GCA_038320005.1 Cyanophyceae cyanobacterium
AGGGGGATTCCTTGCTGGAAATTGTAAGCGCGATCGTTTAATCTTAGAATAATCTGACGAGAAGTAAGATGGAGGTCTAGACAGGAAATATAGTCTAAAACTTTCATTTTTCGCTCAGTTTTACCCCGTGCTTTTTTTTCAGTAACTTCTTCAAATAAGGGTAAGAGTCCTTCTACTTGTTTTTGTATCTCCGACCATTTAAAGGTAAGTTGTCCTGGTTTTCCATCAGGGGATTGACAAGCAACTATTACTTCTGGAGTGACTTGTTCAAAATGAGAGACTTGATAGACTTCAATTTCTGTAAGAGTACGCAGAGAAAGAGAAAAGCAAGGAATCCTAACCGCTTGTAACTTTTCGGTATAAGGTTGTAGGTCTCCCATTACACCCGTGCGATATAAACGCCAACCGCGACTAGGTAATTGTAAACGGGCGTTGTAAGCATCAATTTGAAAGATTTTGGCGAATTCTTGTGCTTTATCCTGCTTGAGTTCGGAAGGAACGGATTTAATCACTAAAATTCCTGGTTCTTCACCTCCAGGTTGAGAAAGTGCTGCTTCGCGGTTAAATTGTTGCTGTTGTTGTTGCTGAATTTGTAGTCGTTTCAGTCCTTGACGACATAAAGAAAGTAGTTTGACGTTATTAATGTGACGCAAAAGCTGACGATAATTTTTCTCCGCACTTTCTGGTTTATCGGTTTCTTCGTATAAGCGTCCGATATAGTACCAGACCCAAGGATTGCGTGGTTCACTTTTTTGCAGTTGCTTTAGTAATTTCGCAGCAGTTTGATAATCTTGAGTTTCAATAGCATCGGCGATTTCCTTGAGCATAAACCGTTTGATAAAAAAAATATATTGATCTTACTCTTTGGTTGAATTCATTAAAATAGAAATAGATAGAATTAATAACCCAATATAAGTAAAAATAAATAGTGGTAGCCAAAAAACAATTTAAAATAATCTCTTTGGGAGTTGCAATTTTTCTCTTAGGGGGATTAGGTGCTTGTAGTGGTAATGTCGCAGAATGGTTTGCGCCTGATGCAGAATTGCAGGAAAATGAAACAGCGATTGGGACATCTGTGCAAAATTCCCCTGACTTAGGAACGGCTGAACTACCTGGAGATTTTCCCACTGAGATTCCGATTTATGAGAATGCGGAACTTTTCAATGTGGCTCAAACTGAGCAGGATGTAGAAACACTATGGGTTACAAGTGATTCGCCAGCAGCAATTAAAGGTTTTTATGAAACGGAGTTGAATCAAGAGGGCTGGGAACTGACTGATACTTCCGATACTAGTCTCAATGCGCAGTTAAATAATCTCGAAGTTGCGGTTTCTATTCTACCAGAAGCTGAGGATAATTCAACAACTAATTTTAGTATCCGTTACCAGTCTGTTGGTATTATTGCGGCTGAACCTGCTGGGGTAACAAGAGGCGATTTTACTGATTTGGATGAAGTTCCTCAGCCTTTAGAAACCTATATCCAAGATTTAGCAGAGTTAGGGGTGTTAAGAGCTAAGACAGGGAAGGAGTTTAAGCCTAATGAAAATATTAGTCGGCGAGATTTTGCACGGTGGTTGATTAATATTAATAATAGTATTTATCGCGATCGCGCAGGACAACAAATTCGCCCCGTTTCCGAAAGTAGTACCCCTGCTTTTTCTGATGTACCTGAATCTGACCCCGATTTTGGAGCTATCCAAGGATTAGCAGAAGCAGGAATTATCCCCTCACGACTGACAGGAGCAACGGATAGCAGCCTCTTTCGTCCTGATGCTCCTCTTAATCGCGAAACTTTGCTTGCTTGGAAAGTTCCTTTTGATGTCCGTAAAGGTTTACCAACTGCGACTGTAGATAGTGTCAAGGAAACCTGGGGTTTTCAAGACACTAGTAAAATTGACCCTAAAAGTTTACCCGCTCTTTTATCGGACTATGAAAGTGGAGAACAGGGAAATCTGCGTCGTGTCTTTGGTTATACAACTTTATTCCAACCAGATAAACCCGTCACTCGCGCGGAAGCAGCAGCAACTCTCTGGTATTTTGGGACTCCAGGGGAAGGACGTTCTGCGAAAGAGGCTAAGTCTCTTCGGGAAGATTCTTAGCTATTTAATACAAATCATAGCGGAGGAGAGTACAGGGAATTGAACCATTGTAAACTTGAATCCGCTTCGAGGCTCTCAGTCCCACACATTTAGAAAGCTTTTTACTTCCAGTGAGGATATAGGCTGTCCAACCAGAAAAGCGTTGTTTAAAGATATCTCCGAGTAGTTGATATAGTTCTCTTAGTTCCTCTTCTTCTCCAACTCTTATTCCGTAGGGAGGATTACAAATTAAGATTCCTGGTTCTGTTGTGGGCGGTTCTAAGTCAGCTAGTTCGCTACGCATTAAGGTTAGATGTCCTTCTAAACCAGATTTTTCAGCGTTGACAAGGGCTTGGGTGATAATTTCGTCTGCGCGATCGCGTCCATGGATCGGTGCTGGTAAACTAGATAACTGGGAGGTTTCTGCTTCTGCGAGTAATCCTTCCCACAAATCCTCATCAAAATCTCGCCACCGTTCAAAGCCAAACTCCCCCCGAAACAAGCCTGGTGCAATATTCAAAGCTTGTAAGCCCGCTTCAATTGGAAGAGTCCCAGAACCGCATAAAGGGTCAATAAATGGCATTTGGGGTGTCCATTCTGTCATCTGTAAGATAGCAGCAGCTAGGGTTTCCTTCAGAGGTGCTAAACCCATAGCAGGACGATAACCGCGACGGTGTAAACTATCCCCAGAACTATCTAAACTGAGAATTCCTTTATCTTCGCGGATATGCAGATTAAGGCGTAGGTCAGGATTTTCCACATCCACGCTAGAGCGTTCACCACTATCGTAGCGTTGTTGATCTACGATCGCGTTTTTAACTTGCAGTGCAGTATAGTGGCTATGATTGAGATTCTCATTACCGCCAGTACAATCTACCGCTAAAGTATCATTGGGGTCTAAGTATTCTTCCCAATTAACATTCTGAATCTCTTTATATAACTGCTTCGCGCTGCGACAGGGAAAGGTACGAATTGGGACTAAGACCCGAAAGATAGTTCTCGCCCACAAATTTGTGCGGTAAAGTAAGGCTTGATCCCCTTTAAAGCTAACCCCTGCAAACTCTGGTTGAACATCCTGCGCCCCTAACTTCTCTAATTCCTGTGCAGCAACGGCTTCTAAACCTCTAGCAACAGTTGCGAAATATTGCTTCATTATAATTCCAAATCTCGATTATTTTTAGGTATTCCCACATTAGATAGGTTAGCAAGGACTTTCAAATTTTGCGCCCGCAGTAATTCCGTGAAATTAAGACCAGAACGCCCTTCAATCTTCGCAACGGCTTCAATCGTCTCCAAAAGGGCTTGGGCTGCTTCTGCTTCCTGGTAGCCCCTTCTCAGGGCAACTTTAATTGCTGCTTCATCCGCTTCTATTTCCCGTTTTGTACTACGGGCTTTGCGCCAAATCTGACTGAACGCGATCGCGCTTAAACTCCCTGCTATAATTACCCCAATGGCATCCCCTTGGCTAAATTCTGACACCGTACCAACAAGACCAGCAACAGCTATCCCTTGATAGATATCTACCTTAAACCACCTCGCCCCTGTCACCCAAGCCACAGACCGCAATAATAGCAAATCTCGTTGAGAACGGCTTAACTCACGCCAAAGGTCAAAATTGATATAAATGGGGCGATTTTCCCGATTCCAAGGTAGAGGAAAGGGAGTATCAATCACTTGAGACTGTTGAGGTTTATTCCTAATCTTCGTTAACATCCGTCCCGATGCGGGCATAATATCAAGAAGATGGCGCATTTCAGCATCAAAATTCATTTATGATTTTAAAAGTTCTGATATCACTTAGGTTCTAACGTATCCAACAAGGTTGCTAAAGCTGAATCTAGCTGATCAGTTTGGGTTTCTGTTGCTGAAATGAGTAACAGCAAGACATTATCTGAGGTTTGTCGTGCCAAGATCTTACCACTGATCGGTTGACTCCTATTACCGAGAGTTAAAGAACCTGTCCAGGGAATTACTATACCGCCAGAAGCAATAGGGAAATAGGGTTGAGGGGTAAAGCCTTCACCATTTTCAAAAGCATTAATCGCGGTTCGACCCAACTCACTCTCACTGATTAAACCTCTTTCAATTAAGGGCTGAACCACCACTGTATAAGCTAAGTTTCCATCAGGGGATTCAAACAAAACTGAACCGCCAACAGAAGTAACCCTAAAACCTTCCAGAATCCCAACAGCAAAGCGATTTGCTGCATCTTGATAAGCGTCCTCTGCTAAAGGTAAAAGGGACTCTGAGGAAATATCTACCGCAGGAACAGCAACTTCTTCAGGTAGGGGTAGTGGTTCATCCGCAGGTTCTGTTGTTTCAGGAGGAGGCGTTTGGGCTTGTACCATTACTGATATCGGTTGGGAGGTAAGATTCCATTCTCTTCCCCCAATTATTAATAATGCGGATGTTACTACAGCCAAAGCTAACCGCGACCAATATTTATATTTCATTTTTTAACTTTTTTAATCACTCTTATTACGAACCCAAAAACATAGGATTACTCACATCAATCAACCCTTCAAACACCCCTGCGATACAACCAGTCATCAAAGTTGCCAAAGTAGCAGCCCATAAAGCTTTCCAACCCAAAGCACTAATATCACTGCGTCGAGAAGGTGCAAGATTTGATAAGCCTCCCACAAAGATACCGTAGGAGGGAATATGGGCAAAACCACAGAGAACATAACTAACAATTAGTAAAACTCTGGGCGAAATTTCCCCCGCAGCGGAAAGACGGGCGAGTTCGAGATAAGGAGGAATATTAGTTTGTAATACCCTTTGTCCAATTAGGACAGATGCAGACCATAATTCTTGCCAGTCTAAAGATACTCCTGTTAGGAAAGTTAAGGGAACGAAAAGGAAGCCAAAAATATTATTAAGGGTAATGAAAGAGAATATATTACCAACCCAACTAAGTAAAGCATTTTCATGGCTAGAGAGTCCAGCGAAATAAGCAAAGAAACTATTTAAAAGGGCGACTAAACTAACGATCGCGATCAAAACCGCAGCAATACCCACCGCTAATTTTACCCCATCCATTGCCCCGATAATGAGGCTATCCATAATACTAATCTCTTTTCCTTCTTCTTCTTCAACATCTTCGGGAACGCCACCGAGGGTTTTCGGAACTTCTGTTTCAGGAACTAAGATCTTGGAAATGACAAAACAAGCAGGAATGGTGATCACTGATGCAATCATTAAGTTAACCGTAATCGTGGGGAAAACTGGTAAAAGAAAAGCTGCATACAAAGCCAGTACCGTAGAAGCAATCGAACCAAAGCAACTGGTTAAAATCGCACAAAGTTCACTACGAGTCATATCAGCAATAAAAGGCTTAACTGCGATTACAGATTCAATCCCCACAAAAATATTAGCAGCCCCCGATAAAGCTTCAGCCCCACTCAAATTCATGGTACTGCGAAAGACCACCGCAAAGACACGCACAATCGGTTGAATAACATGGAGACGATAGAGAAGACTTACCAAAGAAGCGAAAAATATTACCAAAGGTAAAGCCCGAAACGCAAATATATAGCCGAGATTGAGGTTATTCGCAGAAACGCGATCGCCAGGAATAGTCACAAAGGGAGGACTAATCGCCCTCGCAATCCATCTTCCTGCTGTCCCAGGACCTAAATTAGCCGTTGTCGGGGGAACAATGATATCACCAAACAAAAACCGCGAACCAGCTTCTGATGCTTCGATAAAAGCATTCATGAAATCGTTCAAGGCTTGTAAAACAAGATGAATACCTGGGATTAAAAAGACAATTATTCCTAGCAAAAGCTGTAAGCCAATCCCCACCCCTATAACCTTCCAGGGAATGACTTTGCGATCTTCTGAACCCAACCAAGCGATAAAACACAAGGCAAAGATACCGAGAAAGGAAATAAGATTAAGAATACTCACGATATTTTATATTTACCTCTA
>JBBQDV010000189.1:0-6002 GCA_038320005.1 Cyanophyceae cyanobacterium
ATATTCTGTTTGCTCCCCTTGGTATTTTAATAAAACAGGTCCAAAGCCAACGGAGAAGCGGTTAGCGTAGATTCCTTGCAAACGTGCAGCAGCAAAGTGTCCTGATTCATGTACTATAACCAAAACTGCCAAGACCGCGATTGCTGCCAAAATGTCCATAATTTCTAATATTAGTGATCGTTAAAGTAAAAATGAGTCTTTAGATCTAATTTTAACGAAAGTCTTGCTTTGGGGTAGGGATTGAGGCGGTCAACTATAACTCTAACTTCAGAAGGATTATCTTTTGTCAATATTTGAGTTACATTTGTTTACAAAGCAATCTAAATCACAAAAGGATTATAAAGATCATGGCACAGACTAAAACTACCCCAACAACCCCAATTCGTGATCCAGAAGAGCGTAACGCTTGGAGATTTGGCTTTACACCCCAAGCAGAAATCTGGAATGGTCGTTTAGCTGCTCTTGGTTTCCTCGCAGCGGTTCTTATCGAACTATTTTCTGGTCAAGGCTTACTCCACTTCTGGAACTTGATGTAAGACGAGAAGCAAAATAAATACAGTAATTAAAATATAGGAGAACTATAACCATGAGTAACCCACAACAAGCACCCCTTACTGACCCTAATGATCGTAATTCTTGGAAATTCGGCTTTACCCCTCAAGCAGAAATCTGGAATGGTCGTCTAGCTGCTCTCGGTTTCCTCGCAGCCATCCTCATTGAACTATCCACAAATCAGGGTTTACTACACTTTTGGGGTTTGATGTAATTGAACCACGATAATTAGCGATAGAGGTTGATCGCGATCGACCTCTATTTTTCAGTTTAAGGTGTTATGGTCAAGAAAAAGTTTGTATAAAGGTCTATCTCATGATTGAACCAATTGGTTTTCAACGCAAGTCTATTACTACATCCCTGGGGCGTATGGTTTATTACACCGCGACCCAAACTCCCTGGCGTGAAGCGACAGCAGAGCAACCAGAGCTTCCTACCCTCGTCTTTCTCCACGGTTTCGGGGGCGGTTCTTCAGCTTATGAGTGGTCAAAAGTATTTCCAGCATTTGCGACCGATTACCGCATTCTTGCCCCAGATTTAATCGGTTGGGGTCGTTCAGACCATCCAGAACGTAATTATAAAATTAGTGATTATCTGACCACGATTACGGAATTTATCGAAAAAACCTGTTCAGAACCCGTTACAGTTATCGCTTCTTCCTTGACCGCAGCTTTTACAATTCGGCTGGCGACGGAACGCCCTGACCTATTTAAATCTTTAATACTCACTACTCCTGCTGGTTTATCGGATTTTGGCGAGAATTATACCCAAAGCATTTTTGCTCAACTAGTTAGTACCCCTTTCCTTGACCGCCTTCTCTATAGCACAGGAGTCGCCACTTCAATGGGCATCCGAAGCTTTTTAGAAAATAGTCAATTTGCTCGCCCTGAGCGCATTTATCCCGAGATTGTGGAGGCTTATCTAGAGTCCGCGCAACAACCTAATGCTGAATATTCTGCTTTGTCTTTTGTGCGAGGGGATTTATGTTTTGATTTGTCTCTTTATATGCAAAAATTGCAGACTCCCACGGCGATGATTTGGGGGCGGAAGTCTGAGTTTACTTCTCCTGATCTGGGTCAGCGTTTAGCTAATCTCAATCGCGAGATGGTAAAGGCTTTTGTCCAACTGGATGATGTGGGTTTAACACCTCAATTGGAAGTTCCCGCGATCGCGATCGGTTTAATTCGCCGTTTTCTCAAAGAATTAGTTTAGGTCAGTACGAATATCAACCACACTAGCGTTAAAGTTATAACTTGTCCCTTCTAACTCAACGCTTGAGCCAATTTTGACCTTGCTATTCCCTAGAACTACACCATCTTTAGTAACTTGAGCATTACCGTTAATAGTTATAATCATGTCTTCACTATAACTAATTGCCCTGGGGTCAGGAAGAGCTTTGACCGTACCATCAGGCTGAGGAACGATGACTTCACGCTTTAGAGGGATAGCTGATTTAATATCAACCTGTCCATAGGGCTGATTACGGATAATGATATTAGTTTTACCTGTCTCTTCAAATTCTTGATAAAGTTGTTCGGGGTTCGCGATACTTAACCCTCTCACAATTAAATCAACTTCGACGGGGGATGTGCTATTTATTTGCGCTACTGAAGTTCCCGATGTACCAGGAAAAAGGAAAATCCCCATCAGTACCAGGAGAATTACTAATGCAGCACCTAAGTCTAAGATACTGAGTTTACCGAATATGCGCCCTTTAGAATCTATCAATTTCATTTAATTTACCGAGAACCGAGAATATCTTCAAGATAAACCATTTTCACCAGAATTAAGATAACAGCAGCTAAGGGAGTTGCAATAAAAACCGCCAGAACTCCGAATAATAAACCCATGACAAAAATTGCGGTCAGAGTTAAAGCTGGGGGTAAGGATACGGTTTGGCGTTGAACAATGGGGGTCAGTAAATTACCTTCAATTTGTTGGATGGCAATGTAAAACAAGGTAACATAAATCATCTTGCTAAATCCTAATGTAGAAGCAATCAGGATTCCTGGAATAGGCGAAATAATCGAACCCAGGATAGGGACAAACTCAAGCACACCGCTAATAATACCCAGGAAAAAAGCGAGGGGAACACCGAAAAGCGCAAGTCCAACTCCAGTCAAAACACCAATGAGACACATCGATATCAGTTGACCCAGTAACCAACTACGAAGTCCGTCAACCATAGCATCCATAACTTCATTAGTTCGTTTTCTGCCTCTGGGGGGAATTAAATTAATAAATCCTGAACGATAAAGCCCTGGACTCCAAGCTAGAAAAAGACCGATAAAAAAGATAAAAAAGATATTTCTTAAACCTGTCAAGGTAAGACCGAAAGTTTCAGTAATGCGAGGTAGAAGTGCCTGAAACGGCAAATCACTCGGATCTTGTAGAACAAACCCTTCGAGTAAATCCCGTCCCCAACTGTATTGTAAGAGGAACTGCTCCAGTTGGAGAATTGCCTGATTTGCTTGAATAATGAAGGCTTCTGCTTGCTCAATAATTTCTGGAATGAATAACCATCCCCCTAAGAGAATTACAAGGATAAGTAACAAAATTACTGTAATCAGGGAAAACTTGTCATTAAGGGGAGTATGGCGAGCAATTGGATTTGCTAGGGTTCGCAGAATCACAGCTAACAGCATCCCAATAAATAAGAGGATTAAGGCATCTACAGTCGCCCAAGCGAGAAGAAAGAAAACTCCGAATAGGCTGATAACTAAAATAGTTAACAGTAATCGTTGTAGATAATTCCAGATATTAAGTTGTTTCATTCCTTTTTGACTGTGTTACTACTTAGCTTAGTTAGCTTTTAATATAAGGTAAATTCTCTCTATAATAAATACCCTTAGATATACTTAATTCGATTACTGAGACGAAATCGAGTTTTTTACCCTTTACAACGGTAATAATTTTGTTGATCTCGGCTTTGGTCTTTATCCGCTTTGCTTTACCTTTATCATCCCTCTGAAAGAGCCTCCTAATCCCCTTACTGCCAGGTTATCAACTATGGGCATCATGCTAGATTCGTTTGGCGTGATAATCGCGATCGCGATCAAAGACTGAGCCAATATCCTCACGGTGACTGAAATTACCTTGCCCTGAGTAATACAGATCTCAAAGATGGAATCGCTGCACTATTCATCCCCACCACTGGAACATTATTTAATAAATGAGCCTAGTGATGAGAAACTGTTTCACCACAGAATTACTGATTTCTTAAAAGTTTTCACACAAAAAACTATATTTATTTTCTTTTTTTAGTCAGTATTTTCTGTCGTTTTCCAGTGTTCTTTTTCCAGTTAGATAATTTTAAAAAAACACTTATAGAAGCTTTTTTTTATTTAATTTAATTCTATACTGCTTGTCAGAAATTAGCTCCTCACCTAGTGGAAATTGCTGTGTGAGGACAATCACAGCAAAGTAACTAATAGAATCACTTACCAAAATAAAGAAATCGTTGACTATTAGAAATAACAGGGTTGGTATCAGAAATGGATGTTGATTAAACTCCAAAGTGATTTAAACAAATATGATTAACGACACTATTTGGCAACAAAGAATCCAAGCAGAAGATTATCTTGACTACTTCGACACTACCGAAGGAAATACTGGCGGAAAATACCGTAATGATGGCGTGGATATTGCCAACACTTCTGATGAAGGTGGAGGTCACTATGTAGGTTGGATTAGAAAAGGAGAATGGTTAACTTACACCGTAGATGTCCCAAAAGCTGGAGACTACGATTTATCTTTCCGAGTCGCTGCTGCAAGCACTAACAATAAGCAGTTACGAGTTGAAGTCGGCTCACAACAACAAATCCTCGATTTTGCTGGTACTGGTGGTTGGCAAAACTGGAAAGATGCCAAGCTAAATCAACCTATTTCCTTAAAAGCAGGAAAAAATGAAATTCGCATCGAAGCCTTAAGTGACAGTTATAACTTGAACTATTTTAATGTAGCTCTAAAAGAACCCTTTTCTGCACGTATCCAAGCAGAAGACTATGTTGGTTTCTTCGACACTACCGAAGGAAATACTGGCGGAAAATACCGTAATGATGGCGTAGATATTCAAAACACTAGCGATATTGGTGAGGGCTTTAATATTGGTTGGATTAGTAAAGGCGAATGGCTAACCTATAACGTGGAAGTCCCAGAAGCGGGAGACTATAACTTATCCTTCCGAGTCGCTGCTAGAGGGACTGACAGTAAGCAGTTACAAGTTGAAGTCGGTTCACAACAACAAGTCCTCGATTTTACTGGTACTGGTGGTTGGCAAAACTGGAAAGATGCTAAGCTAAATCAACCTATTTCTTTAGAGAAGGGAGAAAACGAAATTCGCATCGAAGCCTTAAGTGACCGTTATAACTTGAACTATTTTGATTTAGCTAACGCTGGGGATAGTCCTGCACCTACACCCACACCTACACCTACACCCACACCCACACCCACACCCACACCCACACCCACACCTACACCCACACCTACACCCACACCCACACCCACACCTACACCCACACCCACACCCACACCTACACCTACACCTGAGATGGGTCTCCCTCATGCGGACAACCCAGATTTAGCTCATGAACATATGGCTTTACTCGACCTCGTACCCCATAATAAGGCAACTCACATTGCTGTTAAAAATGGCTCTTGGTTTGATGCTAGTACCTGGAAAAATGGAGTTGTGCCAGGGAATAATGCTAATGTCTTAATCGAAAAAGGTGTAAAAGTTACCTATGATGCTGAAAGTGATGCCCGACTACGTACGCTCCGTGTCGATGGTACTTTAGATTTTGCCTATAACAAAAATACCAAAATGGTGATCGATACCTTTGTGGTAGATCCTCAAGGTAATCTTGTGATTGGAACTAAAGATAGACCAATTCAAGGAGATAAAACCGCCCGAATCATCATTGCTGATAACGGTGCAATTGATCGTAATTGGGATCCTCAACAACTCAGCCGTGGTCTGGTTTCTCATGGAAGTACCACTATGCACGGGCAAGAGAAAACCACTCATTTGAAATTAAAACAAGATGCAATGGCTGGTGATAAAGAACTAGTCCTCAGCAGCAACCCCTCTAACTGGAAAGTCGGAGATAATATTGTTCTTACTGGTACTCATTACGTTCATCGCGAGCGTGGGGTTTGGCAAGGTACTCAGGATGAAGAATTAAAAATTGTTGCTATCAATAATAACCGTGTTACGGTAGATCGTCCTCTTCAATATAATCACGATACTCCCAAAAGCGATTTGAAAGCTTATGTAGCTAACTATAGTCGCAATATTGTTGTTGAAACAGAAAATCATCAAGCATTACCCGCTAATCAACGTGGTCATGTGATGTTCATGCACTCTGATGATGTTGATATTCGTTACGCAGAATTTCTGGAGTTAGGTCGGACAGATAAGTCTAAGCACTTGGATGATTTTCAGCTTGATA
>JBBQDV010000190.1:0-5984 GCA_038320005.1 Cyanophyceae cyanobacterium
ACGAGGGACTACGAATTTTGACCTGTGGGACACGGGGCAAAGCCTATCGCCCAGACGTAAGACGCAATAGTAGAGGACGAAAGAAATCTACTGTCTCGCGGTCTGTTGGGTAGGAAGCCGACGGTGTAATCTTTGATTCACTGTTCGGTAGTTCACGCTGTTAGTTTTAAGGAACTATGATATGTCTCGACCTGTTTTATATGTGGCGATTACCAGTCATGGCTTCGGTCATGCTGTTCGGTCTGCTTCTATTGCTGGGGTAGCAAAATCTTTATATCCTGAACTGCTGTTAGTATTGGCGACAACTGTTCCTCATTGGTTGCTAGAGTCCTATATTCCTGGGGATTTTATTCAAAGACATCGCGCTTTTGATGTGGGAGTAATTCAGTCTGATATCTTACAGATGGATAAGGGGGAGACGAAGTTACAAATGGAGGAGATTAAATCTCGCCAAAATTCCCTGATTGCGAGGGAGGTAGATTTTCTCAAAACTAATCGGGTTGATTTAATTTTAGGAGATATTCCCCCTCTGGCTGCACCCATCGCTAAAGCTGCAAAAATCCCCTGTTGGATGGTGAGTAATTTTGGTTGGGACTTTATTTATCGCGATTGGGGGGAAGAATATCACGAGATTGCTGATTGGGTTAGTTCCTGTTATGCTGAATGCGATCGCGTTTTTCGATTACCAATGCACGAACCGATGAGTGCATTTCCCCATATTATTGATGTAGGTTTAACGGGAGGGAAACCACGCTTTAGTATTGCTGAATTAGAAGCAAGTTTTAACTTCACCCAACCCCAAGCAAGAAGAGTGATGTTGAGTTTTGGCGGTTTAGGATTGAAAAAAATCCCTTATGAGAATCTGCAATACTTTCCAGATTGGCAGTTTATCACCTTCGACTCTCAAGCACCAGATTTAGATAATTTATTCAAGGTTTCGGGTATAAACTATCGTCCAGTGGATTTAATGCCGATTTGTGGCAGACTTATTTCTAAGCCTGGTTATAGTACTTTTGCGGAAGCCTTACGAGTAGGAGTTCCCATTGTCTCCTTAACACGGGAAGATTTTGCGGAAGGAAGGTTACTGTTAGAAGGGATTCAAAATTATAGTGACCATCAAATTATTACTCCGACAGAATTCTTGACCGAAAAATGGGAGTTTCTTCATCAACCCTTAAATCCCCCTCGTCAAGATATACCCATTGATAAAGAAGGGACGGAAACAATCGCCAGAGAAATTGTTGATTATCTTAAAAGCAAAAATTAATGGGGATAAATAACTCCTAGTTGGGTTGCTATTTGTTGGGCTTGCTGCTGATGAAATTGCGCTTTTTTCCCTGAGAGTTGTTGAGATAGGAAAGAATGCGCCTTACCTTCCTCGTATAACATACTTAAAGATTGAGCTATTGTAAGAAGATATATAATAATGACCGTTACCATTAATCAACTATTGCTTTGGGCTGTTTGCTTTTCTTGTCTAGTCTTTATCCTGCGACTGGCTAGAGAGTCAAGACAGCAGAACCGAAGTTGGCTAATTATTTCTGGAAGTGTGATCGCGATCGCGATTTTTGCTTATTTCCTAGTCCCCCAGATTGCAGGTTGGCTAAGTGCCTTACTGTGGCTACTCTTCATCCTCGTCCCCCTCATCGGCTCAAACCGCGTTAATCAACTCCTTTACCGTCAGGAGTACAAACAGGCTTACAAGTTAGCGAGAATCCTCTCTTGGCTGCATCCGACAGATGATTGGAGAAAACAACCAGAAATCTTCCGCGCCCTCTGGTTAGGGCAAAAAGGGGACTTAGAAAAAGCTTCCCAAATCTTGAATAGTTATCGGGCTGCTGCAACTCCCTTGGGTCGCCATGCTACCGTAATCTTATATTGGATGGGGGCAAATTGGGAGCAATGTCGCAACTGGTTTGAACAGCTACCACCGCAAATTATTCAAAATGAAGTTAACTTAATCCCTTACTACATCAGGTCTTTAGGTGAAACTGGCGATTTAAATGAATTAGTCCAAACGGGTTTTAGCCTTGCCAAAGTTCTCCAGCGTAACCATCAAACTCTTAATCTAGATGTCGTTTATTTATTTGTCTTCAGCTTCTCTGGTCAAAATAAACAAGTACAACAATTACTCAACCCCACCTCAAGTTTATATAGCCATAACATTGCTCAGTTTTGGAAACTTACTCTCCTCTTAGCAAAAGGACAAACCTTAGCCAAAAAACAACTACAAGCTTTAAAAGGCAATAGTGACTTTATCCTCCAAAATGCCATTGACTGGCGTTTAGCCCATCCTCCTGTTAACCCTGACCTATTTCTTACTACCGCTTCCCAACAAATATTAGCAATACTGAGATTGAATTTCCTCAAACAACAACACAGTCGCGCAACCTTTGATGTTGATCGCGTTAAAGCTTATGGCACTTACATCTTAATCGCTTTAAACCTACTAGTTTTCACCATACAAGTTACTCTAGGAGGCAGTACGGATGGGGAAACCATCGCTTTTTTGGGCGCACTAATCCTAGAAAGAGTCTGGGCTGGGGAATGGTGGCGCATCATTACCGCTAATTTCCTCCATTTTGGCAGCTTACATTTGGTGATGAATATGATCGGGCTTTGGGTAATTGCCCCCTTGGTTGAACATACTTTAGGGATGGCTAGATTCTTTTACTGCTATGCTATCAGTGGGATTGGCACAATGGCACTAATTGCTTATTTACAGCTAATTGATCCAAACGCCTTGTTGGTAGGAGCATCCGCAGCGATTATGG
Organism: Cyanophyceae cyanobacterium; assembly: GCA_038320005.1. Lineage (GTDB taxonomy): Bacteria > Cyanobacteriota > Cyanobacteriia > Cyanobacteriales > SIO1D9 > JBBQDV01. Next base: position 2,775 of record JBBQDV010000190.1, read on the forward strand.
GCTTAGTAGGGGCAATTGTGGCTATTTTTCTGCAAAACTGGCAACGGGATAAATCCCCCCTTTCCGCAAAGCGACTGCGTTTCCTGATTTTCTTGATTATTTTACAGTTCTTCTTTGACTGGATTATCCCCGAAGTTAGTTTTATTGCCCATGCTTTAGGAGTACTACTCGGATTTATTTTTACTAATATCATCCTGCGTATTTCTCCCAAACCTCAATCAGGTGACGTGTTTTGAGGCAACAATCATTGTGCCAATTCCCTCGTTTGTGAGAATTTCCAAAAGAAGGGCATGGGGAATGCGACCATCAATAATATGAGCAGCTTTCACCCCTTGCGCCAGAGAACGGACACAGCAGTTGACTTTGGGAATCATTCCCCCTGAAACAATGCCTGTATCAACTAACTCTCGCGCTTCTTGGATATTAATTCTGGTAATTAAGGTAGAAGGGTCTTGATAATCTTCTAGAATTCCAGTGGTATCCGTAAGTAAAATTAACTTTTCTGCCCCTAAAGCAGCAGCAATTTCCCCCGCAACAGTATCAGCATTAATATTATGTGCTTGTCCCTCCTCATCCGCAGCCACACTGGAAATAATTGGGACATAGCCCCCCTCAACTAAGGTATTGACAACATCTATACAAATACCTGCGACTTCGCCGACAAAACCAACCCCCTCATAACCAACATGACGGGCTGTAATCAAATTGCCATCTTTACCACAGAGTCCGACAGCTTTTCCCCCAGCGCGATTTATTAAAGAGACTAATTCTTTATTGACGCGCCCCACTAAGACCATTTCCACCACGTCCATTGTCAGGGAATCCGTTACCCGTAAGCCATCTTTAAACTGAGGTTCAACGCCAAATTTTCCTAACCAGCTATTAATCTCTGGTCCACCACCATGAACAACAACGGGACGCACTCCTACACAGGAGAGAAAAACAATATCCCGAATGACTTTATCTTTGAGGCTACCATCTGTCATGGCTGCCCCCCCATATTTAACTACTACTGTACGCCCAGCAAACTGCTGAATATAGGGTAGGGCTTCGCTGAGTACCCTTACTCTGGTTGCTGCTTCTTCTTCTATATATTCGCTTTCAATCATGGATAATCAGGGAATTTTATTTCTGGGAGTATTGTAAAGGATAGCGCGAAAGATAACCTTTAACGCTGAGAGTTATCACAGTAAAAGCATTTTTGACTTCTGATTAAAATATTGTTGTCGTTTGGGCTAGGGTTTTGCTTTCAAAGCGCGATCGCGCCTAAACTGACCTCGCTTGTTTGGGATAAGATTGAATAAACTAGCGTAACTGATTTCTTAAAGTCATCTCCACTATATTACTTAGCTGGCTGATACCATGACGATTCCACTAGTCGAATAGGGTTCAGGAATTGCTAGACCTTCTTCTTGCAAATCTTCCAGATGTAACGTGATTGCTTCTTGAATCAGTTGTAAAACTTCTTCTTTGGTTTCTCCTACTGCAATACATCCTGGCAAATCTGGAACATAAGCGCCATAGCTTGATGCGCCTTTTTCAAAAATAACAGTATATTCTAGTAATTTACTCATCGCAATCTCACTCTTTTATTTCAATCCAGCTTGCTTCAAAACACTATTGAGTGTTCCAGGGGGTATATCCACACTCACTTTTCCTGAAACTGTTACTGTTCCAGTCTTAATGTCATGGTGAAATTGTCTATGGCTTCCACGTATCCGTACCTGATACCACCCATCATTTTCCAGGATTTTAATAAGATCTTTTACTTTCATTTTAATGATTGATTCTCCTTAAGGGCTTCATTGGAGAAGGAATAAGTCCCCATCATTAACTCTCAGATTGTTGCTGTGAAAGATTCAAAAGGCGATTAAAGACAACTTCCCCATCTGTAACTTTACCCTGATTAATCTGTTCTTCACCTACTTCAATTTGCTGGCGTAATTCTGTTAAATGTTGTTCTCTTTGGTCTAATAATTCCAATCCTGCTAAGACAACTTCATCAGCAGATTGGTAACGCCCACTATTTAACTGGGCGAAAATTCGTTGTTCAATTTCTGGTGTTAGGGATAAACTCATCATACAGACTCCAGGTTGTAGAGATTAACTTCATTTTAATCCAGCTTGCTGTGACATCCTCCTACATCGCAATCTTTGATTCGATGTAGGCTTCCTTACCTCACGATAAGGCATTCCTGTTTCTTTGGTCTTCCCTGGCAGTTATTGGTTCAGTCGGATTTTATCCTCCCAATAGTGTTGCCCCGTTCCGATACCTCCACAGGCAGTACACTCCAGAGTTCCTGGACTACACAAGTATCGTATTCGATACAAGACTTCCTTCTTACGGTCAGATTTTTACCTAAGCACCGCAAACCAAGTCGCACTTTGGTTTCTTGCTTAGAACCCCATAACCTGAATTGTCAAGGTACAATACCGTTCCTAGAGTTTGGAGGTCCCGATGAACATCTGACTTTAACTCACAATCTAGTCAGTGGTTAGCTGATCTGATAAGTGTAGCACCAAAAAACTACGATTATGGCAAGAGACAAGATATTTCGAGTTAGGTTGAATCAAAGATTATAGCGTGGGACTTATAGCTCCCCAAACCCCACGCCAGTTAAAAAGCTTTTGAGTGTTCTAGACAGCATATCCAAACGAGTTCCAAAAATATAATCTTGATAAAAACAACTAAAATACCAGTTCCAATCTTAATTGTCATTTAACGCTGACAGTTATCACAGTGACCACATTTGAAGCCTGTTGCTTCTTTTTCAAAACCAAAGGCGTTGAGGAGAAATTGCCAACGACAGTGACAAGTAAGGAGATATTTTTGCATCTGCTGTTGAGATTGCTGTTGGATATTATTTGGTTTAATAGTTCTCTTGGGGGTTTTGATGTAGTGGAAAGGACTACGCCATTCTAGTTGTCCAAGACTGTGGAGTAGGGAAAGGGCAATTTCTCCATCTTTATACTGTTTCGCTATTTCTGCGACTTCTCCTTGGGGAGGTATCTTTTTGGCGATTTGTTGCGCCCGTTGATATTGTTTTTGTAGCTTCTCATTAAAATATTGCTGTCTTTGTTTATCTTCGGGGTAAAGGAGTCCTGTGGGTTCGGAAATTAGGGTTAGGGTGTGGGCTGGTTTACCGTCGCGTCCCCCACGTCCGATTTCTTGGACATATTCTGATAGCAGGAGAGGGGCTTGGAAATGGA
>JBBQDV010000191.1:0-5981 GCA_038320005.1 Cyanophyceae cyanobacterium
CCAAACTCTAGAATTCGAATAGCAACTTTGAACTGACACCTCTGGGAAGGCATCATGTTCTTCAAGAATGAAGTAAGCGTCAAATCCGCTTGGATCGCAACCAATTAAGCGATATCCTTTACCCTTTAAGACTTTATTAAACGCCGCCAAAGACGCGCCTCCATAAAGGAGTCCTCCGACCCATTCGCGAATAAATCCGTCACAATACGGAACAGACTTAAAATCTTCTGGTCCCCAAGCGTTATTAAACTCCAGCACAATAACGCGCGGGAAGATACAAGAAATTGCATCTAAAATGTAGAGGTCAATAGAATCAATATCAATAGAAAGAACATCTATATCCTTTTCAGAAATCGAGTTAGATATTACTGCATTAATGTTCTCTCGATTGACGAAGGATTGAGAAAAAACAGGAGGATTGTTAAATAGCAAAGGTAGCTTGGAATAAAAATGGTTGCCACGGTCTATGCTCTCTTGATCAGCATCTATTAAAAAGCCATAAAAGCCATGATTTATAATTAAGTTGGCGGCATTTCCATAAACTCCGTTTCCACAACCGATATCAACTATCGTATGATACTTAGCTCCTAAAATCGTTAAAATATAGAGCAGGATACCATCTTGACCATTACCTGAGAATACTGAAAAGCAAACATCCCGAAGCCGAAGCGATATTTTATTCTTTGAGTACTGCTCTCGCCACTGGTTAACGATATTTATCTGCTGTAAGCGATTATCGGAAAAGTTACGAGTTCGAAGTAATGCAGTCTCAGGATAATACTTTTCAGGAAGGCTTAATGCTTCTAGATAATATTTTATAGCTCTCCTGGCTAAGACTTTTAGGAGTTTCTTCATGGTTAGGGATCGTTAATTTAGTGCCATTTTAAGTGAGTCCTTGCTTGCGCAAAGTTTGATCATCTCTAAATAATCATTGCGTAGGCATTCCCAACTAAATCGTTCGTAAACAGCTTGGTGACGGGCATATTTTTCGCTCTCGTTTTCTTGACTCAAAACTTTTCGAATTAGCGTTGTTAAACCATCTGATTGGGCGAAATTAGCAAAATAGCCGTGATTTCCGAGAACAAATCTTGCGACCTCATAATCATGAGCCAGACAGGGTAGCCCATATTTCATTGCTTCTAAAAATACTCTGCCGAAACCTTCGTTTAAAGAGGCTAAGACGAATACATCAGCAGATTTATAATATTCGCCAATTTCCTCAGAAGCTACTGTCTTGGTCTGAAAGTTATCTGATCCGAGGAGTAGATCCCCCAGTTGCATTATCTCTTGAGATTCCGCATCAAATTGGCCTAATAGTAAAAGGTAGGGACGAGATTCTGCTAGCTTAGCGACCTCTTGGATCAGGTAGTTCATTCTTTTATGACTTTTATTAATTGCGCCAACCGAAAGAATCACATGGCGATCAGTCGGCAAATTAAGTTTCCTGCGTAAAGAGTTTTTTTCATGCAAAGAGAGAGAAACGTATTCACGATCAATCTGGATACCGTAGGGAACCAAGCTATGGTTTCCAGAAAGCCCACCCGCGTTTATAGCTGTTTGATAATGAGGTGGAGTCAGATGCTGTACATGATCCATCCGGCTGAAAGGTGGGCCGTTCGGAGCACCGTTTGAGAACAATAGCTTGTAAGAAAGCTTGTTAAGTCTTCTCCAGTGCCAGAGCATCGTCCCCAGATTAAAGTCGCTAAACAAAACAACATCTGGCTTTTTTATGTGGAGATATGGCAACATACCGAGAAAAAAAGAGGCTTGTTCCAGCAGATAGGGATCCTGGCCTGTCACTCTTGACAAAAGAGAAGTTATCCAAGAATTACGAGTGAGGTTAAAAAAAATGATAGAATTATGTTCGACTTCACCACAACCCTTACCCAAAGTCACATCCAGTGAAGGCTCTTTAGATAATGCAACGAAACACTCTTGTGCGAAAGATTCATAGCCACGTTGGATGTTTCCCAACCCAGAACAAACGAGCAAAAGCTTTAGCACAATCAAAGCCCTCGTAATTGTAATAAACGATCAATAGGCAAAGGAATACGAGAGAAACCCTCAAGTAGACGAGCTGTTTTGAGCATGGCAGGTGTTACGTCAGTTTTTTTGACAAAGCCAAACACCATACTGCCCCGACGTTCAAACCCATAAAAACCAAATCCTAAGCTTCTAATAATCCAAGGCATCAGTCGCTTTAAATGAAAACTACTGGGCAAATGACATTTTATACAAGGAGCAAAGCTCCAACTAGCAGAAAAAGCCCCACCCACTCGAAGAAGCTTATTAAGTTCTACTACAGTATCGATAGGATCAAGCACATGCTCTAAAACTTCAGTGCAAATAATTGCATCATAGGAAGCCTCTGGAGCTTCTAGTACTCTTACTTGAGGGTACTTAGACAAATAAGCTGCTACCGTCTGGCTGAACTCAGAAACATCGACTAAATCGACAACCTTTAAGTTAGGAAGTTGCTCGGCACAAAGACGAGAAACTGTTCCAATACCGCCACCAAAATCTAGGATTTTGGAAGGATTTACATGAGTAGCAAGTCTAATAGCCGCTAACCGATCTTCAATAGTAGATGGGTCGGACTCGCAAAATGCAGCATTTATCAGCCAAACTGGATGCTGATAATACAAATGTAGAAAGTCTTCTTTATACAAAAGGTCTTTAGCATCGAACGAATTTACTTGTTCGTCCCATGCTTGATCCAAAATACTCCATAATCTATCAATACTTAAACTACTATTAACTTCTTCAGAGGTCAGATAAGATATTGAACTTGGCCACCTAGCGTCAGCTTCTGAAAATTCAGATACTACCTCTTTCCAACTTTTTACTAGATTATTATTCATGTGCTATTTGCGGCAGACAACCCTGATAATTTTAGTAAGTTTCGATAATGCCCCTTTATCAATTTTTCCACCTCTAGACCCGAAGAATTTATAGCCTAAATCATTTAATAAAGAAATAACCTCTTCAACAGAAGCACCATTCTTAACTAAAGCATCCGGATGAATCTCTAGAAAGATTAAAGGTGAGAGATCAACTAGTATCTGTTTTGCGCCCTTTAAAACATCTAGCTCATAGCCTTCAACATCAATTTTAATGACGTCTGGACTAATTTTTTGGTTTAGGACAAAATCATCTAATGTGATCGCATCAATTGAAACGCCTAAGTTGCCCTGTTCAGAAACAATCAAATGATCTGAGCTATCTGGAACCATATTAATATTACGGTCAGAGGAACTTGCCGCTATGGAATAGGCTCTAACCGAAGAACTAGGGTTAGCTGTTACATGGTGTTCCAATATTTCAAATGCTGTGGGAGAAGGTTCTAACGCATATGCAGTTGAATCGGGACGTTGAGAGAAAGAAAGACTAAATATTCCATAGTGTGCGCCGACATCTATAAAACAATGGCAAAGTTTAGTTAGCTCCAGAAAAGATTCAAACTCTTCAACCATTTCGTTGTCGAAATCCGTAAAATATCGAAACGCATAATAAGCCTTTTCGTGGACATTTAGCTTTATGCGGTGATTTAGTCTTAATTCATTCCCTTTGGTTCTGAAATTATATATCTTAAATTTGACGGCATTTACAAAAAATTTTCTAGTGCTCTCTACTCGATGAATGAACGTCCCTTGAGTAGGGTCTTTTGCAATGTTTAACAGCTTTGGGAAAAGAGTGGTGCTCATTGTAGTTAATTAATTGTGATATGTGGGAGGCAATCAGAAAGTTGGGTTTCGTACTCAGTTAGCTTCATAAGCATGCTCCTCAATAAACTTGTAAAGCTTGTCTATTACGACCTTGCCCGAAAAATTCTCTTCTAGAACAGTAAGCGCCCTACCAGAAGTATCAGACATTTTTCGCGGATTAGTCATGCATTTATTAATTATTTCCATAATCTCAGGAATTGAGGTCGTAGAACAGACTAAGCCACAGTCCCATTTCTCCAAGAACCTGTTACAGGCTGAGTAACTAGGTCCACAAGACAAAATTGGCTTTCCTGCCGCCATATAATCCGTTACTTTTGTCAGCAGAGAAGATTTTATGACATGCTTGTGTCCCAAATCAAATGAAGTGCATACAAGCAATAAATCCGATAGAGAAAGACAGGATAGCAACTCATCGTAAGGGATCAACGAACCATAGACGACATCAAACTTAGTTAGAGAAGAACTATATATATTCCAAAACTCGGGAGAAGTATAAACAATAAGCTCAACATCTTTTCCCTCTTTTCTCAACTGGTGTATCGCTTCTGCTACTAATAACAGAGAATCCGCATGCATGGTCTGGATTGATCCTGCGTAAGCTACTCTGAAGTATTTTCTAGATGGTTGCGAAACCATCGCAGCCGGACATTTCTCAGGAATGGTGACAGGATTGTGAGCAACAAGACAAGGCTTGTTGCGAACCACATACCTTTCAGCTAAATCCTCAGCTAAATAGTCACTAATCATAATCCATCCGACGGCTTCTTTAAGCAGATAATTGCTGAAAGATTGAACATTTCCTCCCACCCAAGCAGATTGATCGACAGCGATCCAATCATCCATGAAATAAATTAAGAACGGAATTTTTTTCTCTTGTGCCATCTTATAACCAACAACTAATCCAGATAAGGTTATTGGACAGATCAATAGCACTTCAGGGTCAAAATTTTTTATTTGCTGCTTTCTTTGCCAAGAAAGCAGGTTCAACAGGCTCAGATTGAGTGTTTTCAAATAGCGATTGACTACCAGACCAAACCTGTTTCTAAACTGAGGAAAGAATGAGTCTTTAAAAGTTATTGAGTTTATATGAGGCTCAACGGGTGGGTTTCGTTTATATGTAGATGCAGGAATAAATTGAAGAAGCGAATCTGAAGGGTAATGCTCAAAAAGGTTATATAGCGTGGGATTGGAACTTCTTCCATCTTGTGATTTAGAAAGTGATAGTTCACTAATCAAAAGTAACCTAGGAAGTTTTTCATTCTTCCAGTCTTTCATGCTTTTAGTCGTGCCTGCCATGATTTGGTGATTTCAGAAAAAATGTCGGTCAATGACTTTGTGAGAGACCAAGCAGGATAGTGGCCTTGCATCTTTCGTAAATCACTGTAGTAACAAATATGATCGCCTTCTCGGTTCGTTTCTACATACTCGTACTGCATAGGTTTGCTGCTCATAGAAGAGACTAAATCGAATGCTTCCAGGATTGAGCAAGTATTTTCTTTTCCGCCTCCCAGGTTATAAACTTCACCGCTACGAGGAACTTCAATAAACGCTTCAATGAAACGTGCAACATCCTTAGAATGTATGTTGTCCCGCACTTGCTTGCCCTTATAGCCATAGATTTTATAAAGACGACTCTCTAAATTACACCTCACCAAGTAGCTCAAAAATCCGTGTAGTTCCACCCCCGAGTGATTTGGCCCAGTCAGACAACCGCCTCGCAAGCAGCAAGTTTTCATCCCAAAGTAACGACCGTACTCTTGCACCATCACGTCGGCGGCGACCTTGGAAGCCCCAAACAGCGAATGCTTAGATCGATCAATTCGGAAGGTTTCTGAAATACCGTGCTTATAAGTATCATCAGCATAATCCCAGCGGGTATCTAGCTCTACAAGGGGTATCTCATTGGGTGCATCGCCGTATACCTTATTAGTCGAAAGGTGTACAAAAGGCGATTCTGGAGCAAATTGTCTCACAGCCTCCAGCAGGTTCAATGTACCAACAGCATTGGTATCAAAATCGTCAAAAGGAATTGCTGCGGCCCTATCGTGGCTGGGTTGGGCGGCGGTATGGACGATCGCATCAGGTTGGATGCTTTCAATTAGGTTAAGAACGTCTTGACGATCGCGTATATCCAACTCATGATGCACAAACCCTTTAAGCGTTTCCTGTAAGCGCTTTTGATTCCAACGAGTATCCCCAGAAGCACCAAAGAAAACAGCTCGCTGATTATTATCGATGCCGTGTATTTGCCAGCCT
>JBBQDV010000192.1:0-5938 GCA_038320005.1 Cyanophyceae cyanobacterium
AGGTATTTGCATAATGACCGTTATCAGTAATATTCCTGCCTTTTGTGAAGGTATCCAATATTTTGCGGATGAATTCCCCCTATTTGAAAAGTATGGCAAAGAAAGCGCGATCGCGCCCAACGAAAAAGCGATTTCCAATCCTAGCGACCCCAAAGCAGCCTATCAAACTATCTTAGGTGCAGATGCCCTCCGTTACCTCACTATCCAAGTAACTGCTTCTAAAGCATCAGGACACCCAGGGGGTTTTGCAAGTATCGCGGAAGCTATTTCTTCCTTGGTTATGCTTGGTTATAAAAATATTATTACCGAAGTCGGACACCACGCCCCAGGCTTTTATAGCAATATGTTCCTCGATAAATCCTTAGAACAGATGGGGATTACCACAGTTCAGCAACTGCGCGATCGTTTTCGGGAAATGCACGGACTTCTCGGACACCTCTCTGGCTATATCCCAGGCTTGCTAAACCCTGCTGGACCTCTCGGACAGGGACAACACTTTGCAATGGCAGGGGCAAAACTCCACCCTGATACCCTCTTCCCTGTTACCATTGGGGATGGTGGTATCGGTGAACCCTATATCATGAGTAGTTTCGGTCACTTCCATACCGCTTATCCTGAAGTTACCAACTTCCTTCCGATTCTGGTTTGGAATGGTTACTCCCAAGAACATCACAGCATGGTTTCCACCAAAACCAACGATGAAATGATTAACTACTGGCGTGGAAACGGTTTTGAAGAAATCATTCTCGTCAATGCCAAAGACTACGATGATAGCAACCAAGAGGGGGCTTATGTTGATAGTACCCTTTTCTCGATGGAGAAGCGGTTAGCCTTCACCCAAGCAGTCCTTGAAGCCACAGACAAAGCTGCTAAATCTGCATTAGGTGGTAAACTGACCGTCCTTATTGTTAAACAGCTAAAAGGCGCAGGAGTTCACGCTAGTGGTTCACAATCCCATAACCTCTATGGCTACCATACCCTAGAAAATGAGGATATTATTAGCACCCTCAAACGTCGCGCCCTTCCTCCCCACGCTTGGGAATTAGTACGGGATAACTTTTCTCGCGCTGCGGGTGGTTCAGCGTCTCAGGTAGTAGTCACAGAGAAGGAATTACCCCTAGCAGACTTAGGGACGATTCCCATGACGGAACATCCCGTTGGTGGAGATAAGCAAGTCGCAACTACCGCAATGGGTGAACTTATCGCCTATGTCGGGAAACAAGACCCCAATTTCATTCTTGCTAATGCGGATGGTAATGCAGCATCAGGGATTAATAATGTTAATATTGCCCTAAAAATCGCTCATCCCACCACCGATGAACTCTACTTCCAACAACCAAAAGGACAAGTTTATGAACCCCTTAGCGAAGATGCTTGTTCTGGTTTAGCAGCAAGTCTAGCCTTATTTGGGGCGCGAACTGTGTGGTGTTCCTACGAGTCCTTTGCGATTAATGGTGTTCCGATTTGGCAAACTGTAACTCAAGCGATGTCAGAGTTACGCCATCTCACCCCTTCTACAGTAACTTTATTCACTGCTGGGGCATTAGAACAAGGTCGCAACGGTTGGACACACCAACGCCCTGAAATTGAAAACTACTTCGCAGGAATGATGCGTAACGGGAATATCTTCCCCTTATTCCCCTGTGATGCTAATAGTATCCAAGCTTGCTATGAGTGGGCATTAGGGACAAAAAATAAAGGCATGATTATTACCGCCAGTAAGTCGCCTTTACCAATTCGCACTACTTTCGATCAAACCCGTCAAGCCCTCGAAGATGGCGGTATTGTCTTACATGAAAGTGAAGGTAAGAAAAAGGTTGTCTTCGGGGTAATTGGTGATATGACCTTAATTCCAGTCATGGATGCAGCCAAAGCTTTAGAAGCAAAAGGTCTGGGTGTTCGAGTTGTGTCTATCATCAGTCCTCGTCGCCTCTACCGTCCCACTGATGTCGCTTGGGATACGGTCACTGATAAGGATGGTCATTTCCTCGATGATGCGGGCTTTGAGAGTCTCTTCGGTGGCGATGCGCTGATTGGCGTAACGGGTGGCGCAAGTGCGATGTTAGAACCGATTATGTTACGCAGTTCTTCCCCCCGTGATACTTTCTGTTGGAAGCGTGGCGAAACTGCATCTAGCGCAGGGGAAATCATGGCGTTTAATGGTTTAACTGCTGAAGCTTTGGCGCAACGGGCTGAAGGCTTGCTTGGTTAATATTTAGGTTTGAAATGCAAAAAAGGACGATCGCGCGATCGTCTTTTCTTTTTTAATTAAGTGACCAAGAAAACCTAAGAAAAAGCTCATTCTTGCTCCTTTCCCAGAGCGAGTAAGATTAGAGTAGTTGTGGAGCTAGTTCAACAAGTAAATTAAGATTTGAGAAGGTTGTTCTATGGCATTGAGAGACAAATTACAAAAACAACGAGATAGAATTTTAACCATTGCAGCCCAGCATGGAGCATTTAATGTGCGAGTATTTGGTTCAGTGGCGCGAGGGGAAGATACAGAAGAAAGTGATATTGATCTTTTGGTAGATTACGACTTAGATAAAGTCTCTCCTTGGTTTCCAGTCGGGTTAATACAGGATTTGGAGGTTCTACTCAATGCCAAGGTGGATGTAGCTACAACCCAATCTCTTCATTATTTTATTAAAGAACGGGTGCTTGCTGAGGCAATTACTTTATGAAAGATAGCAAACTTTACTTAATCCATATTCGGGATTGTCTCCAGTGGATTGAAGATTACACTCAGGAGGGTAAAAATGATTTTTTTGTTAGTCTGCCTCCGCAGGCTTCTTTCTTATAGCTTCAGAGTTTAGCCTATGAGTATTGTTCTTCTAAAAGTTTAGAGAAGTCTAATATTTTATAGAGAGTCCGCAACTCCAGTTTACATTTAGCACATTCAGAATTGTTACCATCAGTATGAATAAAATGAGGTTTTTAGCTATGTGAGGCTTGGAATCTTCAACTAAACGAGATTTTATTTCTTTTTTGCTAAATTCTTCTATAAGTTTTGTATAGGTTTTCTTAAAAGGTTTTCTATTAGACTTTTTGTTTATCGTAGAGTAAATTCCTTTCAAATCATCAACAGAAAAATGATTCATTGCCCAGAATATACTTTCATCTTCAAAAACGTAATAGAAAAACATTTCTCTTAGTGAATCAGGAGCAGAGAAAATCAAAAATTCTAATACTAATGTGGTAACATGATTATGAACGTTAAAATTGAAGAAATATTTCCCTGATTTCTCTTGAGATGAAAATGGATATTGATATTTTAAACCATTATCGTCCAACTTTACCGCGAATGTCGGTGTTGCCAAGGGATATGGTGTCTTAAAGAATTTTCTCTCGAACTTTTGACAAACTTTAAGCTCTTCATCAGTTAGTTTAGTATTAATCTCATCAAGAGTAGCTCCAAATGTCTCGTTTCTGCGATTACGGATAAGAGTATTTGCACTGAAAACTAACACTCTTTCGTTTAACGCTTCATCTACTACAGGTAATTCTTGGAAAAGATTTTTAATATTTCTTTTTTTAATATCAGTAAATAAATCTTGGCAAAGAAGAATTAGCCCGTAATTGTTTTGGAGTCCTAACACTTTATTTGCAGTTTTTACCAAAGTTTTCTTATATTGGTTGATCTCGAATAAGTCTTTGTTATTAAAGCTATATTCTTTGTTTTCGCTTATCTTTACAGATCCTTGGATTTTATAGTTATTGAAGCAGGAGAGGAAATGCTGTTTTAAAGCAGCAAAGATTTGACCTTTTGAGTGAATATCAATCCCATCATTACTGATCTCGTCTTCATCTACTCCCCAGTCAACACGATATCTACACTTTTCATCACTACTATCTCTTGCTGGATGAATAAAGGAAGCATTCGTAACTTTCCCATTTCGCGTGAATGACTTTCTTAGGTGAAGAGATTTTTTGCAATCAGGACAAAGAAAAATCCCAAAATACATTTCGTATTCAGCTTCTGTTGCTAAAATGCGCTTACCTGACGCTACATGAAGGGCTTCTTTCATGATGAGCCACCAAAAATTATAAGTTATTCAAATAAATTGAAGGTACGCTTGGGGTAACGTACCTCATTTTTCAATCTCCCCTCAAAAACTTGGTTAAGAGTTAGTCATCTAGCGCTTTCTTAATTCCGTATGCTGCTAGTCCAGCTATTGTACCTGCTGCTACAACAGGAGCAGCACCAACGGCTACAGCAGTACCTCCAACAGCTAAACCCATATTCCCTAACCACGCAGCAGCTACTAAACCTGCCCCTGCTCCCCCCGCAGCAAATCCAGCAGCCTCTGCTTTGTTATTATCTTTTTCACTCATGGCTTTTCGTAGTGTAAATAAGTAATATCATATCCAATACTTCTCGAATAAGCAATACTTGACGACAACAGCGGGTCTGAATATATTGATAATTCGTTGGTGAAAATTTCTATCAACCTCTTAAACGAGAGGTATTGATATCATATCAAGGAACAATCGATGAGTTAAGGACAAAAAACATCAATCGTTCCACTTTAAGCTACGATGTGCGAAATATTGATAAGCTTGCTTAAATTGTAGTGGGAGTAAGATGCTCCCTAATAACTACAAAATGCAACAAAAGGACGATCGCGCGATCGTCTTTTTTTCTAATTAACTTAGGAATTGCTATGAAAAGAACTGTTTGTCAGAGAAGATGGGGGTTAACTGCTTTGCTTTTGGTATCTTGTACCCCTTTACCAGACTCCTACATTAATCAGCCTCATTTAGAAGCGATAGATTTCGCTACTCCTCTAACTGATAGTGCTTTAGCAGAACACCAGACTCAGTTTCAATCTTGGATTGAGTCAGAACTGAATCTTTTGGGACTAGGAAAAATCACCAGCGTTGCAACTCCGATTCCTAGTGAACTGATTGAATTCCGCCAAAATTGGGCAGAGATTGATCCTGAAGTTGCTCCATTTTTAGGCACTTGGAGTCGTGACTGGAATATGCTTCCCAACTACTTTATGACGGTGTTTCCCTCTCAAACATTGGGTCAAGTTTGCCTTATCCGCACCCGACGAGATATGACCCAAACAGTACCATTTCAGGAAGTTACCACACCTCCAGAATTTTCTCTGGCACAGGTTGTTGAGGGACAATTGTTAGGTACTAAAACACAATCAGCACAAGCACTCCTTTTCCCTACCCCACCATCTGTCTTCCTAGATTACGAAACAGAGTTTCTCGGAACAGTAGAACCTGATGGTAATCAACGCCTCTATGCTGCCCAATCAACCCCAATTATTAATCCCACTTGGGACAGTGATATTCAACAACAATTTTATGCTTATGGCTGTATATCTGCTGAGGATATTTTGAATTAATTCCTCTTTTGTTCAGTTTTGAGCCATGACACGCAGGAAAAGAATGATCGCGCGATCGTCCTTTCCTACTGTATTGAGATAGAATTCAACTAATTTAATCCCTGAGATTATTAGTTATGCAAAGCGAATATCACGTTCAACTCATCCAACAAGGTAATAACCAAATCGTAACCATTCCCCAGGAACTTAACCTATCTACGAAAGAAGTTACGATTCGCCAAGAAGAAGGCAAACTTATTATTGAACCCTATCAAAAAAAATCTCTCCTCGCAGTCTTTGCAACTCTAGACGATATTGATGAAGACTTCCCAGAAATTGAAGATGAACCATTTTCTCTAGATGATGATATTGACCTGTGAAGACGAATTATTTCTACTTACTCGACACCAATATCTTATCTGACTTTATTAAACATCCCACAGGAAGAATATTTGCCAAAATTCAAGAGATTGGCGAAGAGAAAAAAAGTAGAAAACTGGCTCATTTAAACCGTAGACCTTATATTAATCCATTAGGAATATATCGTTATTCGCATCAAATCCTAGTGGAGATAGAATTCAACTAATAAAATCCCAGAG
>JBBQDV010000193.1:0-5936 GCA_038320005.1 Cyanophyceae cyanobacterium
TGTTCTCTCTAAAGTTGCAGAGGTTTTGTATAAAACGACAGATTACTATGCTCCGCAATACGAGCGAAGTATCCTCTGGAATGATCCCGACTTAGGTATTGATTGGCAAATTGAGGGAACTCCGATTCTCTCGGAGAAAGACCAATCTGGAACTTTACTCAAAAAGGCAGAAACTTTTCAATAAAATACGGTGTCAACTTCGCAATCTTTCTCGGCTATTCCGAAGGACAGTTATTAACTGTTTAACTCCTGGGGTTTGGTCAAACCACTGCCTTTGAGCAATATCGCTGCGAGAACTACGTTGTCTTCCCAGACTCGGGGAAGCAATAAGGGTAATTATGTCTGGGTTTTGGGCACGAAAGGTTGAGTAAGCCCCATCAAGGTGCATTGGTCCTCCTTGAGGATGTCCACTAGGTCTTTCTTGTAATACCTCCAAAAAATCAATGAGTCTTCCTAAAATATTTTTATTTATTGCATAAAAATGGGCTGTGACGATTCCTTGGTTAGGGAGATAAGGGGAAAGTATAACTTCGTTGGTATCGTTGGTTTCTAAGTAGTGTCCAAAATACACAAAGCCCCAATCTTTTGTTTTCAGTTGTTCGGTTAAGGTATCTTGATGATTTTTTAATTTATCAGAGATAAAAAGATCATCTTCTATTACTAGAACATTCTTAAGTCCTTCTCTTTGTGCTGCTTTTAAAATTGAAAGGTGGCTTAAAAAACAACCCCGAACTCCCAGTCCTGGAAATCCCCCAGGGCTATCAGGGCAAATGCCTGGGAAGATCTCAACTTTTTTGGGAGTGACAGGCATATTTACTTTTTGTAATTCTTTTGTTATCAACTTTCGTCTATCTTTTCTTGTTGGCAAGTTGATAACGTAAGTGCGCTCAAAAAAATCTATAAATTGCATATGATTTCAAGAAAAGACAAGTTAAGTTGTTGTGTGTACGCTTAATTTAAGAATAAATTCTAGAGTTTTACAAAAAAAATAGCGAATTTAGGCTATTCGCCTAGTCTAGAACAAAGAAAATATTTTGTCTATACCCATATATATACGCCAAAATGAAGAATAGCCCTATATACTTAATGGAAAGCACTTAAATAAATAACTGCAACAAGGATCTGTTTGAAAATTTTACGCAAGTAGTGAGTTAAATAAAAAGGTTAAAACATTTGCATGAAACGGATTTTGGTCACAGGCGTATATGGACAGTTGGGGCAAGAGCTACAAAAATTGTTATTGTTAGTTCGGGATCTCACTGTGATTGGGGTAGGGCGAGATCGTTTAGATTTAACGAAGCCTGAGCAGATTCAACAGCAACTCCAGACCTTACAGCCTGATATCATCATTAATACGGCTGCTTATACTGCGGTAGATAAAGCGGAAAGTGAAGTTGAATTAGCAAATATAGTTAATGGAATTGCGCCAACTTTGATCGCAAGGGAGGCGAAGCAGCTTGGGGCTAACCTGATTCATCTATCTACGGATTATGTCTTTGATGGGAATGGAAATAGACCTTATACGGAAGACTGTTTTCCTAATCCGGTGGGTGTATATGGAAAAACGAAGTTAGCAGGAGAACAAGGGGTTGAGGCTAATTGCGATCGCGCTTTGGTTCTCCGTACTGCTTGGGTTTATGGGGCACATGGTCGGGGTAATTTTGTCAAGACGATGTTACGTTTAGGGAAAGAGAAAAAGCAACTGCGGGTAGTTTGTGATCAAGTGGGAAGTCCAACTTGGGCGTACGATCTCGCGATCGCGATCGCGCAACTGATTTCTCTACCCACAATCCCCGCTGGAATCTACCATTACACCAATAGTGGCGTAACAAGTTGGTACGATTTCGCCGTAGCTATTTTTGAGGAAGCGGAACAAATTGGCTTTCCCCTTCTCATTGAGGAAGTCGTCCCGATTACAACAGCGGAATATCCCACTCCTGCGGTGCGTCCTCCCTACTCGGTCTTGAATTGCCAAAAAATCACTAAGTTACTGAAAACCCATCCCCCCCAGTGGCGACAAAGTCTAAGAAAAATGCTCAATCAACTTTATACTCACAATCTGTAATTGTTATGAAAGCACTAATTCTTTCTGGTGGTAAAGGAACTCGCTTACGTCCCC
The DNA here is from genome assembly GCA_038320005.1 of Cyanophyceae cyanobacterium. GTDB lineage: Bacteria > Cyanobacteriota > Cyanobacteriia > Cyanobacteriales > SIO1D9 > JBBQDV01. The sequence continues at coordinate 2,120 of JBBQDV010000193.1, forward strand.
TTACCCATACTGGCGCAAAACAACTGGTTCTCGTGGCGAATAAACCAATTCTGTGGTATGGAATTGAGGCGATTGTCGCAGGGGGGATCACCGATATCGGGATTATTATTTCCCCTGAAACTGGTGAAGAGATCAAGGCAAAAACTGGCTATGGAGAACGTTTTGGGGCGAATATAACCTATATTCTCCAATCTGAACCTGCGGGACTCGCCCACGCGGTTAAAGTTGCGCAACCCTTTTTAAAAGACTCTCCTTTTGTGATGTATTTAGGAGATAACTTGATTCAGGGAAATCTGAGCAACTTTCTGGCGCATTTTCAGCAGAAGGACTTAGATTCTCTGGTGTTACTCTGTTCTGTCCCTAATCCAAGTGCGTTTGGGGTAGCGAAGGTAAATGAGGAAGGAAGGGTGTTACAACTTATTGAGAAGCCTGCTAATCCCCCTTCTAATTTAGCATTAGTGGGAGTTTACTTTTTCAAACCTGTAATTCATGACGCGATCGCGCAGATTAAACCTTCCCCGAGGGGAGAACTAGAAATTACTGATGCGATTCAGTATTTAATTGATCAGCCAGATAAAGTCGTAGAAGCGCAGCAATTAGAGGGTTGGTGGTTAGATACTGGTAAAAAAGATGATCTCTTAGAAGCCAATCGCGTTGTTTTAGATGATGCTACTGATTGTCAAATCCTTGGGGAAATTGACACAAATACGAAGATTTTTGGACGCACTCAAATTGGGGTAGGGACGAAATTAGTCAATTGTAAGATTCGCGGTCCTGTGATTATTGGGGATTTTTGTTATTTAGAAAACTGCTTTGTTGGTGCTTATACCAGTATTGCGGATGGCGTAACTTTAATTGATGTTGAGTTAGACCATAGTGTAATTTTACAAGATGCTCGGGTTGAGGGTATTTCCCAACGTATTGTCGATAGCCTTATTGGACAACGCGCCCAACTTAGTGTCGCACCCCGACATCCCAAAGGAATGCGTTTTATGATTGGGGATGATTCACAAATAGAACTTGTTTAACTTGTTTATAAATATGAAAGAAGAATCAGAGAAGAAACAACGTAATATTTTAGTGACTGGAGGGGCTGGTTTTATCGGTTCTAATTTTGTCCATCATTGGTGTCAGTATCATCCCCACGACGAAGTTATTGTCCTTGATGCGCTAACCTATGCGGGAAACCTGGCTAATTTGGCTGAAGTAAAAGATTATCCACAGTTTAATTTCATCAAAGGAGATATTCGCGATCGCGCTCTCATCGACACCCTTCTAAACACAAAAAATATTGATACTATTGCTCATTTTGCAGCAGAAACTCACGTTGATCGCTCAATCCTTGAACCCAGTGCATTTATCCAAACCAATGTAGTTGGAACTTATACTTTACTCGAAGCCTTTCGCCAACATTGGGAAAGCAAAAATAAGCCCACAGACTATTGCTTTCTTCATGTGTCTACCGATGAAGTTTATGGTAGCCTAAAATCTGATGATCCCCCTTTTAGGGAAACTACGCCCTATGCGCCAAATAGCCCCTACTCAGCCTCCAAAGCGGGAAGTGATCACTTAGCCCGTGCTTACTATCATACCTACGCCTTACCGACAATTATCACCAATTGTTCCAATAACTATGGAGCTTACCATTATCCAGAAAAGCTCATTCCTCTGATCTGTATAAATATTTTACTAGGTAAACCTTTACCTGTTTATGGAGATGGACAAAATATTCGTGACTGGTTGTATGTGGGGGATCATTGTCAAGCTTTAGATGTGGTAATAAATAAAGGAAAACCTGGAGAAACTTATAATATTGGCGGAAATAATGAAGTTAAAAATATCGATTTAGTTAATAAAATCTGTGAGGTGATGAGTGAACTAACTGCTGACCTTCCTATCTCTCCGCCCCAAAAACTAATTACTTTTGTTACAGATAGGGCTGGACATGATCGGCGTTATGCGATTGATGCAACTAAAATTAAACAAGAACTAGGTTGGACTCCTTCAGAGACCTTAGAAGGCGGATTAAAGAAAACAATTAAATGGTATTTAAATAATCAAAATTGGTGGCAATCTTTACTATCACCAGAATATCAAGAATATTATTCACAAGTATATCACGAGGAGTCAAAGTAATGAATGCTAAAAGTATTAAAGCCTTATTGATTATTGAACAATGTAACCCTGATTGGTCTTCTGTTCCTTTAGTTGGTTATCGGTACTATCAAGAATTGAGCAAACTTGTTAGTATAACTTTGGTGACTCATGAAAGGAACAAGTCGGCATTACAAAAGTATTCAGAACATAAAAATATCACTTATATTCCTGAAAGCAATAAGATCAAAAAATATTATAATCTTATTGAGAGCCTAACCACAAGGGGTAAAACAAACTGGCCTTTATTTAATACCTTAAATTATCCAATTTACGCTGAATTTGATAACCAGGTTTATAAACGATTCAAGAATTTAGTTCAGCAAGGAGAATATGATATTGTTCATGGCCTCACGCCCATGATGCCTCGATATCCTTACAAAATTATTAAGGCTTGTCAAAACACACCATTTTTACTCGGTCCAGTTAATGGTGGAGTTCCCTTTCCTATCGGATTCCAAAAAGTTGCTAGACAAGAATTTGCTTACCTCAACTTTTTAAGGACAGTGGGAAGATATTTGATTCCTAATTATCCCAAGACTTACCAGCAAGCAAGCAAGATATTGTTGGGTTCAACTTATACATTGAATCTGATACAAGATTTATTTTCTTTACCAGATTCTCAAGTTAAACTGTTTTATGAAAATGGTATTACAAAAGATTTTTTAGTCTCTGAAGATAAAACTTTTTCTAAAGATACTCTGGATTTGCTCTTTGTCGGTCGGTTAGTTCCTTATAAAGGAGCAGATATGTTAATTGAAGCCGTGAGTAAAATCAAGGATTCAATTAGAAATAGAATTAAATTAACGATTGTTGGAGATGGTTCTGAAAGGGAAAATCTATCTAAACAAGTTCAAAAACTTAAATTAAATTCTATTGTTGAATTTTCAGGGTGGGTTAATCAAGAAGAAACTAAAAATTATTATCAACAAGCAGATATTTTTTGTTTTCCTTCTATTCGAGAATTTGGAGGAGCGGTTGTTATCGAAGCAATGGCTTCTGGTTTACCTTGTATTGTCATTAATAATGGAGGTATAGGGGAATATGTGACAGATATTACGGGTTTTAAAATAGAACCGATTTCTCGTCAGTACGTAATTGATGAGTTTGTCAAGAAAATAGAATTGCTTTTTAATAATAATGATTTGAAAAAGCAAATGTCTTCAGAATCAGTGAAAAGAGCTAAGGAATTTGTTTGGGAAAATAAAGCTCAAAAAATCTTAGAGATTTACGAGAATTTAGTTGCTCAAATTTAATTTATTATTATCTATTTTTCCCTGTAAATATTAAAAATACGTTAAACTTATTTAAGAAAAACTTTAATTGTAATTGACTTACTTGTCTGAAATGGATAAAATCAGAATACTCAATATAGATATTGATAATTTAGGAACAAAGGAGTTACTCAAGAAGTTATCTCGCTATGGGGGGATTGTTTTTACTGCTAATGTCGATCATTTAATGAAACTTCAAAAAGACTATGATTTCCACGAAGCTTATCAAGCTGCGACTTATAAAACCTGTGATAGTAAAATATTGATGTACGCCTCATATTTTCTTAAGTCTCCAGTAGAAGAAAAGGTTTCAGGCTCTGACTTTTTCCCAGCATTTTATCAGTATCATAAGGATAATGATGATATAAAAATATTTTTATTAGGTGCTG
>JBBQDV010000194.1:0-5913 GCA_038320005.1 Cyanophyceae cyanobacterium
AACCAATAGCGACTTTACCTGTTCTTATCTATTTCTTCGCAATTATTCCTTATGAACCACAACGGCAAATTGCTTGGACAGCAGCATTGGTTTTGCTGGCAATTATTTTAACTGCTCTTATTCTCGCTCGGGTATTGACACCGCGAAAAGTTTATTAATTAATATTTACCAAATTAAAATTATTTCTATGGTTTCTGATCTTGGCATAGCTACAGATAAAGCTGTTTTTGAGTTAAATAAAGTATCTGTTTTTTACAAAACCTTTGAGGCAGTACGTCATGTTTCGATGAATATTCTTGAAAATAAGATTACTGCTTTTATTGGACCATCTGGTTGTGGGAAAAGTACCCTACTGCGCTGTTTTAATCGTATGAATGATCTCATTCCTGGCGCAAGGGTAGAAGGAGAGATTATCTATAAAAACCAGAATCTTTATAAAAAGGGAGTTGATGCGGTTGAAGTCCGTCGTCGTATTGGGATGGTATTTCAGAAGCCGAATCCTTTTCCTAAATCAATTTACGATAACATTGCTTACGGGGCGCGTATCAATGGATATAAGGGAGATATGGACGAGCTAGTTGAACGTTCTTTGCGTCGGGCTGCAATTTGGGATGAGTTGAAGGATAAACTGAAGGAAAGTGGTTTATCTATTTCGGGGGGACAGCAACAGCGTCTTTGTATTGCTCGCGCGATCGCGATTGAGCCAAAAATTGTCCTGATGGATGAGCCTTGTTCGGCACTTGATCCGCTCTCTACTCTCAAAATTGAAGAGTTGATGCAGGAGTTAAAGCAAGAATACACGATTATAATTGTGACTCACAATATGCAGCAAGCAACCCGTGCTTCTGATATGGCAGCATTCTTTAATATTACTTCCGCAGAAGAAGGAAAGCGTTCAGGCTATTTGGTCGAATACGGTCAAACAGAGCAAATGTTCTATAATCCCAAGGAAGAATCTACTAAGGAATATGTTAGTGGTCGTTTTGGTTAAAGCTTTGTTTGATCTTTGCTTTTGACCAATTTCAGCGTTACAATATTAGACTGTGAGTTTTCAAAAAAAACGATGAATGCCGAAGCGATTATTAATTCAATTGAAGCAGAACACTTGAAATCCGATAATCCGATTATTTATGTCGGTGATACGGTTCGGGTGGGTGTACGGATTCGAGAGGGTGGAAAGGAACGAGTCCAGCCTTACGAAGGAACTGTCATTGCAATGCGTAATGGCGGAATTAGTGAAACCATTACTGTACGCAAAATTTTCCAAGGGATTGGGGTAGAAAGAGTATTTTTACTCCATTCTCCTCAGATTGAGCAATTTACAATTATTCGTCGCGGTAAAGTGCGTCGGGCAAAATTGTATTATTTGCGCGATCGTGTTGGGAAAGCAACTCGTGTCAAACAGCGTTTCGACCGCTCGATCAAGTAATTATCTGACTTTAAAGATTATTTTCTTGACAACAACAGCAGTCTGATTTAAGATAAGATGGAAATTGTGCGCTCTTAGTTCAGTTGGTAGAACGCAGGTCTCCAAAACCTGATGTCGGGGGTTCAAGTCCTCCAGGGCGCGCTCTCTAAAAAATTAAACGCTGCCCATGCCCATAAAAAGGATTAGTGGCAGTGTTATTTATTTGAGTAGATACTACTTAAAAGAGAGTGCGTTGTCACCATCAACCTGAACAGGTCATCGACTTTTCGATACACTAGTAAAAAGCTCAGTTTTAAGAAAAGTCAGACTTGACGATATCGCATGAGAACAGGGGTAGGAGATGAGCCATGGCAAAAAAAGATACAGTGAACAAAGAGAAAGCTGAGGTTAAACAAGCCAAAGCAGACAGTGGGTTCGACCTCGTCAAGTTCCTTCAAGGGACTAAAGAAGAACTTGCAAAAGTTGTATGGCCATCTCGGCAACAGTTGATTAGTGAATCTGCTGCTGTCATCTTAATGGTTATTTTGGTCGCCACCTTAATTTATTTAGTTGATCAATTTTTCGCTTGGGGAGCGCAGAGGGTATTCCTATGAGTTTTGAGAATGAACCAGAAGAATACAATAACGACAATGAACAAGAACAGCAGTCCAGAAAATCTCGCTGGTATGCTGTCCAAGTCGCTTCTGGTTGTGAAAAACGGGTGAAAGCCAATTTGGAGCAGCGCGTCAAAACCTTAGATGTTGCTGAAAAAATCCTTCAGGTACAAATCCCTCAGACACCCACGGTAAAAGTCCGCAAAGATGGCAGTCGTCTTCATAGCGAGGAAAAAGTCTTTCCTGGCTACGTTCTAGTTCGTATGGCTTTAACTCATGACGAAGAGTTGCAGCAGTGGAAACTAGATGATGAAGCCTGGCAGGTTGTCAAAAACACCCCGAATGTGATTAACTTTGTCGGGGCAGAACAAAAACGTCGTTATGGACGGGGAAGAGGTCATGTTAAACCATTACCCCTAAGCCCGTCAGAAGTAGAGCGTATCTTTAAGCAAGCAACTGAACAAGAACCAGTAGTCAAAGTTAATCTTGCCTCTGGAGACAAAATTGTTGTGCTTTCTGGTCCATTTAAAGATTTTGAAGGTGAAGTAATTGAAGTTAGTCCTGAACGGAGTAAGCTCAAAGCACTGCTTTCGATTTTTGGACGAGATACGCCCGTAGAATTAGAATTTACTCAAGTTGAAAAACAAGGCTAGTAATGGCAAAAAAAGTAGTTGCGCTCATTAAATTAGCGTTACCCGCAGGTAAAGCAAACCCTGCACCTCCAGTAGGTCCTGCTCTTGGTCAGCACGGGGTAAACATCATGGCGTTTTGTAAAGATTACAACGCCAAAACCGCAGACCAAGTGGGTAGTGTAATTCCCGTTGAAATTTCGGTTTACGAAGACCGCAGTTTTACATTTATACTCAAAACTCCTCCTGCTTCAGTTTTAATTAAACAAGCAGCAGGAATTGAAAAAGGTTCAAGTCAACCCAATAAAGAAAAAGTGGGTTCAATTACTCGTGACCAGTTGCGAACAATTGCTGAAACCAAACTTCCTGACCTGAATGCCAACGACATTGAAGCAGCAATGAATATTGTCGAAGGTACTGCCAGAAATATGGGAGTTACGGTTCAAAACTGAAAATACTAATCTAATCGTCACTGATTAGAGATAAATAAATATTAACTGATATAGGGGAGAGGCAACAGCTTCGCTAGAACCCAAGGAGAATCAAAGAAATGGCAAAAAAACTTTCTCGCCGAATGCAATCCGCATTAAAGAAAGTTGAGCAGCGAACCTATGAACCATTAGAAGCTCTCAACTTACTTAAAGAAACGGCAACGGCAAAATTTGACGAAACCGCAGAAGCTCATATTCGCTTAGGAATCGACCCTAAATATAGCGACCAACAATTGAGAACAACTGTTTCTTTTCCCAAAGGTACAGGACAAACTGTAAGAATAGCAGTAATTACCAAAGGTGAAAAGGTTGCTGAAGCCAGCCAAGCAGGAGCAGACTTAGTTGGTTCAGAAGAACTAATTGATGAGATTCAAAAAGGGATGATGGACTTTGACCTCTTAGTCGCTACTCCTGATATGATGCCCCAAGTGGCAAAACTAGGGCGTGTCCTCGGTCCTCGTGGTTTAATGCCTTCCCCGAAAGGAGGAACAGTAACCAATGATTTAGTGGGGGCAATCAACGCATTTAAAGCTGGTAAACAAGAATTCCGTGCGGATAGAACTGGTGTTGTTCACATTATGTTTGGCAAGTCCTCTTTCCCGGCAGAAGACTTGTTGGTAAACCTGAAAGCATTGCAAGATACTATCGACCGTAATCGTCCTGCTGGGGCAAAAGGTCGCTACTGGCGCACTATTTATGTCTCTGCTTCTATGGGACCTTCGATTCAAATTGAGGTCAGTAGTTTACGGGATCTTAAATTAGATCAAGTAAAACCTGGATAAGCTAGAATATATAATGAGCAAATCCTTACAAAAAAACCGCAGACCGCAGGTGCAAACCGCTTAAATATCCTGCCGAGGTTGACGAAGAAAAAAGTAATACTTGAGTTCCCCTTGCTATTGTTTTATAGCAGTTAATCAATATTTTACGCTTCAGTCAATAGTAAACCTCGGCAGCATCACGTCCGAGGTTTACTCATTTTTGGGTAAGTGTAGGTAGAGCAAGGGGAAATTTGAAAAATATAGGGCAAATAGATTTATTTGACCCGATAGAAAAAGGAGGTGAGACAGAAATGGGAAGAACCCTAGAAGAAAAAAAAGCAGTTGTTGCTTCGCTCAAGGAAAATTTGAGTAAGGCTCAACTTGCTGTTGTCATTGATTTCAAGGGCTTAAGTGTTGCTGAGATTGGTGACTTGAGAAACCGTCTCCGTGATTCTGGCGCAACCTGTAAAGTAGCAAAAAATTCTTTGATGAATCTTGCTGTTGAGGGTGATGAAAACTGGCAACCGATGCAGAGTTTCCTGAAAGACTCTTCTGCATTTTTGCTAGTTCCTGAAGACTTCAGTGGCGCAATCAAAGCTTATCGCGACTTCAAAAAAGCCACTAAGAAAACCGAATTACGGGGTGGTGTTATGGAGGGTCGTCTCCTTAACCAAGCTCAAGTTGATGCTTTAGGCGATTTACCAACAAAAGAAGAGCTTTACGCTCAAATTGCTGGAACAATCAATGCTCTCGCTACAAAAATTGCGGTGGGTATCAAGGAAGTGCCTTCTTCTTTGGCACGTGGTTTACAAGCTTATGCAGATAAAGAAGATAATTCTGAATCAAACAAAGCTGGTTAAATTGCAAAACATCTAGCCTTGATGATTTATGTCACGAAGCTAGAAATAAAACTTATTACAACTAATACAAGATAGGAGTTAACAAAAAATGTCTGCTGTAACTGATGAAATTCTCGAAAAGTTGAAAACTATCAGCCTACTCGAAGCTGCTGAACTCGTTAAGCAAATCGAAGAAACCTTCGAGGTGAGTGCTGCTGCTCCTGCTGGCGGTATGATGATGATGGCTGGTGGCGGTGCTGCTGCTGAACCTGAAGAAGAGAAAACTGAGTTTGATGTTGTTTTGGACGAAGTTCCGAGCGACAAGAAGATTGCAATTCTTAAAGTTGTTCGTGCTTTAACTGGCTTAGGTCTGAAAGAAGCTAAGGATATGGTTGAGTCCACTCCGAAAGCGATTAAAGAAGGCATTGCTAAAGAAGAAGCTGAAGATATCAAGAAGCAACTTGAAGCTGCTGGCGGAAAAGTTACCATTAAGTAAACCTTTTCCCACTTTTCACTATTTTTCCTCTCTGAACAACACAGAGGGGAATTTTTTTGTATTTTTTATCATATTTTCCTCTTCACAGCAAAATTATCGTAGAAAAAGCTTTGGGTATAAGGTCTATCCAAACTACATTCCAGACGGAGACCAGATTATTAGTAAGACTTACATGAACAGAGTAGAAGGGGAAAATACCCGATTTCCGCATTACTCAGCACGACTAGATGGCAAGAACTTGTGTTACTCCAAATCCATTGAGATGTTGAAACATTCGATTCGATTATTGATTAATTATCTTAAGTTCTGGGATATCCCTGTCCCTCCAAGATTCATCCCCTAGTTCAGCAACGCCTTCTCCCCTGTTAAGTCGGTGGAGTGGCTAGAAATTTGAATGAGGGAGAGTCGCGGTTGCTTTGTCTTATAATCTGCAACTTCCGTATCCATCCAAAGGATTGGGGCTTGGGAGTAAAGCGCAATTTTTTCAATGGGATTCGCGATCGCGTTTTTAATTTCTGCTACTGTTTTTAAATAGGACATATTAATCAATTCTCACAAAATGGTCAGAATAAACTAATATCCTATCGAGGAATGGGGCTATGAGCGCATCAAATCGCGGTTGGTGACTCTCCCACCTTGGGTTTCGGGATATCTTTGAGACTTTCTAGATTTCCT
>JBBQDV010000195.1:0-5834 GCA_038320005.1 Cyanophyceae cyanobacterium
TTAGGTCGAAGCAAATCAGTATTTATTACATTCAAAGGATTTAGACTAACTATACAGTAGAAAAAAGCCTTTTAAAAAAATCAGAGCAGTAAGGCATTAATGGCGTAATATCTTAATATCATTTAAACTCACTTGAGGGAAATTTTTTCTGATCAAGACACTACCGAAAACACCCATGACGAAAATGAGTCGCATTATTGTTGTTACCTCTGGTAAGGGAGGCGTGGGAAAAACCACAGTTACTGCAAATTTAGGTATGGCGATCGCGCAACTCGGAAAAAAGGTTGTGTTGATTGATGCGGATTTTGGTTTACGCAATTTAGACCTACTCCTCGGACTAGAAAACCGTGTTGTTTATACAGCGATGGATGCTCTCGCTGGAGACTGTCGCTTAGAACAAGCCCTAGTGAAAGATAAACGCCAAGAAGGTCTTACTTTACTTCCTGCTGCGCAAAACCGTACCAAAGAATCAATTTCCCCTCGCCAAATGCGGATGTTGGTTTCTGCCCTTGCCAAGCATTATGATTATATTTTGGTGGATTCTCCCGCAGGAATTGAGATGGGATTTCGTAACGCGATCGCGGCGGTAAATGAAGCCCTAATCGTCACGACCCCAGAAGTTGCAGCGGTAAGAGATGCAGACCGAGTTGTGGGCTTACTTGAAGCCTATGGCATTAAAAAGATTAACTTGATTATTAACCGCATTAAACCAGCAATGGTGGCACAACAGCAAATGATGAGTGTGGAAGATGTCATGGAAATCTTGGCGGTTAAGCTGATTGGGATTATTCCTGATGACGAACAGGTGATTATCGCCAGTAATAAGGGAGAACCATTAATTCTCAATGAAAATATTTCTCTTCCTGGTCTAGCCTTTCAGAATATCGCCAAACGCTTAGAAGGGGAAGAAGTTCCCTGGCTAGATATAGCCCCAAAAGTCGGTTTCTTCAATCGCCTAAAAAGCCTTTTTAATAGCTAAATTTTGATATCTTTTAACTCCTAACTCCTGTAATGATTAGTCAACTCCTCGAAAGAATTTTTCCCTGGACGCAACCAAGCAAAACTGGGACAGAAGCGAAACAGCGACTAAAATTAATTATTGCCCATGATCGCACCAGCCTCACCCCAGAAATCGTGGAGATGATGCGGAAAGGTATTCTGGAAGTGATGGAGAAATATGTCGAAATTGATCCGAGTGAGACGGAGTTTTCTCTCCACAGTGACGAACGCACTACCGCTTTAACCGCGAGTTTCCCGATTCGTCGTCTGAAATCTAAAGAACAAGTTATCCCGATTGATTCGGAGGAATATGGAATTGGTCTTTCCTTAGAGACAACGGTAAAACCTCAAGAAATTACGGTTATTGTTCCAGGAACAACAGCGAATTTAGGACCTGGCTTTGATTGTTTAGGGGCTGCTTTAAGTTTATCTAACAAGTTCAAGTTTGAGATCATTCCAGAACAAGAAACTCCTGTCACTTTTGTGGTTAAAGGAAAAGATGCAGAGACAGTAACTACTGATTCTAGTAATCTCGCTTATCGGGCTTTTGTTCGTCTCTATGAACATCTTCAGCAAACGCCCCCAAATGTGAAAATGGAAATTGAGTTAGGTGTTCCCTTAGCTAGGGGTTTAGGAAGTTCTGCGACGGCGATTGTGGGGGGATTGATGGGTGCAAATGCTTTGGTTGATACTCCTTTGAGTTTACCTGAGATTATGGAAATCGCGATCGCGCTTGAAGGACATCCTGATAATGTTGTTCCCGCCCTTCTCGGTGGTTGTCGTTTAGCTGTACAATCAAGCCAAAATAAATCTAACCTAGAAGTACCCCTTTTTTGGCATCCCGATATTGTTCCAGTAGTTGCTATTCCTGACTTTGAACTCTCCACAGAATCCGCCAGAAAAGTCATTCCCAAGGAATTTAGCCGTGGTGATGCCATTTTTAACATTTCTCGCCTCGGACTACTCTTAAAGGGCTTGGAAACGGGAAATAAGGACTGGTTACAAGAAGCAATGATGGATAAGATTCATCAACCTTATCGCCAAAAGCTGATTAAAGGTTACGAGGAAGTTAAATTCGCTGCAATGAAAGCTGGTGCTTACGGTATGGTGATTAGTGGCGCAGGTCCAACTCTTTTAGCCCTCACTGATGCGACTCAAGCAGAATCGGTTGCGACAGCGATGAAATCCGCCTGGGAGGAAGTTGGGGTTAAGGCGGAAACTTTACTATTAAGTTTAGATCAGCAAGGGGCGAGATATGAGGAGAATTGAGAATTGAGAAAATTCATTAGTCACCCTCTCACCCCCTCTCACAACGAACATAGTAGCCAAAATCCCGTATAAGTCATCCCTGAATTATCGGGTTGGATCAAAATAAAATGTAGTCCTTGACTGGTTTCTTTGCGTTGAGAATAATTTAATGCTGCTTTGGCGACTTCTGGATCTTCAAAGGTGGCGACAATCCAACGATCTACTAATCCCGTTTCTAAGATTAATCCTCCTGATTTTCCTACTTCGGTTGGGATGTAATTGAGGCTAAATGGTTTAGCAATTTGTAACCATTGCGCTAGTTGTAATGATTGTCTTCCCCCATAGATAATGATCCCAGGAATGGGTAGGGTTGAAGCTATTTTGAGATTAACGGGTAAGGATTGATCTGGTATTTCAACAATGGGAAGAGCGCGATCGCGAAATAAGATAATATCTTCTGCTGCAATAGTAGCAAATCGCCATTCTTCCCCCCAAATTTCTTCAGGTAAAGCTTGTGGGGGTGACTGTTCGACTTCAATGGGGCGATAAACTGTATTAGTATAGTTATTTTGTTCTTGATACGCGATCGCGCGTTTTTGTAGTTCTGCTTTCAATTCTGGAACTTGACGAGTTGCTTCTATTTCAATTCCTAATTTATTCCCTGCTGCGGTCAGCAAGTTAAGACATTGAGGGCGAAAAACCTGGATTACTTCGGGTAACTCCCCCATATCTTTTAACTGACTCACTAACCAGTCGGAATTAGCTTCAGATTGGGGACAAAATCTTTCTTGAACACCCTTGTTACAGACAACTAACGACCACAAGGGCTTTCCCTGTTTATCTTCTAAAGGACGCTTATAAAAATCAGCTTGCCAAATTCTCATCGAGTCTAAAATTATAATATTAATATAATTACGTCTTAATAAATAATACTATGGTACAATCCCCCCCACGCACCAGCCCAAAAGAATTAGCCACCCAAGCTATTGATCTGATTCGTCAAGCAGGATGTGAATATGGTGAAATTCGCCTCTGTACCTATCGCAATCAAAGTTTAACAGCACGCGATCGCTCTCTCAGTAACCTCTCAGACAACGTTAGTTCAGGATTTGGGGTCAGGGTACTTTTCAACGGTGCGTGGGGCTTTGCTGCGAGTCACCGCCGTACCTCAGAGGAAGTTACACGCATGGTTAATCTAGCGGTGGAAATTGCCAGAGGGAGTTTTCTCTCCCAACATGAACCTGTCCGTTTAGTTCCTGTCCCTGCTTACCAAGATCAGTATATTACCCCGATTAAAATTAATCCTTTTGAGGTGGATATTGCCCCGAAAGCGGAACTACTATTAGAAATTAATGAACGCTTATTGAGTTATGCTGATCGCGGTATTAAAAAAGCCTATTCCTTCCTGCGTTTTACCCAAGAGGATAAAGTCTTTGCTTCGACTGTGGGATCTTTAATTGAACAGACCATTTACCGCAGTTATCCTGCTTATAGTTGTAGCGCGATCGCGAATGGAGATGCACAAGATCGTAACTATGAACGTCCTCCCATGAATATCGGCTACGAACATATTGATCAAGCTGATTTATTGGGTAATATTGAACGAGTTGCAGAGGAAGCAATTGAAAAAGTTCACGCCCCCGAAAGCCCTTCAGGAATCCGCAGTAATATTATCCTCAAACCCAGCAACTTATTCCTAACTATTCATGAATCTGTGGGACATCCCACAGAATTAGATCGCGTCTATGGCTACGAATCCAACTTTGCGGGAACTAGCTTTGCAACTACCGATAAAATGGGTAAACTACAATATGCAGCCCCGTGGATTAACTTTATCGCCGACCGCACCCAACCCCAAGGACGCAGTACTATGGGCTATGACGATGAGGGTGTTAAATCCCAAAGTTGGTATGTAGTTAAAGATGGGGTCTTAGTTGACTATCTCACAGACAGAGAAACCGCTTATCGCTTAGGACGAGATAGCAGTAACGGTTGCGCCTATGCAGATAGTTGGTCAAGTGTCCCAATGGTAAGGATTCCTAACCTGGGCTTAGAACCAGGGAAACCAGGGGGAAGCCATACCGCATCCTTAGCAGAAATGATCGCCGATACCGAAGAAGGTATTCTCATTGATGGCGTTGGAAGCTTTTCCATTGACCAACAACGGCGTAACTTCCAATTTGGCGGTGATGCTTTTTGGCAGGTGAAAAATGGTAAGGTTGTGGGTATGCTAAAGGATGTAACCTATCATGCCATGACTACGGATTTTTGGAATCAAGTTGATGCTATTGGCGGTGAATCGGAACGGGTGCAATGTGGTACAGATATTTGTGGGAAAGGTGAACCAATGCAAATGGCGCAGATGACCCATAGTTGTGTTCCTGTAAGGGTTCGGGATATCGCGATCGGGAGAACAAACTAACAATTTCGCTAGTAAGGGCTTTAGCCCTTTATCTTTTTTAACCACAAAACTTCTCAACACAACGCACAAACATCTCTACCCCTGTACTTAAAGCCATTTCATCAAAGTCAAAGCGAGGATGATGGTGAGGATAAGCTAAATTTCGTTCAGGATTGGCTGAACCGACAAAGAAATAACAACCAGGTACTTCCTGTAAGAAAAAAGACATATCTTCCCCTCCCATTGTCTGACACTCTGGCACAACTCCTACTGGAGTTTCCACCACATCCCTTGCTACAGAACGGACTAGATCTGCAATACCGCTATCATTAATTACAGGAGGATAGAGTTGAAAGTACTCTAACTCATAGGTTGCGCCATGACTTTGGCAAACTCCCGCAATAATATCTTCCACCCGTTTGCCAAAATAGCCCTCCCTCTCTGGGTTGAAATATCTCACCGTCCCACTCATCCGCGCTGTATCTGCAATAATATTGAGGGCAGTTCCAGCATGGAGTTCCCCCACCGTAACAACCGCAGATTCAAGGGGATCAATATTACGAGCGACAATAGTTTGTAAGGCGTTGACAATTTGCGCACTGACAACCACAGAATCAATAGTTTGTTCAGGCATTGCCCCATGTCCACCCTTACCAAAGATAGTAGCACGAAAACACTCAACCGCTGCCATCAGTGCGCCGTTACGCACACCCACCGTTCCCAAGGGTAATCTATTCCAGAGGTGTAAGCCAATAATCGCATCTACTTTGGGATTTTCTAATACTCCTGCCTCAATCATTGGTTTCGCCCCCCCTGGACCTTCCTCGGCAGGTTGGAAGATGATTTTTACCGTACCCTTAAAGGTGTCACGATGTTGGGAAAGATGGTATGCTGTACCAAGCGCGATCGCGGTATGTCCATCATGTCCACAAGCGTGCATAACCCCATCATGCTGCGAACGATAGGAAACCTCATTTTCTTCCTGTATCGGCAGTGCATCCATGTCTGCGCGAATTCCTAGCACCTTTCCCCCAGGCTGTCCGATTATCGTCGCGACAATTCCAGTGTGAGCAATTTCTCCTTGGTAGTCAATCCCCCACTCTGATAGTTTTTGGCTAATAAAAGCAGCGGTTTGTTGTTCCTTAAACCCCAATTCTGGTCTTTGATGGATTTCTCTACGCCATTT
>JBBQDV010000196.1:0-5768 GCA_038320005.1 Cyanophyceae cyanobacterium
CATAATCCAGGGGGGAATGGAAGGGAGTCCGCGCCAGTCGTAGCAACCGATTAAGGCGAGGTGCATTTTTGTGAAGATGCGCGTTTTACTAATCCCACCCTTCTCTAAGATAAAGTTACGGGCTTTCACTAAAGCAGGATCATCAGTTGAAACCCCTAATAACCGCATCGCCATATAGCCTTCAACGGTTGTGCTGAGTTCGCCCCCATCGCCATAAAAGAGTTCCCAGCCTCCATGATCTCGCTGTTGTTTACGGAGATAATTTACTACTTTATGCAGAGGACGAGTTGAATCTGTTCCCCATATTTTATGGAGTAGCACCACTTCTGCTGCCATTGTGACATTTGCTTCTAACTCTACCCACCAGTAGCCTTCGGGGGTTTGTTGGGATAAGAGATATTTCTGACTTTGCGCGATGGCGTCACCGACTCGTTGGGGTAAAGCATTTTCAACTTCAGCAGATTGGCTTTGCATAAACTCTTTGGATAAAACTTATCAAATAATATATCTTAGCCTGGGAAAGTAGGAATGTATAGTCTCAGCTTAATTCTTGAATCCAACTTCGCACGGCTCGAATCACCTGATTTTCTCCTTGAGTTTGTCGTTGTTCTAAAAACTTATTCAACTGACTAGCACTTACTTGAGGAAAAGCAATACTGCATTCAGACTCAGTATAACCTCTCGCTTCTAACGAATAGATTTCTAATCCTTTTCTCTTGGTATAACGCCAAACTTCAGGAACTCCCAGAACTTGATAAATTTCTAGCCGTTGTGTTGAAGGGCTGGTAATATCGACTTCTATTACCAAATCTGGGGGAAGATGTGCGGGAATGGCTGGATCTAATCCTTCCAATTTATCCGCATTTTGAATATAAAAGGCTGTATCGGGTTCGGCTGCTTTTTGTAAGTCTTCTCGTTGCAAAGTTGTTGAACCCATATCAACGACTTCTAAATTTAGTTCCTCAGTTAACGTTTTGACAATGCGAGCTAATAAGCGATTAATAATTTCATGGAGTTTAGAAGGCATTTTTAGGGTGAGGGTTTTCTGATTATAAGCAATCCGCATGGCTCGATGGTTTCCGAGATCTGCTAAGATTGCTTGGTAGGTTTGCCAACTAATATTAGATAGAATAATTGTCTGAGTGAGTTGTCCCTCAAAATTATTAATGTCAAGTTCGCTAATTTGAGTAGAAATTGCTACCATAAGCTGTACCTTTCTCAAGGTTTTACTTTACTATAATCGCGCCAAGCGGTCTTGTAAAATAGCAGATTGCTGCTGCGCCTCAGCGAGAGAATCCTTCGCCCCTTGGACAACTTCATCGGGGGCTTTGTTAACAAAGCCAGGATTATTTAAACGTCCCTCTAAAGACTTAATTTCACCCTCAACTTTACCAAGATTCTTCTCTAACTTAGCTCGCAAAACCTCAAGGTCAACTAATCCCGATAAAGGAATTAATACCTGGATAGTACCAGTCACCCCTGCGAGAACCTGCTTATATTCTTGATCTAACTGAGGCGTAACCGTAAGTTCACTCACCTTTGCCAAATTCTCAATATAAGTGCGTCCTGCATCTAAAACCAATCTTTCTTGGGGGTTTTCGCTTTGAAGAATTACTGGTACTTTGACCGAAGGCTTAACCCCTGCTTCAGCGCGGAGATTGCGAATAACGCCAATAGTATCAATTAATTGGGTGAATTCTGCTTCTAATTTAGGATTAACTAAATCAACGGTTACAGGAGAAGCAGTTTCCATTGCTGCTATTTTAGCTTGATCTACTTTTTCCTTCGTTTTTTCAACAATTGCATCTTTCGTTCCAATCACTTTTCCTTTAACACTCTCAATAATTTGCCCTAAATTTTGGCGTTTTGGTGTAGTTAATAAATAGCGGTAGATAAACCAGCCACCGTAACCTAAACCAATTCCTTTAAAGATGGGAGAAATAAGAGGAATATGATTGATTGCATCGAGGGTGGAAAAGGTAATCTTTGTTCCTACCAGAAGCAGGATAATAATCCCCAAAACTGAGAGAGGACGGCGATATCCTTGCACAAAGTGACCAATTTTCTGAGGAATTCCCTTGACTAATTGCTTTGTCTCATTAACTTTTTCCTGTTCGGTTGTTAGTTCCACAGGTGGAGTTGTAACTATGCCCTCTTGCTCAACTAATTCGTTAACCTGGGGATAGGGCTGTAAGGCTAAAACTTGATCTGTTTGTTGCGTGAGAGTTTGCCAAATTTCCTCAGTGATATGAGGCATAAAAGGATGCAATAGTTTTAGAATACCATCGAGGACATAGGCTATAGTTTGTTGTGCCACTAAACGAGATTGAGGATTTGCATCTTCCCAGAACCGCGACTTAGTGAGTTCAATATACCAGTCGCAGAAATCCCCCCATATAAACTCATAGAGTCCCTTGGCTGCTTCTCCTAATGCGTAATTATCTACATAGTCTCGTGTCTGTTGAACGGTGTGATAGAAACGGGAGAGAATCCAACGGTCTGCTAACTCCAACTCGTTAATATTAGGTTGTCCTAATTCTTGGGGTGTTTGTCCTTCTAAGTTCAACATCACAAATCGCGCAGCATTCCAGAGTTTATTGCTAAAGTTACGGGAAGCTTCGACAGATTCGGATTCATCGGTATCGCGGTCATACTGAAGGCTAATATCTTGTCCTGCCCCTGCAATTTCGCGAATTAAGGTATAACGGAGGGCATCCGCACCATATTTATTAATTAATAAGAGAGGGTCTATACCGTTTCCTGCGGACTTGGACATCTTTTTACCGTTCTCATCCCTTACCAGTCCGTGAATATAAACATCCTTGAAGGGCATTTGGTCAGTGAAATGTCCCGCCATCATGGTCATACGGGCGACCCAGAAGAAGATAATATCAAATCCCGTTACGAGGGTACTGGTTGGATAGTATGTTGCTAAATCAACGGTTTTTTCTGACCAACCTAATGTTGAGAAAGGCCATAATCCAGAGGAAAACCAAGTATCTAAAACATCAGGGTCTTGTTCTATTTTTACATCTGCACCAAATTGGGAAATAGCCTTTGCTAAAGCTTCTGTTTCATCATGGGCGACAACAAAGGGCGTATTATCGGTAACTTCACCATTGGTTTCACTAATCACATACCAAGCGGGAATTTGATGTCCCCACCAGAGTTGACGAGAAATACACCAATCTTTTAATTTAACTAGCCAATCGCGATAAACCTTTGTCCAACGTTCAGGGACAAAATGGGGAGATTGTTCATTATCGAGGAATGCTAGGGCTTTTTCGGAAAGGGGGTCAATTTTGACAAACCATTGGGTTGAAAGGAGAGGTTCAACGGGAACTTTACCGCGATCGCTATAGGGTACAGTATGGCTATAGTCTTCTATTTTTACAAGCACCCCTTCTGCTTCTAAACGTTCGATAACATTTTTACGGGCTTCAAAGCGGTCTTGTCCAGCAAACTCTCCTGCATTCTCGTTGAGAGTACCATCTTTATTCATGATCGTAATTGATGGCAGATTGTGGCGTTTACCCATGATAAAATCGTTAGGATCATGGGCTGGGGTGACTTTAACGCAACCTGTACCAAACTCTGGTTCAACCAACTCATCCCCGACAATAGGGATTTCCCGATTCATAATTGGTAGAGTCAGGGTTTTACCAATTAGGTGTTTATAACGTTCATCGTCAGGGTTTACTGCTACCCCTGTATCGCCCAACATGGTTTCGGGTCGAGTGGTCGCAACTTCAACATAGCCGTCTCCATCTGTGAGGGGATAACGGAAATGCCAGAGATAACCATTCACTTCTTGGGGTTCAACTTCCAGGTCAGAGACGGCAGACTGGGTTGCTGGACACCAGTTCACCATATAGTTTCCGCGATAGATTAAACCTTCCTCATAGAGGCGTACAAAGGCTTCTTGGACTGCTTTTGATAAGCCCTCATCCATCGTAAAGCGTTCCCGTGACCAATCCGCAGAAAGTCCAATGCGTTTGAGTTGGTTAACGATTTGTCCGCCAGATTGTTCTTTCCATGTCCAAGCCCGTTTTAAAAATTCTTCTCGTCCTAAGTCGTCACGGGTTTTCCCTTCTTCTCGTAATTGCCTTTCAATAATGGTTTGGGTGGCAATACTGGCGTGGTCTGTACCAGGTAAGCAGAGGGTATTGCAACCTAGCATCCGATGATAGCGAACAAGAACATCTATGAGGGCTGCTTCAAAGGCATGACCCATGTGGAGGCTTCCAGTGACGTTGGGAGGGGGTGTAACAAGGCTATAGGGTGCGCCTGGATGTTGGGGGTCAGCTTGAAAGACTTGGTGTTCTTCCCAGTGTTTCTGCCACTTAGCTTCAGTGGTGGAGGGGTCGTATTTGGTTGGCAGGCTGGGGATATTTGCACTCATCTTTTAGCTTAACTAGGGTTTAGAATCGGAAGGAATGTTACTATTTTACCCTTCTCTACGGAAACTTGAAAATCAATGTTTGTTTCCACTCACCCCATCACCCCATCACCCCATCACCCCACCACCCCATCACCTAAGCAGGAATTAACATGATAAGTTGGTCTTCAAGAAGTTTTCTAACTCCTTTTATTTCTAAATCAACCTCCTGTAAAATATCTTGAACAGTTTTGTCTGTATTCTGGTTACAAGCTTTAATAAAAGCAAACTCTGCATCAGATAGATTAATAATTTGATAATCGTGGTTAAATAAGCATTTACTTTCCCAACCATCCATACAGGGATTACGGTCAGGAATGGCGGTTAATAAGGCTTCATCTTCTGACCAGTCAGATTTTTCTATGGGAGGGCGACCTAAGAAAAACTCATAGTGGGTAATCGTTCCAGGGTCAAGGAGTTCGATGAGGCGATATTGTTCTTCAGGGGGTAAGCTTTGGGCTTTTTGCAGTAACTCAGGGGCTTTGTCTAGTAACCTTTCTAGTTGCCAAACTTTTGGGTTAGAAAAGCCCATAAATTCTAAGCCTGATGCCTTAATTAGTTCAAATAAGGTGTTGATGTTATAGTCAACTTCTTGAGGATGAACGTACATATCAGCAAAACATTCATCCCGTTGATTTTCCATTGACCAACGTTCTTTTTCTCGCTGAACCAATCGGTTATCTTCAGGGAGTGAGGCAAATAATTCTCGCCCAATTTTAACTCCTTCAGTATAGTCTTCGGGATTGAGGAGCGCGATCGCGTTTTGCATCAGACTAATTTCCCACCGTCCTAATTCCCCATAGACAAAGATATGAAATAAACCCCCAGGTTTAAGTTTAGAAGCCAAGGCTTTAATTCCGCGTATCGGGTCAGGAAGGTGATGCAGTACCCCCACGCAATTAATTAGGTCAAATTCCCCCTCTATTTGGTCAACATCATAGAGGCTGAGGTGATGGAATTCTACCCCATTTGCCCCTGAACGTTGACATCTTTCCTTAGCCACAGCCAACGCCCCAGAACTGAGGTCTATGCCCACAACTTGCGCTTCAGGGTTAAGATGGACTAAATATTCTGTGCCAACTCCTGTTCCACATCCTGCATCAAGAATCCTGATTTTTTCTGTTGTCGGTTTACGTCCTTTACAAAAGTTATAAGCAGATAACCAATTCCAACGCCAGTTATAACCAGGAGGCGGTTCATCTAAAAGTGGTTCAGGAGGGAAGGGATAAGTATCGTAGAGTTTAGCAACAGCGTTACTAATATTTTGGTCTGACATAAAAGTGAATATAGATACAGTTGCTTCTTATTGTTGTACAAATTGCCCCAATTG
>JBBQDV010000197.1:0-5657 GCA_038320005.1 Cyanophyceae cyanobacterium
ATTAATCCTTTGTTCTAACTAGCTTTGAGGCATTCCCTATACTACCCAGGGGTGTCTCTTTTTTTTGTCATTAGATATAATAAAAAAACAAACTGTCCAGACATTTGTCCAGAAACAAAATACTATGGCTGTCATTGAGACTCTCAACCCTCTCCAAATTCGGAATCAACTCCAACTGTCACAAGAACACATGAGTCGTCTTTTGCACGTTAGTAACAAAACCTTGTGGCGTTGGGAAAAAACTGAAACCTCTCCCAAGTCCAAAATAATTCAACACTTGACCAAGCTGAAGAAAATTGCTGAAATCGCTCAAAAGGTTTACACCCCTGACGGGATTAACGCTTTTTTGACCACACCAATGGAGGTTTTTGGCGGACGTACTGCTTATGAATTAATGAGTATAGGCGAATACGATCAAGTCATTGCTGCTTTGGCTGCTGATTATGAAGGGCTTGGCTACTAACTCATGCTTAGTGATTGGATTGAGCCTTGGACGGGAGAAGCCTTTCGACATCTCCCCGATGGGAATTATGATGTCTACGATTTTAGTTATGCTGGTTTGGCCCGTAACAATCGTTGGAACGTACAAGGAGAGCCAACCCTTTACCTCGCTGGTGGGATTGATGTTGCTGCTGCTGAATGGTCACGTCACTTCCAGTTTGACCGCCCCAAAGAACTTGCTCCCAACACTAAACGTCGCCAAGTTTATGCTTTCACGCTCAAACTTAACAACACCCTTAACTTGTGCAATCAAGCGGTTTGCCAAGACTTATCCTTACAAAACGTCCCTTCCTGCTTCCTAGAAAAGAAGGTAGCAAGAGCCACAGCACAGTTTATCCGACAAACAACTAACGTAGAAGCAATTTTTGTCCCCTCAATGGCATTCTTAGATGATTTAAAGAAAGGGGTATGGGTACTTTTTCTTGAGAAACTTACTAATGATCCTCGTAAGTTTTTACCTCAAGTTAGCGAATATGGCTTTCTCCATGTTGAAACTAACAACTCAGGCGTGACCTGAGTTAAAGAATAAAATGAGTGCTTCTTGCGAAGCGAAGCCATTGAAAGAGTAAAAGCGAAACAAGGCATGAAGCCAACGAAAGCTCTCGCTTTTACCTGAGTGAAATAAAGGAGAAATCTCAATGGCTAACAAAAAACAACAAAATCCCGTGCAAAAACAATTTGCAAGTGATTATGAAGCCAAGCGCAAAGACTGCTTTCTCGCTGCTGCAAGGGAATTAACCGGACGTGCTAAACAGCGAGAACTTACAGATAAAGGTAAAGCCTTAGACTGGGAGAAGTTTAACGCTCACTTCGAGAAAGTCTATGCTGACTATAGCAGCGAAGAAATACTCGAAGAAATACTCGATAACGTTTACTGGCTTGCTTCAGAACAAGCAGTCATTGACCTACGCTTTCGCTATCTCCGTGATGCTCAAGAAGCAGCGAGCAGTAAGCGAAATATCAAGAAGCGTAACGATGATGACGATGATTTCGCGAAGTAACTATATGGCAAATTAAATCAAGATTCCCCTTAATTGGGGATTTTTTTGCTAATCTGCTAAAGCTGTAACCGTTTTCTCGGTAATTCGATACGAACCACTATGGTAACAGACTTGCATTTTCTGTAACCCAGACTCCACCAGTTGATGAATAACTAAACAGGGTAAGGCTGACTCCCATGAGGGATAATCACCTAACGTGACTAACTCAACATCAGGGGGGAGATGGGGATTCAAGTATTGCTGGAACACTAGCTGAAAGCCGTTGTCTTGTTCAAGGTAAACCGAATAAGCACAGCCTAAGCTTCCACACACCTGTTCTGAATTGAAATCAACTAGCACTAAACGGGGATCAGACAATAATTCCTGAACTCGTACATGCTGCTCAATTCCAATTGGGGGCAAGCTGGCATTATCAGTGACAATCTGCTCTAACACTGCTGCTTCAAAGTATTGATTCGCAGACTGCCAAGGAATGGCTCTCGCCATTGAGATCAAACTGACAACACTGAATAACACCGTTACTAGTAAACCCACGAAGAAGAGGAAAATAAACTGAAATTTACGCTTGGATGACATGATATTGTTTTCTTAAGGACAAGTGGGATTTCCCCCAGTAGCGTTGTACAACTGACGCACTTGCACGCCATACTCATGCAACGTCAAATGTTCTTGACTATCGCGATAATCGCTATCTACTTTAGAACTAGAGCCTCCAAGCCACTTCTGTGTGACTCTTTCGAGCAAACGATCCCCAGTAAAAAAGCGTCCAGTGTGGGGGTCAAGTTCCTGTTGGGTTTGGGAAATGAGTGGCGCGATCGCGTTTTGCAATGCTTGATCCTGTACTTGGGGTGGATAAAACTGCATAATTTCTGCTTCTATCGGAGCGTAACCCTGCTGAATTTGGTCTAGCCACTCCCTTCCACCAGGATTTTCTTGCACTTGCTTTTGAAATTGGGAAGTGTAGCTCATAGTCTGATTAGCTCCAATCCCTCGACCACAAGAACCTCCTCCCTGAACACAGACATACTCTCCTACTGCCTGATAATTTCTAGAATTTCCATGTAAACGAGATAGAGCAGTCACTAGACCATCTAAGGAAATGCCATCAAATACCGCTGAGGTACAAGGACGAGTGTTAGGTTTTCTCGAAGAGGGAATAAAGGGTAGAGACTCAGAGAGGGAAGAATGGGAATTAGCAGCAGCAGAGGGTTGAGAAGATAGCGGTTGGGAAAGATCTGCTGTAATCTCAGAGGTATTATCAACTGTCCCGTCAACAACTCCCAGCAAAATCAAATCATCCCGTTGATAGTTCAAAAAAGGGAAAGGTCCTAAGAAGTACGGTGAATCGCCACAAAAACTAGATAAGCGGAAAAAGAGAGCAGTTTCTGCCGTATCGGTAGTTTCATCAGTTTCCCAAACAACGACCTTAAACACCTCCCCAAAAGGATGCCTCCCCGTGGGTTCTCTTCCCCCATTTAGAAACTGCAAACAGCCACTACCGCCTACTACAGATTGATACTGACCACTAATCCATTGTCTTCCCATCAATTGACCATCTTCCTCGGCATTACTATTTTCAGGATTATGTAATTCCAGATGAGCGCAGCTATCTTCACAGGGAACAGCAAAACCCTCCTTATAACTTCCTGAAATAGTCCTGGTGCGTTGCCCTTCCGTTGCTCCCCAAATTAAATCAATACGAGCGACAGCATTACCCATTAGGGTGATTGGACTAGGCATTTGCCCTAATGGAACTTGGCTCAAACCTGGTACTTGCGCCACCAACTGGCTCTGCCAGTTCTGGAAATCCTGTAATACCGTACTTTCAAGCTCAGGAATAGTAGCCATTGAAAATGAAGAGAGATCAATTTGATTAAGTTGGAGATCAGCAACAAAAGTATCCTGTACTAAGATATCTCGCAAAGAACGCGCTTTTATCTGAATCCCTTCCTCTTTTAATAACAAAGCAATAGGCAAAATTTCCTGAACAGGTAATATTCCTAACCTGGGAATTACCTCAACTAACCCGGCTAAGGTTTGTTCCCCCAAGAGAGGAAACTGAGATAGTGCCACTGTACCCAAATCTATACCAGTTCTATTCCTAATCTCTCTTAAGGTAAACCTTTGAGCAGCAAAGCTTTCGGCTAGATCTCCTAACTTCAGAATATCCTCTGGATGCTCCCCAGGTGACCAGATTCGAGCAAGGTCATATCCAACCGTTTCATTCCACTGGTTGCCAATACTTCCCCCAGTAAGAATAGGGGATAAGTCAGAAAGAGAAAGCTCTTCCCAGTCTGGTAACACCACTGTACCAAGAGAACTAGCTGCTGATGCCACTGCATTAGTTTGGGTAGAGAAAGGTTGAGTCGCAGCTAATACTGAGCCGGTGTCAACCATAACCACATAAACAAAGACTAACAGCCACATAAAAATAAAAATCCGTTGCATTAGTTGAATTAACTGCATTAATAACGTTTTCACTCCACAAAATTTCGTTCCGCTGGTGGTCTAATCCACAAAGTACAAAATCCGCCTGTCGCCTTGCGTCCTTCCAATTCCAGGGTTACTCCCAGTTGCGTAACATCTTGTTCACAAAATCTTTGCCGACCACCAGTTAGTAATGACTGATTCCAGTCCATAAATAATTGAGCAAAGCGTCCGTCTGAACTCATCGCCCACTGCAATGCCTGGGCTTCCTCTAGGGTCAAATGTCGCTTTCCTGCTGGATCTAGGATAGGTTCAGGCGCGAACTTAGGAATCGCCAGTCCCATTACTGTACCAAGACCCAAAGCCAGGAAAAGAATACAACCTGCCCGAATCAAAGCAGGTAAGTCATGGGCAACTTTTTCATAAGCAGCGTGACGAATCAAATGCTTGACAGACTCAGCAATGCGACGCTTTTGCACATTAATTGCAGCCCGACTTTCTCTCTCTAAGGTGGCTTGCACTTCATCGAGATAGACCCTGGCTTCTTCTCGTTCCTGTCTGAGAATGGTTTGCCACTCTTGAAATAAGGCGCGAATTTCCTCTGGCTTTTTCTCAAGTAGAAGTTCGAGTTGACCTGTGGCTAACAGTACCGCAAAGAGGGGATCATCCTTTTCGACTCCAGCTTGGTAGGCGACTCGTAGAACTGCGGAGCGATATTCTGGACTCTTATCTTCTAAAACTTCCCGAATCAGAGACTCGTTAGTTTGTCTGACTGTGGGAGGTTTATGCTTAGAGGTAGTCGTTTCCTTAACATCGGGAATCGCTTCTTCATTTAGGACGGCATCAAGTTCAGATTCAATGTCTTCATTGAGGTCTACGGTCTCTTTCTCTTCTGCTCGAATTGATTGATTCGCTACCATTGCTTCATTTTCCCTGCTTTACCGTTTCCTTTTTGGTCGTCTTCTTGGGGGAGAGACTGTCTTGAAAAATCCCCGTTTGGTCAATTGCAGCTAAGGTTTCTCGGACGAACTTGGTTAACCTTTGTCTGGAGAGAATAGACAAGTCGCGGGTGGTGAGAATTTGGCTGAGGGGGATACGCAATTCTTGAATATAGTTTTGTTCGGTTTTAGGTAAGCCAGGAAAGTCAACTGAAGCAAAACTATGTTTTTTATGGATTTCTTGATAAAGGTCGGATTGTTCTGACTTTGACCAATTGGTTAGCAAGCCTTTATTTCGCACTAAAACGTGAGACAGCTTATCCTCAAACGTTCCCAAGGAGGTGTTAAAAGCTTTTAAACTATCAAATTCTCCATTGGAAAGAAACCACTTTATAATAGTGACTCCCGATTCTTCAGTAATCAAATCGGAGAGTAAATCATTACTAGTAATCCAGTAGGTGACTTGTTCATGCACATTTGCTGGAAGGTTCACTAGGACAGGCTTTTCTAGGGCAGTTTCAAAGATCTGGTCAACTTTGTTCGCCTCTACTGAGGAGAGGGCAATCTCTTCATCAGCAAGTTTGAAACTGATATCCGCAATCCCGCCATAGCAGTCAAAGACATCATTATTGGTATCAGCATCGACTAAGGCATAATCTAGCTTGTGACATTCAAAATAGTGAGCGAGACAGCGAGTAAACATACTTTTGCCAACTCCGCCTTTCTCGCCATCTACAAAATGAATTTTTGGCATTGGTTAAGTCTCCATTATTACGTTAGTACCACCCTG
>JBBQDV010000198.1:0-5630 GCA_038320005.1 Cyanophyceae cyanobacterium
AACATTTTTTCCAGTTATATCTGTTTGTAATAGTTCTAAATTAGGCTTTACCTGTTCACGACCAAGGAGGTCAGCTATATCGATTTGGCGAATTTTGCTAACGGAGATATTTCCTGATAAGATTTCGCTAACGCTGGGAACAGTTTTGACTTGAAGGGCTAAAGAACTAAGGCTGCTAATAATTTGGTTGCGTTTTTGCCCATCCATCGAGGGCATTGCTAATAGTACGGTATCTAAGCCTTGTTTACTCTTGATTTTGGTTAAGTAGGTGAGGGGGTAAATTCTTAGCCCTTGGACAACATGGTGATGTAAGGCAGGGTTATCATCAACGAAGGCAATGAGGCGATAGGTTGAGTTTTGGGCTAAGGCTTGGGCGAGTTCTGAGCCTGCTGATCCTGCTCCATAAATGACGACTTTTTCGGGTTGTTTATGGGGGTTTATGATCGCGATCGTTTGGAGATTATTCGTGAAGTAGCGCATGAACAGGCGAATACTGACCACAAACATCAAAGTTAAGATTGCATCGTTAAGCAAGACTGAGCGAGGTAGTTGAAAAGATTCAAGCAGATAGGCAATGACAACTAAAATACTAGAACTTAATAGAACAGCTTTAAAAGCAGTGCTGACAAATTCGCCTCCCAGGTAACGTAAAACAGGACGATAAATGCCTGAAATTCTAAATATAAAAATTTTGATGAGGATTAGAGCAACAATAAGCACCTTATATTCAAAAAATTTCGCCATTGGCATTTGGATACCAAAACGAAAGAAAAAAGCTAGGTAGATGGATACTAAAAAGCTAATTACGTCAAGAGATATCAAGACTTTCCGCTTTTGTGACCTTGACAAAGAATGACTAAGGTCATTTATTTTTAGTGCTGCTTGTCTAATTAAGTTCTGAGATCTTTTTAAAGGAACCATTATTAATCTTTGCTCTCTCTCACACAAGGTAATGAATTTAAAGATAATTAATTTCCACTTTAGTGGCTATCAAGGCTATTCATTTAATTTTTCTCATTTTGTTCAAATTATGTTATCACATTTTTGGATGATCAAACTTTAAGTATATTCTCGGATTAGACTTCGCTCAAGCTGAACTTAGTAAAAACTAAGAGTCAAGAGATTAAGACTTTTATTCCCCTTTTTTCTTCCATTTACCTACATTCTTCTGAGATGTTAGCCACTTCTCCCACAAATCAGGGCGACGTTCCTGGGTTCTTTTCATCTGTTCATCATTACGCCACTGCTCAATTGCACCATGATTACCAGAGCGTAAGATGGGGGGGACTTCCCAGCCTCGAAACTCTGCTGGACGAGTATATTGAGGATAATCGAGAAGATCAACTTCAAAACTTTCTGCTTTTAAAGATTCTTCTTTTCCCACTGTACCAGGAAGTAAACGCATTACCCCATTTAGTAATGCTAAAGCTGGAATTTCTCCAGAGGTGAGGACAAAATCCCCGAGAGAAATTTCCCGAGTAACTAAATGTTGGCGAACTCGTTCATCTACTCCTTCATAATGTCCACAAACAATTACTAGTTGTTGATGATTTTGTGATAAATCCCACAGTAGCTTTTGCTGAAGAGGTTGTCCTTGAGGAGTCATGAGGATAATTTCCCGTTGTGGTAAAATCGGTAAGGATTCTACCGCAGCAAAGAGAGGGTCGGGCTTTAGTAACATTCCTGCGCCTCCACCATAGGGTTCATCATCAACTCGTCGGTGTTTACCTTCCGCAAAGTCACGGGGGTTGGTAAAGTGGGCTTGAGCAATATTATTTTTCAAGGCTCTACCTAATAACCCAGATTGAAGGGGAGAGGTAAAGAAGTCGGGAAATAGCGTAATTAGATCGAATCGCACGTTTTTTTATTGGGTAGAGTGAAGGTTTAAGGAAGTGGGAAGATGTCTAATCCGAACAGGGGAAATGCTATTTTAGTCATTGGTGGTGCAGCGGATAAGGTCTATGAACGCGAGATTTTATCTACTTTTTTGCTTCGTTCAGGTGGGACAAATGCAAAAATTGGGATTGTTCCGACTGCTTCCCCAGAACCTATATTAACGGGTGAGCGTTACGAAAGTATTTTCAAGGCTTTGGGAGCAAGGTCAATCGGGATTTTTGATATTCGTGATGGCTTCTCTTCGAGAGGCTACGGGAACGCTGACCAGTTTGGGAATCGCGCTCATGCTGAAAATATTGCTTATCTGAGCTTTCTGGAAGATTGTACGGGGGTTTTTCTTACGGGAGGAGAGCCACGGCGTTTATCTCAACTCTTTGCGGATACGCCGATAATAGAACGGCTTCGCCAACGAGTCCACGCTGGGGAAATTACTTTGGGGGGAACTGGTGCAGGGGCAGCGGTAATGGGATATAAAATAATTATTGGTGGAGGGAGCGGTGTTTCGCCTCGTCATGGCTTGGTTGAGCGAGGAACAGGCTTAGGCATTATTCCTGAAGTGATCATTGAGCCACAGTTTAATGGTCATAATTCTATGGCAAGATTAATTAGCGCGATCGCGATTCATCCAGACCGTACTGGAATTGGTATTGATGAAGATACTTGTGTGATTTTTGAACGGGATAATCGGCTTAGAGTTATCGGACAGGGTAGTGTCACAATTATTGATCCCAAAAATATTTCCTATAACAATCAAAGCGAAGTTGGGATAGGCGATCCTCTCAGTATCCACAATCTACGTGTTCACATTCTTACTGATGGCGACTGCTATCAACTCAAGCAAAACCAACCCATGAGGTTTTGAGAAATGATTATCCGCTCAGAGTTATTTGGAGGAATGTGAAGGAATATAATAAAATAGGTAAGAATATCTCGGAAATCATTTTCATTTATTAATGTTAAAGCGAGAAAATTGTCCGCGCTTCATTACGCCCAACAGAAGTAATCCCCATTTACCTTTATTTGTCTTCCTTCCTGGTCTGGATGGAACTGGACAACTTTTACACACTCAGACCGCTACTTTAGAGAAAGTTTTTGATGTTCGTTCCTTGGTTATTCCCGCTGATGCTCTCACAAGTTGGGATTCTCTCTCGCAGCAAGTTATGAATCTTATTGAGGTGGAACGATGTAAACAACCAAAACGTAAAATTTATTTGTGTGGTGAATCATTTGGGGGCTGTTTAGCAATTAAAGTCGCCCTAAGATCACAGCGACTATTTCACCGAATTATCTTAGTTAATCCAGCTTCTTGCTTTCATCAAAAACCGCTGATCGGTGGTGCTTTACAATTAGCCCAATTTATCCCCGATTTATTTTATCAGGTGGGTACTTATGGGGTACTTCCCTTTCTTGGGGCTTTAGAACGAATGGAAAAGCGCGATCGCGATCATCTCCTCAAAGCAATGAAATCTGTCCCTCCCGAAACATTTCAGTGGCGGTTATCTTTACTACATAAATTCAAAGTTAGTCCAGGAGAATTTGAACGTCTTAAGCAACCTGTCCTTCTCATAGCTGGAACAGCGGATCGGATTATCAATTCTGTTGCTGAGGTACATCGTTTATCCCGTTTTCTTCCGAATACAAAAACTGTATTACTTCCCAACAGTGGTCATGCTTGTTTACTAGAAAGAGAAGTTGATTTATCTAAGTTATTACATCGTTATAATTTTTTAGATAGATATTTATCTCCAAAGATTAATAAATCAGCCACATTAACCTATATTTAAGCGCGGTAAGGAGAGTTGCAATTAGTGGTAGCGGTTAGTCAAGAAAAAATTAAAAAAACAGAGGTTGTCGCACCCTCTTCCTACGTTCCCAAAGAGTTGCTTAAGCCTCACGGGGGATTGAATGTAAATGTGTGGATGTTTGTTAGCGCGATCGCGCTTTTGACCCTCTCTAATTGTGGTTACTGGTTGTGGAATTGGCAAGGGGGTTACTGCTTTGTTATTAACGTCATTGCATTACATATGTCAGGGACAATTATCCATGATGCTTGTCACAATGCTGGTCATAAAAATAAGTTTATTAACGCCTTTTTAGGTCATGGAAGTGCTTTATTACTCGGCTTTACCTTCCCTGTCTTCACCCGTGTTCATTTACAACACCACAGTCATGTGAATGACCCTAAAAATGATCCTGACCATTTTGTCTCGACAGGAGGTCCTCTGTGGCTGATTGCTGTCCGTTTCCTCTATCACGAGGTATTCTTCTTCCAACGTCGCTTGTGGCGTAAATATGAGCTTCTGGAATGGTTTCTGAGCCGTTTAGTGGTGATTGGCGTAGTCATAGTCTGCGTTCACTATGGCTTATGGAGTTATATTCTTACCTATTGGTTCTTAGCAGCCTTTGTGGTGGGGATTACTCTCGGATTATTCTTTGATTATCTCCCCCACCGTCCTTTTCAAGAACGCAATCGCTGGAAAAATGCCAGAGTTTATCCCAGTCCCATTCTCAACTTACTAATTGGGGGACAAAACTATCATCTCATTCATCATCTTTGGCCCTCAATTCCTTGGTATAAATACCAAGCGGTCTATTATGTAACAAAGCCATTATTAGATGAAAAAGAGTGCTATCAGTCATTAGGTTTGTTGCAGAAAAAAGACTTTTGGAATTTCGTTTATGATGTCTTTATTGGCATTCGTTGGCATTGGTAGGGGAACAGCATTGCTGTACCCTTTACCCCTACAAGCTTTCTAAATATTGACTATCAACTAAAAGGATTCCCTTAGAGAAACGTACTCCCCAATAGCCCCCAGCGCGACGGTCAACGACAATACCTTCCTCACCAAGTTTGACAATATCAGGAGGGCGTAACATCGGCATGGGGTCAGCGGTTTTAAAGTAAGGAGGTTGGCTGATAAGAGAAACTTTGCTACCAATGGGAAAATCTTTTTCAGTCATATTTTTATTTATGATTAATCCTAACTAACTATATTTTTAGCTTATGCGCTTAGATAACTATAGTACAGGCGATTATACTGCTGGTGCGTCTTTTATTACGCAAACCCTGTGGTATTTTCTTGGCTATCCTTTGGTTTCTAGCTATTTACTCCCCTTTTCTGGGGTAAAAGTTTTTATTCTGCGTCGTTTCGGTGCAAAAATCGGTGATAATGTCCGCATTAAAGCAGGAGTAAAGATCAAATTTCCCTGGCGGTTGGTAGTCGGTGACTCAGTTTGGATTGGGGAAAATGCTTGGATTGATAATCTCGCTGACGTTACCTTAGAAAGCCATGTCTGTCTTTCCCAAGGGGTTTATCTTTGTACGGGAAATCATGACTGGAGTCAGCCTAACTTTGATTTGATGACAGGGGAAATCTATATTCAGGAAGGGAGTTGGATTGCTGCGAAAGCAACTATTGGTCCTGGGGTTACGGTAGGGAAAGGGGCGGTCTTGGGGTTGGGAGGTGTGACAACCCGTTCTCTTGAACCGATGACGATTTATGCAGGAAATCCAGCTATTGCAGTTAAGAAGAGGGAGATGGGGTGATGGGATGATGGGGTGAATTTATTAAAGTTCGACGCTTTTCCCACAAACATATATTATCTCTCTCCCCCTCTCCCTACCTCCCTCTCTCCCCATCCCTATTCAGGGATTTTCATCAGAGCTAAAATCTTTTCCTGAAGAGGGAGGCATTTAATTTGACCGAACCGTGAGTCACCAGCCAGAGTAATCA
>JBBQDV010000199.1:0-5524 GCA_038320005.1 Cyanophyceae cyanobacterium
ATCAAAAGTAGAGTGATTTGGAAGTAAAACTAGACGTTCATCCCTTAACGCCCTCAGTTTATCGAGACTATCTTGATCAATTTCGAGTTCAAGATGAAAAAAACAATAAGCCGTTGGATAAGAGATACTTTGGATAAGACGGATTAAAAGATCTTGGCGTTTGGGAGGATAAAAAGGTGTTTTATTCACGGTGTATTATGTTCGCTAGACCAGTCTTCAGGGGCTTCTTTTCTTCATTAACTGGAATAAGATTTACTTCTACCTCATAACCAGCAATAGCAGCAAGCTTGGCTAAGGTTTTTAATTTTGGGGTTTGTTTCCCTGATTCAATTCTCGCTAGTTGAGACTGCTTCATTCCTACTTTTGTTGCAAATTCTCTTTGTGTTAAGTTTGTTCCCTCTCGCAGGGTGATAATTGCTTGTGCGAATACAAATTCTGGTGTTAGTGCTTCATATTCTGCTTTCACCTCTGGATCAGCCAAGACATCATTGCGAACAGAATCCCAAGTGGTTGTATTAGCAGTCATCTTTGTCTCCTTTTAGTTGTAGCAAAATTGCTTAATCATTCTTCTAGTAAAAACTCTTTTCGTCTTTTCTGGGCTATTTCTATCTCTTTTTTGGGAGTTTTCTGGGTCTTTTTCTGAAACCCATGTAATAGAATAAATCGTTGTCCTGTGTAAGCAAAATAAAGGATACGGTAGATATTGCTACTTTGTTCAACTCGGATTTCATACAGTTTCGTATTAACAATTGGGCGAACGTAGGGCATACCTACTAATATGCCTTTAGCTTGAAGTAAATCGAATATCTGGGCAAATTTGGCTTGAACTTTAGCTTCTCTTTGTACAAACCAATCAAAGACGACAGATTTATTTACAGGAGAATGATAAAACTCAATTTTCCATTGAGTCACAAGATTGTTTCCTCCTATACGATAACAAAAAAGTTATCAAATATCTACTTTAGCGTCAAGTATTAGATTGGTGGGGCTTCAATTGAGATTTGATCAAAGCTTCTCGTTCATGATCTAGCTTAAATCAGGTCGCCAAAATCAGAACAACTAAAAAAGCTAAGATACCTAAACTTGAGAAGAGAAAGGTTTTTTGTCTTTTTTCAAGTTTCTGTACTCTTCCTTTCCACTCAATGATTTGCGCCTCTTGCTGGTTCTGAATTTTTGTCTGTCGGGCTTCAGCAAGTTTTTGTTCAGATTCAACTTGTTGCGCTATTTCCATAATACGCGATCGCGCTTCTTCAATTTCAGCAGCAGTATCACCAATCTGACTATAGGTTTGAGATGCTTCTTGTAGTTGAGACTGTATAGTTTCTAGATTCGCTTCCGCAAACAGAGAACGAAGTTGAGAAGAAAACTCTTTTTGCTGTTCTTGTCCTTGCTGTTGTAAAGTTCCAATTTGTAATTTAGTTTGTTCCGCTAACTCAGAAGAAGTAGTCGCGATAACTTGATTAGTTTCTTGTTGTAAAGTTTGCAAACTTTCCTTTGTTTGCTGTTGGATATTTTGCATACTTGCTTGAGTAGCACTGAGAGATTGTTGAAGATTATTATAGTCTTGCTTTATTCTCTCTAAACCTTGTTTTCCACCTATCTCTGTAAGAGTAGAAGTAATAATGGCTTGCATTCTTTTCAAATCAGTTTGAGTGTTAGTAAATGTTTCTACTCGTTCGACTATAGTTTTTTTCGCTGCTTGTACCTTCTCCTCTAAACTATTAATTTTATTGAACTTAGATTCTACTTCTGTTTGAAATTCTTCAATATTAGATGTTACGTTTGAATATAAATCTTGACATTCAGCCTGTTTTTGTGAAACAAAATCTTCTGTCTGCTGTATCGTTTGAGTGATTTGGCTAATTGCATTGATTTTCCTCTCAACTTGAGTAGTAATAGTATTTAAGTTTTGTGTTTTATCTTGCCATTTCTGCTCAATTTCATTAGCTTTTACTTGAATTTCTTGCTGAATTTGCTCGCAATTTGATGTGGTAGTTTGAGCTAAATCCTGTATTTGTGTGGTTGCACTTTCAGTAATAGAAATATTTTCAGTTGTTTTTCCATATAACTCATTAATTCTTTGTCTTTCTTCAACTACTTGTTGTAAATGTCCCTCAACCGCCACCAAACGTTCTCTTATTTGTTGATCTTGAATATGTAATCTATCTTGGGTTTCTCCAATTTGAAAATTAGCCTGTTCTAATTGTTTTTTTGCCTCATTTATATCTGCAAGAAAGGCGACAAATGTTTCTTGACTACCTATCTCCGCAACCACAGCGATAATATCTCCATGAAGTTGCTGTGCATTTTTCAATTTGTCTTCTATCTCAGTACGAAGTTGATGAACTTTGTTGATTTTTTGTTGAGCATTTTCGAGATTATCTTCTATTCCAGCACGAAGCTGATTAACTTTATTAACTTCTTGTTGTACTTCTTGAAATTGGCGGTCAACAGAGAGAAGATTATCTAAACGTTTTTGTACATTTTGCTCAAGACGTTCAGCATCTTGGAAAACTTTATCAGCTTTATTAATGCTTTCTGTAATAGTTTTTTCAAGTTTTTCTAAATTACGGGCTGTCTCTAAATCTGTTGTTTGAGTCATGATTTTACTAAGATTCTATTCTGGTGATAAAAGCGTCACAAAGTGCAGCAACTAAAGAACCAGAATGTTGAGCAATTTCTGGAAATGGATAATTAGAGTCCAACATAAAAGAGGTATCAATTTTTGTGCGGACTCTTGCTGCTTCTAAAGGTAAATTTTTATGTTCTAGTTCTTGCGCGATCGCGTTAATAATGCGTTCATATTCCTTATAGTCAGTCGCTTCTAATTCCCCTATTTCCGATACCGCTTTCCAGGAATAGTGCATAGCTCTGAGTAATAAACAGCGAAGGCGAGGATCGTGAATTTGCTCTAATTCAGCCTTGAGAGCTTCCTGGGAGTGCTTTCTTAAGAAATTTATCGCCTTTGCTTCCCATCCGCCCAAATCCACACTAGCAAGATCTAATGCGAGATAAGTATCCCAATATAAATATCCACCACGACAACGTTCAAAAAGGCGCTGTTCTACATCATCCGTAATTTGCTCCAAATCAACATCACTAGCAACTTCCGTAATCCAAGCAATAGCCCGTTGAGGATCAATTCTTTCACAAGTTTTAAGATATGTTTTTTCTACCCGTTCAAATTCATCTTGAGTAGCCACAATCAACAAACGCGAACGAGCGCGAGTTAGCAAAGTGTACCAACGAAAACTATTTTCTATAGAAGGTTGACTCGTCCCTGTAAATAAACGGAAAGCAACACAGGCTTCAAATTCCCGTCCCTTCGCCCGTTCAGCATTGAGAACGATTAAACCACCGTCAGCATTAGGGATTGAGTGAGGAGACAAAACCTTCACCGCATTAGCCAAACTATGTAAAAGATAACGCTGAGTTTCCTGTTCTTGTGACGCTTGAGCAAGCTGCTGAAGAAAGTTATCCGCATCTTGAATAGAATCATAAACTAATAAGCGTACAGATTCACCAACTTCAAAAGCATCTTCGGGATCTGCGGGTGGTATGGGGTGTCTCCCCCTTAAACGTTTAGCTTCTTTTAGA
The DNA here is from genome assembly GCA_038320005.1 of Cyanophyceae cyanobacterium. GTDB lineage: Bacteria > Cyanobacteriota > Cyanobacteriia > Cyanobacteriales > SIO1D9 > JBBQDV01. Next base: position 3,598 of record JBBQDV010000199.1, read on the forward strand.
GCAATTGTAATCGATTGATTTGCAAATTCTAAAATACGTTGTGAGTTACGATAATTACGCCTAATTTCCAACTGTTCGTCCTCAATTCCCAGTTGTCGCCAGTCAAAATCAGTCGGTTGAATCCGTTGATTTAAATCTCCCAGTAACCAGAGATGGGTAGGATGTCGCTGACTTGTCCAGTTATCACAAACAGACATCAACGCTTGTAACTCAGCTAAGAGATAGTCCTGGGCTTCATCAACAATCAAAATACTACGCAAAGCATTTGGAGGTGGTGAGGGTGGATTAGATTGCAGTTGATGAGCAGCATCAAGGCGACAACAGCGATTTGATAAGGCTTCTCGCCAAGATTCAGGCTTAATTTTAGCAAGATAATCTAATATTCCTGTTTCTTTATAACTACTAAAGATAGTATCTTTGGGACGATTCGCATTTTTTTTATCCAGCACAAATGCTTGATACAAGATGGCATAATTTTTGTGTATTTCTTCAGGTTGAAGGCTAGATTTGTGGCGATTTTTACGAGTTGCTTCTTGCAAAGCTAGAAATTCTTCTTCAGGAGTTGCTAGATTATTAAATATAGTGGGATCAATTTTTGCTAACCAGTCTCGAAGTGTCCCGATGTAAAAGTTAGCTCGCGTTTTTGCTTTTTTGACTTCTGAATATTCCGAAAGTTCTGCTTTTAAAGCATCTGGAATAATTAAGGTGACATTAGTATAATCACTTTGAGATAGTTCACAAGCAAGCAGAGTTGCACAAACGGTTTTTCCAGTTCCAGGTGAACTCTGAACAAGCCATTTTGACTGAATATAAGGATTAGAAAGAGATTCTAGAGGCTTACCAAATATTACTCTTTGCTCTGGTGTGAGAATAGGAGTATAACGATAGCCACCATAGACGTATTGATACCAGTTCTTCTCCTCTGGCTGATCCCATTGATAAGTTGGATGTTCCTCAGCTTCTACACCGTAAGGTTTGCGGAGTTCAGATAATAGCAGGCTATTATCGTAATTGCGCTCATCAAATAAATTATCATAAACATCCCCCCGTCTTCCCGCCTTAATAACAAGAATTACGTCTTGAGCTTGTCGTTTCCAAATCACACGCCAGTCACCAGAGCGAGTACGGCGTAGGCTATTATAGCCCTGTAGCGCTTTAGTATCGCTGTCTTCTCCTCGACTTAGGCTCAACAAAATCTCATACACCCTTTTCAAATCAGGTGCTGTCAGCCTTTGAATCTCTCGAAAGGCAGCGCGAATAATTGCAATTTCTGCCACAATTTTTGATAAAGAGTTAGTTCTTTCTTATATGTTACTCCTTTGACCTTGGCTTTAGGAAATATGTTAAGTGGTTCGATTAAAAATAATTCAATTTATTTGCAAACAAGTTTACGAGAATAAATCTAAAGGTAAATGTCCATAAGTCCCTGCAATAGAATCTTCCTCAGATTGACAGGAAACTAACACCCCCCGATAATCCCCCGTATAGGAATCTTGGAAATAAGATAACTTTTGAGTATTAAACTTAATATAAACAGGTTCATTTCCTTCAGGAATTTCCTTTGGATCAAAGTTGGGAATATAACCCAAACCCTTAACATAACTTGCGAGAACTGTAAACCCTTCTTCAGTATTTTTTGCACAAACTCCCAGGTTTTCCCAGTCCGCTTCAGCAGTAATTTGTAATAATGCTGACCGCAATCTTGCTTTCTCCTCTGGAGAGTCTGCGGTTTTAATTTCTATACAGCTATATTCTTCTAAGATTTTTCTCGCTTCAGCAAGGGTTGAATTAGTTGAGGAAGTTTTGGACATATTATTGCTTATCAATTTAAAATAATAGAGGTGAGCTTGCCCACCTCATACATACTACTGAACAGGAGTTAATTCCTTCTCAGTTTTAATCTCGGCATTCGTTTCTGGGGTTTCAC
>JBBQDV010000200.1:0-5512 GCA_038320005.1 Cyanophyceae cyanobacterium
CCAATTGTCTCAACCGACAGGCTTCTCCTAATCCCACAATTCCAGGCAGATTAAACGTCCCTGGTCTCAAGCCCTGTTGCTGTCCTCCACCAAAGATGATTGGCTCTAACTGAGAACCTCGTTTGACCACCAACGCCCCAACTCCTTGGGGAGCATAAAATTTGTGTCCTGATACCGCTAAATAAGTAATGCCCCAATCTGCGAAATTAATGGGAATCTTACCGACAGCTTGAGAGCCATCACAGAGGAAAGGAATGTCGTAGGATTGGGCGATATGACCAATTTTTTCGATGGGGTAGATATTCCCGATCTCATTATTGGCAGCCATTACACATAGTAAGTCAATCCCATCTTGGCAGACCTGTCCGATTTGGTTTAAATCTAACCTGCCTTGAGAATCAACGGGGAGGTAAATCACCTCAGCCAGTCCCTTTTTCTTTAAGGCTTCGCAAGTATCTAAAACAGCTTTATGTTCAACGGTCGAGATGGCAATACGGGGTAAGGAGTCTCCTTTTTTGCCAATACTACCTTGAATGACGATGTTAATGCTTTCCGTCGCCCCAGAGGTGAAAATAACTTCTTTCGGGGATGACCCCACCAATTGAGCAAGACGTTGACTTGCCTCAGAGACAGCTTGGGCTGCTTTGTCACCGAAACAGTGGTCTGTACTACTAGCATTTCCGATAGTAGTTGTCATCGTCTGCAATACTTTCTCCGCAACTCTTGAATCCACAGGAGTTGTTGAGTGGTAATCGAGGTAAATGGGCTTATTTGTATTGGCTTCAGAATTCATACTTGATGTCTCTGCTCTTTTTTTATCATCTCGCAGTTGGAATGCGATAGAAGATTTCCGAGTGGTTGGGAACTGATAGACCATATCGGTCTGGTAGAAAATAGAGTAACCAACGCATTAGGGTTTGCCAGGCTCGACTGGCATGAAAATCAGGATGAGTCGCACAAGGTAAAGCAGCAAGAAAGTCTCGAACTGCCCCAAAGCGTTGAGAGGTTTCCACAAAGGTATCGACTTTGCGAATCAGGGGTTGTTGAAGAAGGATTGTACCAATATAGGCTTTGAAGGCTTTCTGAGGCAGGTTAGGGACGATAGAAAGGTATCTGAGGTCTTCGGTAGCCGTTTCCCTGGCGACAGTAGTTAATCTATCCCATTGTCCTGAATAAGCTAAATATAACTCTTCTGGATTCCGTAGGGTCGGCAACCAAGATTCTGGAGAAATGGATTCGAGAGAAGGTTCTTCCGTTAATAGGTCGGATACTTCACCAAGGTAGTCCACAGCCAGGATATTGCCTTGGAATGACTCTTTTTCGAGCAGTTGAACTGTTTTCAGAATTTGCTGATACAAGCCTTCATTAACCTGAATACAACCTCTTAACAACTCGGCTTCAAATACTTCAAGATGAGGTTCACGGGCAGGGAGGGGGACGAGGAGTTCTAGATTAGGTGAAGATGACCACCCTAATGCTTTTGCTGTTAAGTTAGCTGAACCCACAAGGCACTGTTCGTCGGCACGGTAATATTTGGCGTGTAAGTCTGGTCTTAGCCACAGGGAGGAGTGAGGACGTTCTTTGATTAACGTCCAAATCTCAAGATCACTCACCCCTGCCATAATTTCTTCAGGTTTCCATCGGGTAATACACCGTAAGGGAACATGAGTGGGTATTGCCCCTAGCAGGACTTTTAGAGTTTTTGCTTTCACATAAGGAGCAGCTAGTAAAACCTCCTCTTGAGCGTGGGTACAGAGTTTTTCTAGATGAGTTCCGAGTTGCATCAAGTATATTCTTCCTTATCTTCTAGAAATTGTCGGGCAATGCGTCCCCAGTCATAACGAGCATCCTGAGCTGCTTGCTTGAGTTTGCCTTCTGGTTGTTCGTCTTCGTATCGCGCCCATGCCATGAGTAAGAGTTCTAAACCGCGACGCGCTTTCCCTAAGCGAGAACGTAAGGTTTCTAGGTCTGCTTCATCTATGTCTTCTTCTATAATCTCAACTAAATTCTTGTAAGCTGGATGCTTCATATTTAAGATGACGTTAATTGCGCCACCACGCTCTTTGACCTCAAAGAATGCTGCCGTTGAGAGAGGAGATCCTTTACAGGTATATTTCAATTTGTCGTTGACTATAGAAGCAGCAAGCTCCCTTGCTATATTTTCAGTGACACCTTCCTCGATCCAAAATTGTTCTATTGCTGTTTGTTGTTCTTCTTCTGTTAGAGATTGCTCTTCTTTATCACTTGTTCCTATGATGCCTTCTTCTTGACGCTTTTTTGTACTTGCTGTTGCTACTTTTTCTGCTTCGTGTTCTTGATGACGCTTTGAACTACTACGACTTCCTTTGGTTTGAGCGTCAAGTAAATCACGAATAATACGGAGTTGAGATTTGATTTTTTTGGCGATATCTAATAGCGGACCTCTAGGATCACCGTCTTCTCTTAATTCTTCTTTGAGTTGAACAATTGTTTTTCCATCTTTGAGTAAAGATTCAATTTCTATTTGAAGAAGTTCAGTGAAGTTACGAGCTGATTGCTTGTTATTGGTAACACCAAAAAGGTCATCAAGAGCTGGGGGGAAATCCACCTCTATGCCCCACCAGCGTTCTGTCGGGTTATAAGTATTAACTAAAGTTGTATCTAGTTCTAGTTCGCGATCTGCTCTCACTATAGAAATTCCCACATTCTTCTTAGCGTGTTGTCCGTGAGGTAAACTCCCTGGGGCTTGTCCTATACGGGCTGATTCTTGAGCATAGGAAAAGCGAACTTTAACTTTGTGTTGCTGTTCACGAAAGTTAATTGGAAATGTGGCTTCATATTGTTCTTCACCTGCCCAAGGTTGGAACATCGGTTCATCATTAAAAGGTTCAGGGCAAGAGGTTTTTTTCATCAAATACAACGGGTCATTTGGAAGTGCATATTTTTCAGTGATTTTGTTGGAGAGGTCATCTAAGTCAAATGCCAACATCCGAATCGAAACTTCGCCTTGATCGAGGAACTTTCGATACATCCTACCGATTAAAAATTCGGAGTTATCAATAATTGCACTTCCGGTTCTCCAAATGCAACGGTCAATCTGAGACCAGACAACTAAAGTGCCACTTTCTCTCCAACTTTGACCAACTCTTTCCCAGCTATTAGGTATTGGTCTAGATTGTGGTTCTGGTACTTCCGTTAAATGTTTTTGTTTAATTTCATTGAGATCGAGATAAGTATATAAGGCATTTTCTGCACCATTTTGCCAACTCCAAACATCAACTCTTTGACACTGAGAAACAGAAGAAGAAGGCAAACCCATCCCAAAGCGTCCGATGCCTGTATGATTGTCTTCATCTAAGTACGTTCCGTTACCAAACTGAAGTGCTAGACGGAGAGTATCGGCATCCATCCCTTTCCCATTATCAAGAACAGCGATTTCCTCAATGCGCGATCGCGTTCTCACTGTAGCTTTTTGTTTCCTTTGACCACAAAGGAGTTCGACTTGGGTAGCGTCGGCTTGGATGGCATTGTCCATGAGTTCCGCCAGTGCGTAAGCTGCATTTTTGTAGCCATTATCGCGCATAGCTTGGACAGCAAGATGGGCAGGGACGATATCATGGGGTTGGGTTGGCATAGTTGTTAATTTTTCTTAGGTTAAGCAAAAGGTGTGCTACGAGGATACATTTATAAAGTTCCCAAAAAATGATTTTAAACTATATAGTTTATGTCCCCAACATCAAATTAAGTTACTTTTGAAAATATTAATGGTCTTTTATTTCAGATCCAAACATCTTCCCAATTAGTAAAGGCTTCAGCAACAGATCCAAATCCAGGCAAATTACTATCAATGACAGTGATGATTTCAGCAGTTTCATTTCCCCCTGCCTTAACCCCTCGAATCGCACGCCCGACCATCTGGCTGTAAAGGACAAGGGACTTAGTGGGACGGGCAATGACCGCAGCACTGGTGCGAGGAGCATCAAAGCCTGTTGTTAGGACTCCGTAGTTACACAAAATTTTTGTTTGAGGTTCATTGTCTTTAAAGCTGGCGATGAGACGTTCTCTCTCTCCTGAAGGCGTATTAGAGGTAATGGAATAAGCCTGTAACCCCATAACTTGCAATACTGAGGTCAGCAGTTCTGCGTGTTCAACGGAGACAGCAAAGACGATAATTCGCTGATGCCGTTTGGCGAGGTCTTCAATTTTGACAATAATAGCAAGGTTACGTTGTTCGTCCTCAGCTAAACGATTGAGGATATAGGCAGGTATGTCTAGGCTTTCTTGAATACGAGCGAAGTCTCGCCCTGATAGCTCTAAGCCACTCTCATAAAGCAGAGGTTGATAATCGGCTTGTGCTAAATATTGTTCTGAGACTAGGTAATCTATGGGGTTATCATAGCCTGGAATCTCTAACATCACTTTGCACTGTGCAAAGAAGTCTGCGAGTTTTGCATCGGCACTGATATCATCCCAGGTACGACCAGGGGTAGCGGTTAGACCTAGTAGCCCTGTTTTGGAATAAGGAATAACTAAGGCATCAAGGACAAGTCGATAAGTCTCGGCTATGGCTTGATGGGCTTCGTCGATAATAACGAGAGAGGCACGGCTTCCGAGTTGATTAATAAAACGAATACTACCTTTGGCTGCGTTATAAACCTTGGATAATCCAGCAATCACCATGCCATCTCGGATGTTCTCAATATCGAGGTCATGTCCTCCCCAGAAGCGATAAACCGGAAGGGGGCGGTTTCCTAAATAGTCCCAGGCGCGTTGAAATTCTTTAACCGCTTGTTCGCATAGTTCTTCACTATATGCCAGCCAAATGACGAGGGTGGGTTCACGAAATCTTAGATGATCCGCAATAACATTCATGGCAGTACGGGTCTTGCCTGACCCTGTAGGCATATGCAAAAGTACCCGTCGAGGGTCTTGGGCTAAGTGCTGTTTGACCTGCTTGGCTGCGCGACGTTGGTGGGGGAAGAGGGGGTATTTTGGGGTAGTTAATTCAGATGAGGGGACTTCTGCTTTAATTTCGGGTTGGGGAACATAGAGTTCAAAGAAATCAAAGAGGGTACCTTCTTTTTTGGAGTTACGCCTAATCTTAGTTGCTTTTAGGGCTTGGTAGTCATCGGGTTTGTATGGGGAGTCTAGAACTGTGGCGAGTCTTTCTGCCTCTTTTGGGCGTAGTAAGTTAATGAGAACATCACGGCTTGCTTTTGCCAAAATGAGGCTTTCAGGAGTGTGCAGATGCAGCAGAATTTCTCGCAGCTTGTTTGGAGTGACTAAGCTAGGGTCAAGAAGTTTAATCAAGCGGATGGCTGCACTACCGAGTAAGGTCTGTAGTGTTTCATCGTCTGCTCTTGAGAGAAGGTTGTTAAGGTTCAAGTGTTCTTCCTGACTGACGGACACAAGTGGTTGAAAAGCAGAGATAACATAGCAAGTGGACAGCAAGCATGAGACACTGAAATTGAACAAAACCAGTAAAATCTCATGACTCATCATCCACGTCTCTATCATCAACTACGACAGTATC
>JBBQDV010000201.1:0-5492 GCA_038320005.1 Cyanophyceae cyanobacterium
GGTAAAAAAGGCTATCAGTTTTCAAGAGAAGGTCTTTGTCGCGTTTAGCTTGGGTAGTACAAACTTGTAACTCAAATGATAGCTAATTTTAATATGCCCCGTTACCAAACAAAACTATTCTAAAGGTTTCGACTAAAATATCTAAGTCTAAGTTAAGTGACCAGCTATCAATATAGTAGAGATCAAGACGGGCTGCATCGTTAAAATCTTCGAGGTCTGAACGTCCAGAAATTTGCCATAATCCAGTAATGCCTGGTAGTACATTATGACGGGTATGATGCCAGGGTAGAAAGTGTTCTACATCCCTTAAGGGGAAGGGACGAGGACCGACTAAACTCATTTGACCAGAAAGAATATTGAATAGTTGGGGAAGTTCATCTAGGCTGGTACGACGGAGGAAACGCCCAATAGGAATAATACGAGGGTCGTTATGGATTTTAAATAGAACTCCATCGGTTTGGTTCTTGCTTTCTAGGGTGGCTTGTAAGGCATCTGCGTTGATGATCATGGTGCGGAATTTCCACATTTGAAAGATTTTGCCATGTAAACCAACTCTCTCTTGGCGAAAAAAGGGGTTTCCTGGGGAGGAGAGATAAATCGCGATCGCGATCGCGATCAACAAGGGTGATAGAAAAATAACTCCCAATAATGCACCAATTACATCTAGCCAACGTTTAACTCGATATTCCCAGCCTCCCAGAGTAGGGGGTTCAACGCGAATCGTGGGAAGTCCGGCAAATATTTCTGGGATACCCCGACGGTAAAGGAACTCTTGGCTAGAAGGAATAAGACGTAAAGGAATACCAACCCTTCGCAATTGCCAATATAGGGTAGAAGCTAATTCACTATGGGGTAGATTGGTAGCAAGGACTTCTTGTGCCTTTGAGTTAATAATAATTTGTAAAATAGCTGGACTATTTGCCATTGATGCTAAAGCAGCCCCAACTACTTGATAGCGCGATCGCGTTTCGAGAATATTTGATAATTTCTGAACTCGTTCCGCAGGGGCGATAATAAAAACGGGAACTTGGGATTGGCTTTGGCTGAACTGTCCTAAAATTAAGGATGTTATGAGCCGAAAACCGATGAGGAGAAAAACACTACTAAACCAAGCGGTGAAAAAGAGCGATCGCGGTAGGTCAAGAGTTGGGTCATAGAAATAACTAAAGAGTAATGATCCTAAATAGACAAGGCTAGTAAGTTGTCCAACTTGGAGATAGTTTTTCCACTGGCGAGAAGAACTATATAACCCTGCTTGGGTAAAGAACAAAATAGTAACAGCAGCAAATATCCAAAAGAGACTAGGTATGCCAAACCAAACCCACCAGACCAGTTGAGGAGGAATGGGAGAGTAGAATTGATTCAGATAACGGGCAAATTGCCACGCGATCGCGATCGCGGTAATATCACTAACTAAAAGGGTAATAATCCGATACCATTGCCAATCTGAGAGGGAAAACAAGCTAAATCTGTGTGGGGCGCGGATATCTGATTTAGCTTTATTCCTTCTATCGGTTATTTTATTCATGGTAAATTAGGAAATCACATTAGCTAGAGTAGCATCACTGTCGCCGAACCTTGCCAAAAGATATAATTTGATCAGAGGCTTCAGGAGAAGAAAACTATGACTTTAACAATCGATGATAAAAAAGCTAAAGAGCTATTGAAAGAAATTGTGGTAGAACTAATGTATTCTGAGCGAGAAATTTTCTATGAAATTGTTTTAGAAGCATTAGAGGAAGTAGGTTTAGCCAACGCTATTAGTGAAGGGAGAAAGAGTGATTTTGTTTCGGAAGAAGTGATTTTCTCAATTCTCGATGACGCAGAGGCATGAAAGTCAAGTTTAAATCTTCCTTTGAGAAGGATTTGCGTAATATTAAGGTCAAACAAGTTCTATCTAAACTGAGAGAAGTCATCATTGAATGTAAAACGGCTAACTCTCTAATCGAAATCAGAAATATTAAAAAGATAAGGGGTTACAAGACATTCTATCGCCTCAGAATCGGAAATTATCGGCTTGGACTGGAACTAGTTGAAGATGAATTAATCTTTACCAGGTTGCTACACAGAAAGGAAATTTATCGTTTCTTTCCATAGTTTTTCATCATCAGCTTCTCTTCGAGTAATAACTGTATTGCAAATAGAATTAAGAAAGCAGGATTGTTAATTAAATACCGCTTCCATAAGCGACGGGGTTCTTTGGCAAAACGATATAGCCATTCTAAGCCTAACCTCATTACCCATCTTGGGGCTTGGGATACTTCGCCACTGTGAAAACGGAAGGCTGCACCCACACCAATCATGACAGCTTGCAATTTTCCCTGTTGTCTGTTCATCCATTCTTCTTGTTTCGGACAGCCTAAGCCGACAAAGACTACTTTTGCACCAGAGGTATGGATACGTTCAATATCTGCTGCTTCTTCTGTGGAGGTTAGAGGGCGGAAGGGAGGGGAATGGCTTCCAGATATAATTAGGTTGGGGAAGGACTCTTTGAGGCTATGCTGGAGCTTATTGAGGGTGGATTCTGTACCACCGTAGAGGTAAAGGGGAATTTGGTTTTGGGAAGCGCGATCGCACCAAGCTAACATAAGGTCAGGTCCATATACTCGCGATTGTTCTTTAATTCCTAATAAGCGCATTGCCCAAACGAGAGGCATTCCATCAGGGGTAACTAGGGCTGCATTGTTGATAATTTGCTGATATTCTGGTTGCCAGTAGCCTGTCATTATTACATGGACATTGGCTGCGATGATGTAGCAAGAGGTATTTTGGGTCGTCCAGTTTTGAATGCGGTTACAACTATCTTCGTAACTGGTTACATCTATGCGACTATGAATGATTTTTTTGAAAAAAAGTTTGGGCATAAAATTGTTCAAGAAACCATTATGCAACTTTCTATATTATCTACTTTTCTGAGCATATCGTGCTAGAACTTGAAATAATGGAGTAGGAATCCCTAGAGCAATTAGGGTCGAAAATTGAAATTGACTTCGTTTAATACAGCTAATTAGCTTTTGAGAGTATTGGTTTATTTTTTTTCTATGATTTAGCCATTTACTGCCTAACAATAGTAATTCGTAAGCTCTATACTCTAATCCAATTTGACGGTAAATATCTATATGTTGTTGAGAAATACGATACCAAGCAAGGGGATTAACACGACGAGTATTACTTCCCAAATATTTTCGCCAAATATAAATTGTTTGAGGAATATAATAGTACTTACAGCCAGATGCGATCACGCGTATCCAAAATTCTACATCATGGATATCCTCAACACCAAAGTTAGGATCGTAACCTCCTACTGATTCCCAAAGAGATTTTCGTAATGGCGTAGTGCCAACCAAAGACCATCGAGAGCTTAGAGAAAAGGGTTTAGCTCCTAACATGAATTCTAAAGAAATATCCCCAGGATTAATAACTTTACCCAGTGTATTAGCCTTATCTTGTCTGACATGATTTCCATAGATGAAACCTGCATCGGGATTTAGTCTAAAAGCTTTGTGAATGACTTCCAATGCATTTTTAGGTAAGATATCATCAGCATCTAAAGGAACAATGATTTTATATTTTGCTTCTGCAAATCCTCGATTTCTAGCGATAGATGTACCACCATTAACAGCACAAAAAATTACACTAATATCAGAGTTTTTTGTAAGAGTATGACAAGTTTGATTCGTGATTGCATCTGGTGAAGCATCATTGACAACAATGATTTGAGCAGGAGAGAGAGTTTGCTTTTCGAGGCTACTAATTGCATCTAACAACAGTTTGCCTTCTGAATAGCAAGTAATAACCACACTAATATCACTTTTTGGATCTAACATTTTGATTCAAATAGGTAATATTTTTCTGACTTTCAATGGGAAGAATCTCAAGATTGTTATTAATAAAATGTAAATATATTTTTTTAGAAACATGACAATACCCCAGACATGATAGGCTTCCCAGTTAAACCGAAGCCAAAGTTTCCAACTCAAACCAGACTGAGGGATAAAGACGAGTTTAAGGATATGAAGCGGTTCTCCTGGGTGTAATAACCAGGAATTAGGATACAATTTAGGCTCATCATTAGACAGATTAAAAACTTGATGTCTAGAATCAACAACTAGATTAAATCCTGCTTTTTTAGCCTTTAGCAAGTATAAAGAATCTCCGCCATAATGCGGTGTTATTTTATGATTAGGATAACCAAGTTCCTTAATAACATCTCTGGGTAAACAAACTAAATTTCCACTGAGGAGATCACAGGGTGTTAACTGCTTCGGTGGAGCATTAATAAATCGGTATCCTTTCCAGGTTTTGACTTTGCCACCAAAACCAACTTTTTCAGGATTGGTTTGTTCAAGGTATTGACAGCCAGTAATAGTTTTGGAATTTTCTTGGCTGTAGCGAATTAAGTCAGTAATAGTTCCTGGTGAAACTTTACAGTCATCATTAAGCCAGATGATGTAGTCTGCTCCTTGTTCATAAGCATACTGCATTCCAAGCGCGATCGCGCCTGTCCACCAGAGGTTGCCATTACCAGAAAGAATTTTTACTTCAGGATAGAAAGCATTAATTGCTTCTGTTGTTCCGTCAGTAGAACCATCATCGACAACAATGGTATGATATTGCTGCAAATGACCATAGTATTTTAAGTGTTCTAGGCACTTTAGAGTGATCTCTCTTCGATTGTGGACTGGAATAACAATATATACTGTTTCTTTTGAGTTTAAGTCCATTATTAACTAATTAATTGTTGCCAGAATGAAGCGATAGACAGGATTGTTTACTTTAGAAGCGAAATATTTTTTATAGTTTGGCGCAAATTACCTTTTCTCTTCTGGCGTTTCATTTCACATTCCATGACAGCCTATAGGGATATTCTTTCTCTTGCTGATACCCAATAATCCTCCCTGGAATTTACTACCTAGCTAAGATTACCAGATTAGTTTACCCAATTTAAGCGCGATCGCGATCATTCATTATCGCCTACCCAATTTAAGCACAATGACGAAGTTAAGCCGAAACGCGATCGCGTTTACCTATATTCCTGTAACCAACTATCCAAATCAGCCAAACTCGCAAAATCAAGTAAACTTTCTCCTAATGCTTCTAGTTGAGGCACTTCAAGCTGGCGAATTTGGAGCGCGATCGCGTTATCAATTTTACCGAAACGCTTTGATAAGAGACGAAGCACTAAAGAGGCTTCCCCCTGTTGCAAACCCTGTTGTAAGCCTTGTTGTAAGCCTTGTTGTAAGCCTTGTTGTAAGCCTTGTTGTTCTCCTTTTGCTAAGCCCTCTTTCAAAATTTCTTGATACCAAGGCGATTCTCTTAAAACAGTCATATCCCACCTCATGATTTGTTGTATAGTTGGTAGCTCTAACACGAAAGATGCAAAAAATGATAGTAATGGCTCTAAATCTTTTAGTTGTTCATTGGCACGAAGTTCTCGTACTGCTTGTTTAACTATTGTTTCCTCGCCACCTCCTTTCAAAATAGGCACGAAC
>JBBQDV010000202.1:0-5398 GCA_038320005.1 Cyanophyceae cyanobacterium
ATACCATTAAAGCAGAACAAGTAAATGCGTTAGTAATCCCTGCAACGGCTTGTGGAGGAAGTGCTATGCTCAGTTTTAGCCAATATGCTACTAAAATAATTACTGTTGCTAATAATACAACTACGTTACAAGTTTCTGCGGAAAAATTAGGAATCAAAGCAATTCAGGTAAACTCATATTTAGAGGCGATAGGTCTATTGGTAGCTGATCGCGCTGGTATTAGTCCCCAGGCTTTGTCTCCCTCTATTACCCCTTTAAAATGTTTATCATCAAGTGAGTAATTCCAATAATCCTAATATTGAACCCCTTTCTCGTATTCAAGTCCTTATTGCTATTGGTGTAACTGCTGTATTGCTACTGATAGCAGCGAAAGTTTGGCAAAAATTAGGGTCGGTTGTCCTTGTTCCAGTTAAGTTTAACCCTTTAGATATTCTCTTCGGATTGGGCTTGGCTGGCTTAATTATCCTCGCAAGTGGTCTTCTTTACCGTGTCTGGGAAGATTATCGCCGAAGTGCAGATTTCTACCTAGAGTTAATTATTAAACCCCTAGTTTGGGCGGATATCATTTGGTTAGGTTTATTACCTGGATTAAGTGAAGAGTTACTGTTTCGAGGTGTAATGTTACCTGCTTTGGGCTTTAATATTACGGCTGTGATTATTTCTAGTTTGCTGTTTGGGGTTCTCCATTTAAGCGGAACTGAACAGTGGGCTTATGTGGTCTGGGCGACGGTTGTGGGCTTTGCTTTTGGATTGAGTGCCTTACTGACGGGTAATTTATTAATTCCCATTGTTGCTCATATTACTACTAATCTTGTCTCTAGTTTGTTGTGGAAGTTGGAGCATCGGGAAGAATAGTTTACCAGAAATAACCAGGTTTGACCGCAGTTTCCCTTTTATCTGGATCATAATGGAGAAGATATTCTTGCGCGATCGCGTTTTGTTCTCGCAGTTGTTCTACTTCCTTTTTTCCAATCTCTGTATCTGTTGATAATAGGATAACTTGATGGGATGCGGAAGGAAAATAGCGTTCTACTAAGTTACTACGATGGGATGAGTCTAACCTTCCTAATGGGGTATCTATCGCAACGGGTAAGCGTCTCCCTGATACTCTTGCTAATCCCCAGAGAAAGGAAATAGCGAGGAGTTGCTTTTCTCCTGCTGAGAGGCGATGTTTCGGGACAGGTTTACCTTGGGTGTCGTAGAGGGAAAGACTAAACTTGTAGGTATCAATACTAATACGGTGAACTAAATCTGTCTTGTGGAGGAGGTAACGGAAACATTCTGTTACTTCAACTTCGAGTTTATTGAGTTTTTTAATGGTTAGACGTTGTTTAAATTGTTCAATCGTTTTTTGAACTTTAGTTGCGGAGGTGATTAGATGTTCTTTGTTATGACGGTCTATTACTCGTTCTGAATAAGTGGTAAGCTCTTTTTTAGTTTGCGCGATCGCGTTTTCTAACTGTTCTCGTTTTTTGATACCTGCATCATAAGCAATTTTTGCCTTAGTGACCAAGTTTTGAGCGTGATTAAGATTATCTTCTAGCTTTTCAAAATCTTCAGGAGATGCTGCGGTAGCAAGTTGCATTTCTTTGGACGTAATTTCTGCTTCTGAAGCTTCTAATTGATGACAATTATTTTGGGCTTCTTGATATTGATTCGGGAGATGGTAATTCAATAAGTTACTAAGATCATTGAGAACATCTGGATCAACTTCTAGCCAAGGCTTCTCACTATTTTTGAGGTGAGTTTCAATATCTTGATTCTCTTGTGCAAAAAATGTTTTAATTTTATCAATCTGAGGATGATCAAAAGCTAAATCTGCAAGATAGGCTAATAACCTTTTATCCCTTTTTTGCAAAACATCACTGGTAATTTTTGCCTCTTGAATCTTTAACTCTTTTTCTCCTTGGATTTGACCTTGATTTAATAACGGTGTAATCAAAGCTAGAGGTAGAGTTTTACTTGCTAAGTTTCTCAGCCTATTTCTCTTTTCTTCACTGACTGCTTTTAAACTCTGTAATTCTTTATTTAATTGGTTGTGTCCTAAAGCAAACTTACCTCCTTCTGAGACAAATTTATCATAGGTTTCTTGTCTTTTTTGATGAACCTGTTCTAAGTTCTTTTGCAACTCAGTTTGCTTTTGTTTATGTAACTCTAAATCTTGGTTGAGTTTACTTAACCTTTTTTCAATTACTTCTAAATCATTTAACTCTTTTTTACTTGCTAATTCCTTCCGTTTACGACTTAGCAAAACCTCTAAATCTAAGCCAAGGCGTTCTGCTAATTCTAATCCTAGCAAAGACTGAATCGCTTCGATAACTGGGGCTGTGGGTTCTTCTTGGTCTGCTAATTCCTTAACCTGTTCTCCATCGAACAAAAATAAATTAGAAATACCCAAAGGTAACATCTTCTCAATATATTCATCCCAGGTACTAGTTAAACCTTCATCTAACCAATCCTCTTTTAAAATGCCTAAATTATCTTTCCCTTCTTTATTATTCTTATACCATTGACGAATAATCCGTAACTCAATCCTTTCCCCATTCGCAATATGTTCAATCAATAACTCTACCCTCGTATCTTCTATCGGTGGAGTATGTTGATTAACACACTGATCTAAAAAATCGCTATAGCTAAGATTTCCCCTTGTCGAACATTGGGCGCGATTTCCATATAACGCTAAACGAATCGCATCCATGAGGGTGGTTTTTCCTCCGCCATTCATTCCTCCTAAGAGAACAATCGGGGGAGTCTGGTCTTGTCCTTCTGGGCGAAAGTTGAGGATTTGTTTACCACGATAAGGACCAAAATTTTGCAGAACGAGTTCAATAAAAAGCATATTACTGGCTAAGTTTAGGGGAGACAGTTTCTTCTGTCTCAGCGGTTGGTGAAGGTTGAAACCGCTTTGATAAAGTTTCCCGTTGATTGACGAGGTAAATACTAGCGAGGGTAATTGTCACCCCAGTCCATTGTAAAGGAGTTAGCTGTTCAGAAAGAAAAAGGTTGCCAAACAGGAGGGCAAAAATGGGGGTGAGAAAAGTGAGAGAACTAAAACTGGTGAGGTTACTAGTAGCAGCAATATAGAAAAAGATACCATACGCGATCGCGCTACCAAAAATCGTCGCATAGCCCAAAGATAACCATTCTTGTAAACCCAAATTAGTCCATTGCTGAGTTTCCCCCCAAGCAGAAAGCGCAAATAAAGGAATTCCCCCGATAATCATATGCCATCCTGTCGCAATAATCGGATCAGCATGACCAGAAACATAGCGAATTAAAATTGTACCCACCGCCATAGATAAAGCAGCAAGCAACATCCAGCTTTCTCCATTTTGCCACCATTCCCCATAACCAACCCATTCCCAACCCTTCCCTTGAAATAAACCTAAGACTAACTCATCTGGTAGTCCAATTAAACTGATCCCCCCAATCCCCACGAACAGCCCCAACCAGCCCCAAAAGCCAATAATTTCCCCAAATAGCCAACGGGAGAGTACAGCCACCGCTAAGGGTTGAGAATCAATCATCACCGAACCCAAACCAGCGGAAGTCCTCACTAAACCCATCGCGAGAAAACCCTGAAATAATGTCCCATCAACGAAAGCAAAGAGACTAATCCATAGCCAACCCTTCCATGTTTTTGGCTGAGAACGACGCTGTAGCATCCCCAGCAATAACAACAAAATCCCTGCGGGTAAAATACGCACCCCCGCCATAAATAGAGGCGTTGTCTGAGGGATAATCCCCTTCATCGCCACCATCGCAGTCCCCCAGAGGAAAAAAGGTGCAATTAGGAGAATGGAGGCAGGGACTAATCGGGAACGTTGCGATAACATAGAGGGTTAATGGCTAAAAGATTGTTTTTCTAGATTATATATTTTTGTTACGATTTTCGTCCGCTTTCCCATTTTATGCAAGCCTTATCTGGGCAGTTGCATCTGCCACTCCCCCTAAGAGCAGACTATAGTAGTAGAGGTAGTCTGGCTTTGCTGTGTTCATTTATTACTTATTTAAACTTTAAACCTTTATGGTGTGGCTTTTAAAATCAAGAAAAAGAAAACAAATTGCTAGAATCGAAATTACTGGCGCGATCGCCTCAGATACACGTAGACAAGTCCTAGATGCCCTCCAAATCGTCGCAGAAAAAGAATACCCTGCTTTACTGCTACGCATCGACTCCCCTGGCGGTACAGTGGGAGACTCCCAAGAAATCTATTATGCCCTGCGCAGATTGCAAAAGAAAACTAAAATTATCGCCAGCTTTGGTAACATCTCCGCTTCTGGTGGTGTTTATATTGGTATGGGCGCAAATTATATCGTTGCTAACCCAGGTACAATTACTGGAAGTATCGGCGTAATTCTACGCGGAAATAACATTGAACGTCTCCTGGAAAAAATCGGGGTGTCTTTCCAAGTCATTAAATCTGGTCCTTACAAAGATATTCTTGCTTTTGATCGTCAATTAACCTCAGAAGAAGAAACTATTCTGCAATCTCTTATTGACAGCACCTATGGACAATTTGTCAATACTATTGCGGAAGGTCGTAATCTCCCTGTCGAAACCGTCAAAACCTTTGCAGATGGTCGCATCTTTAGTGGAGAACAAGCCTTAGAGTTGGGAGTGGTTGACCGTTTGGGGACAGAAGAAGATGCCCGTTGTTGGGCAGCAGAAATTGTGGGGCTTGATCCCGACAAAGTAAAAATAGATACTATTAAAGAGAAAAAATCTTTTTTTGAGCGTTTAGTTCCTGGGCGTGTACAACAAAACGCAACTTTAGAACTTGCGAAAGATTGGCTACAATTTGAACTGTCAACCAGTGGTCAACCCTTATGGTTGTATCGTCCTTAGTTTAAGATGGTTACAGGAAACTGAGAGATTTTATCTTTTATTTGAGAAATATTGCTAAGAGTTTCGTGATTATTGATAACTGAAGGAATGGAGGGTTAAGTGTGGTCGAATCAAAGGTACGGGCAATTCGGGGGGCGACAACAGCTTCTAGTAATACAGTTTCTGCAATGCGTGAAGTAATTATCGAATTGCTAGATGAACTCGAAAGCAGTAATGATCTCGATCCCGAAGATATAATTAGTGCTATCTTTACAACAACCCGTGACTTAGATGCCACCTTTCCCGCAGCAATCGCTAGAGAACGTAATGGCTGGGAGGACGTTCCTCTTTTGGATGTACAACAAATGCACGTTGAAGGTAGCCTTGATATGTGTATTCGCTTTCTGATCCATGTTAATACCCCGAAACCAAGTAATGAAATTAATCATCCCTATCTTCGCAATGCCCGTAATCTCCGTCCTGACTGGAATTTAGCTCAGATTGGTGTATCTTCCCATTCCGTATGAACTCAGAAAAGTTAAAGCAAATTAAAATTGTGCTAGTAGAACC
>JBBQDV010000203.1:0-5361 GCA_038320005.1 Cyanophyceae cyanobacterium
GAAAGATTTGTCCCAAAGAATCCACCATTGCGATAGTTGTGGTTATACGGTAGATAGAGATGTTGCTGCTGCTCAAGTGGTAAAAGAAAGAGGATTAAGTAGCGTAGGGCATACGCGAACAATGCTCACTGAGGGTAAAGAAATCGGGGCTGGAGTCTATACTCCCGCTAGACTCTCCCCATGAAGTGAGAATCCCTGTCTCCTATGGGGCGGGGAGTTGTCAACAAGCAGAGCGCAAGAATAAGATTACCAAGATTGCGCTATGACTCCAAGCATTAGCGACAAGAATAACTAGAGCGTTACTGGTATTAGTGCTTCTTAAGGCTTTGCGAAAAAGGTTCTTGAAGACAGAAGAAGATCTTTGAGAATCCTGTTCCTCTGCTGATTTTTTCGAGGTAGATAGGAGGGCTTGTAGTAAATTTAAACCTTTGTATTCGATTAAGCAAATGAGAAAAAAAGAAGCGGTGAATAATACAGAAATTACTGCGGGGAGGGATTCAAAGGTTAGGTAAACACTATTAAAAAAAATGTAACTAATCAGTTGTAAGCGAACAGTTTCAGAGAGTTGGCTTTGAAAGACAAAAAAGAGTAACCAACCGCTGACAATGGAGAGAAGGTTAATTGAGGTGGAATATTTAACGCTGTCTGCGTGAGCTAAGTGAAGCTTACGATGAAGAACAACTGCTTCAATTGCAATACTGACCAATAAGAGCAAAAATTGTAGGAGGATTGCTTGTAAAGGAAGAATCATTTCAGTCAACCATCACTAACAGTAATCAGATTTTATACCATAAGGTTGATGGACATTTGACTTGACGATAAAAATGAGAGGTTTGGATCACTGGTAATATGGTGATGGTTTCCAAGCAAGACAAGAAACCGCTAAACTGCTTGATGGAGATGAAATAAAGAGGGTGGACTGGGGAAATGGTTAGAACTGGAATTGGTATTCGTACTGCTCAAATACGCTCTGAACGTATTGCTGGACAAATTCATGTTTACGATGGCGCAGGAAAGGGGAAGTCCCAAGCTGCTTTAGGGGTTGTCTTGCGCTCGATTGGCTTGGGAATCCATGCTGCTGCGACAACAAGGGTATTATTATTGCGGTTTCTCAAAGGACCTGAACGAGCTTATGATGAGGATGGCGCGATCGCAGCACTTCAACAAGGGTTTCCCCATTTAATTGATCAAGTTCGCACTGGACGGGGATCGTATTTCAGCAAGGAAGAGATTACTCGTTTTGATAAACAAGAAGCACAACGGGGTTGGGATATTGCGAAGGGCGCGATCGCGTCAGGATTATATTCCGTAGTTGTCCTTGATGAGTTGAACCCTGTCCTCGATTTAGGCTTACTTCCTAGCGCAGAAGTTATCAAAACTCTTAAACATAAACCAGACGAACTAGAGATAATTGTGACGGGGAGAGGTGCGCCCACGAGTTTACTCGAAATTGCTGATCTTCATTCGGAAATGAGACCCCATCCCACTCCTGAGTCGGCGGTTACAGGGGTAGAAATCTATACTGGCGCAGGGAAAGGAAAGTCAACTAGTGCGCTAGGGAAAGCCTTACAAGCGATCGGGCGTGGAATTACCACGGATAAGTCACACCGTGTCCTAATTATGCAATGGTTGAAGGGTGGAACAGGTTATACTGAAGATGCTGCTATTGCTGCCTTGAAGCAAACTTATCCTGATTTAGTGGATCATCAGCGCAATGGACAGGATGCGATTGTTTGGCGTGGACAGCAACAAGAAATTGATCAAGTTGAAGCTCTAAGAGGTTGGGAAATTGCCAAAGTCGCGATCGCGTCAGGAATGTATAAGACAATTATTCTTGATGAACTCAATCCCGCTGTAGATTTAGAATTGTTTACCCCTGAACAGGTTGGGGAAATTGTCCAAACCCTACTTCGCAAACCTCAAGATACGGAAGTGATTATTACTGGACGTTGTGTAAATATTCCTCCCTATTTTGAACTCGCTAGTGTCCATTCTGAAATGATTTGTCATAAGCATTACGCAGATAATGGTGTTGATCTCAAACGTGGTGTTGATTATTAAGCCATAATGTATCTTCACTCTTTACAACTGCGCTTATTTCGCAATTACCTCGAACAAAAGGTTGAATTTAAGGCACAGAAAACGATTCTTGTGGGGAATAATGCGCAAGGAAAGTCTAATCTCCTCGAAGCAGTAGAGTTACTCGCCACCCTAAAAAGCCATCGAGCAAATCGCGATCGCGATCTCATTTTAGAAGGGAAAAGTGCTGGACAAATTCAAGCTAAAGCTAGTCGCGGTTTTGGGGAAGTTGACCTCGCGATCATCCTGCGTCAGCAAGGAAGGCGCACAATTAAGGTCAATCAAGAAAATCTACGCCGTCAACTCGACTTTCTCGGAAATCTCAACGCGGTGCAATTTTCTAGCTTAGATCTAGATTTAGTCAGAGGTTCACCAGAAAACCGCCGTAACTGGCTCGATTCCCTGCTAATTCAACTCGAACCCATTTATGCTCATATCTTACAGCAATATAATAAAGTCCTGCGTCAGCGTAATGCCCTCCTCAAGAAAATTCGCAAATTAGCTTCCACAGAAACCCCCATAGATTTAACTCCCTATCAGTCTCAGCTTGCCCTCTGGGATGCCCAACTAGCTGCTCATGGCTCAAGGATCACCCGTCGTCGTTCTCGCGTCATTAAGCGCATTTCTCCCCTTGCACAAAATTGGCATAATCGTATCAGTGGGAAAACAGAAACATTAACTCTCCATTATCTCCCTAATATTGATTGGTCAGAAGATAACCC
The DNA here is from genome assembly GCA_038320005.1 of Cyanophyceae cyanobacterium. Lineage (GTDB taxonomy): Bacteria > Cyanobacteriota > Cyanobacteriia > Cyanobacteriales > SIO1D9 > JBBQDV01. Next base: position 2,802 of record JBBQDV010000203.1, read on the forward strand.
AGAACAGGTACAACAAGCCTTTTTGGAGAAAATTAAACAACGCGCGATCGCGGAACGCCAACTAGGAGTAACCGTAGTCGGACCCCATCGGGACGAAGTAGAATTTAATATTAACGATACCCCAGCCCGTTCCTACGGTTCGCAAGGACAGCAACGCACCCTTGTCCTCGCCCTCAAATTAGCGGAACTCGAACTAATTGAAGAAGTAATCGGAGAACCGCCTCTCCTCCTCTTAGATGACGTTTTAGCCGAACTTGACCCCAATCGCCAAAACCAACTTCTCGAAGCCGTCGCTGACCGCTTTCAAACCCTAATCACCACCACTCACTTAGGTTCTTTTGATGCTCATTGGATTCAAAATTCTCAGATTTTAAGCGTAGAAGCAGGCATCGTTAATTGACGTTCTCCGCCACCTGAAGGAAGCGGATTCTAACCAGTGATGGTTAGGCTTTTAAATTGATTAAAAATGACCATTCTCGTTTCGTTATATTTAACCTGTGGAGTCTGGGTTCAGTCTTGTATTTAGGTTTATTTCTTGCTTACCCTTGCCAAATTTAGAATGAATATCTTATACTGTCATTGTGCCTATCTAAGTATTTATAGTTAAACAATTTAACGCTGTCTAAATATTTATAGTTAAATAATTTAACTCAGATTAGCTTAGGAAGCCACAAAAACGAATTTACGTACACTATTTCACATTTAGGTAAAAATAAATTATGACAACTCTCACAAAAACACTCGGTTTTGGCAGCGCGATCGCAGCTACCGCGATCGGCATGACGCTCACTGCTACTTCTGCTAACGCTGCAAGCTTAGGCGATGTTGCTTTTAGTGGTGGTGCAAAATTTGTATCTGACTCCGAACTTAATTTTTTTGATGTTAAGGTGACATCAGTTCCTTCAGCTCCTTCTGGTATTTTCGAGGGATTGGCAGATAGCTCTGTTATTGTTAAAAATTTAACATTTTCAAGACCTAGTGGTAACTACTCTGCGGTCGAGAGTTTCTTAACTTTTACTAATGGCGTAGCCTTTGATCTTGATGCAGGAAAGATAGACTTTTTCGGAACTCGCACATTGACTGACGATCCTTTGACTGGAACTTTCCGTACAGCCTCAGGTGATTTTTTCGGAACAGGTAGTTTTGGTACTTCCACTGCTGGTAGCTCGACTAGTTTTGCTGGTTCCGCTGAAGCTGTACCAGAACCAATGACCATCCTTGGTTCTGCTGCTGCTCTTGGTTTCGGTGCGCTCTTCAAAAAGCGTTCTCAGAAAGCCTAAGACTCTCTAAGTAATCAGAAAACTAAGTAATTACACTAGTATTATTTAAACCCAGATTCTTCATCTTAAGGTGTGTAGTCTGGGTTAATTCGTGTGTTCAGGTTTATTTCTTGCTGACCCTTGCAAAATTTAGAACAAATATCTTATACTGTCGTTGTGACTTTCTAAGTATTTATAGCTAAATAATTTGACGCTGTCTAAATATTTATAGTTAAATTATTTAACTCAGATTAGCTTAGGAAGCCAAAATGACAAATTCACTTACACTTTTTTACATTTAGGTAAAAATAACTTATGACAACTCTCACAAAAACACTCGGTTTTGGAAGCGCGATCGCAGCTACTGCGATCGGCATGACTCTTACTGCTACTTCTGCTAACGCTGCAAGCTTAGGTGCTGTTGCTTTTAGTGGTGGTGCAGAAGTTGTATCTGACTCCGAACTTAAATTTTTTGATGTTAAGGTGACATCAGTTCCTTCAGCTCCTTCTGGTATTTTCGCTGGATTGGGCAATAGCTCTGTTATTGTTAAAAATTTAACATTTTCAAGACCTAGTGGTAACTACTCTGCGGTCGAGAGTTTCTTAAAGTTTACTAATGGAATAGCCTTTGATCTTGATGCAGGACAGATAGAATCTATCGGAACTCGCACATTGACTGACGCTCTTTTTACTGGAACTTTCCGTACAGCCTCAGGTGGTGTTTTCGGAGAAGGTAGTTTTGGTACTTCCACTAGCGGTAAAGGTAAAAATAAATCGACTTCTTTTAATGGTGCTATTGACGCTGAAGCTGTACCAGAACCAATGACCATTCTTGGTTCTGCTGCTGCTCTTGGTTTCGGTGCGCTCTTCAAAAAGCGTTCTCAGAAAGCCTAAGACTCTCTAAGTAATCAGAAAGCTCAGTCATTACACTAGTGTTATTTAAACCCAGATTCTTCATCTTAAGGTGTGGAATCTGGGTTTACTGTTGTCTTTAGGTTTATTTTCTGTTTCTGTTCTCACAGATCTTTTCAAGGGGTAGAGCAATTCCTTCGTTTCAATAGTGACGACATCTTTTTGAAGTTGTGATTGAACAAAAAAGGAGAGAGACTACTTTTTCGGTAATCTCTCTCACTTTTAAGCTAAACTAGATGATAATCACCTAGAAACGGCTGTTTCTGCGACCACCGCCACCAGAGTTAGCGTTATCTTCGCGAGGGCGAGCTGGGTTAACTTTGAGTTCGCGACCCATCCATTCTGCGCCGTCAAGCTCAGAAATCGCTTTCGCTTCGTCTGCTTCTCCT
>JBBQDV010000204.1:0-5340 GCA_038320005.1 Cyanophyceae cyanobacterium
CTTCCTCGCAGCTTGGCCTGTCGTCGGAATCTGGTTCACTGCTCTTGGTATTTCTACCATGGCTTTCAACCTCAACGGTTTCAACTTCAACCAGTCCATCCTTGATTCTCAAGGTCGTGTAGTAAACACTTGGGCTGATGTCTTGAATCGCGCTAACCTCGGTTTTGAAGTTATGCACGAACGTAATGCTCACAACTTCCCCTTAGATTTGGCTGCTGGTGAAGCAACTCCTGTTGCTCTTACTGCTCCTGTAATCAACGGTTAAGATTTCAAGTTAGCTTAATTAATAAACGCTCTCCTTCGGGGGGGTGTTTTTTTATTGTTAAGTTAGAGGCTAAACCTATAGTTGCAAAGGTCAAAAATGAACAATATTTCCAAATTAGCACAACTCACAGCAGTGTTTCAAGAAATGGATCAGGCTTTGATCGCCTATTCTGGGGGGGTTGATAGTACCCTCGTGGCGAAAGTTGCTTTTGATGTGTTGCGCGATCGCGCTTTAGCCGTAACTGCAAAATCTCCTTCTCTCCTCCCCGAAGAACTAGAAGATGCGAGGGTACAAGCAGCAACTATCGGAATTACCCATAAAATTATTCAAACTCAGGAGATGGATAATCCTAACTACACTTCTAACCCTGTTAATCGTTGCTATTTTTGCAAAAGTGAACTCCATGACACCCTCAAACCTTTAGCACAAGAATGGGGTTATCCCTATGTAGTTGATGGGGTAAACGCGGATGACTTACAAGATTATCGTCCTGGGATACAAGCAGCAAAAGAACGGGGTGCGCGATCGCCATTAGCAGAATTAGATATTACAAAACTAGAAGTTCGTCAACTATCAAAAGAGCTAGGACTCTCCTGGTGGGATAAACCAGCGCAACCCTGCTTAAGTTCCCGCTTTCCCTATGGGGAAGAGATTACCATTGAAAAATTGCAACGAGTCGGACGGACAGAGGTATATTTGCGCCAACTTGGTTATCCTAACCTACGAGTAAGATCCGCAGGAGATACCGCCCGTATTGAACTACCCTCTGAACAAATCAAAGACTTCGTTGCGAATACTGATTTAGCAGATATTGTCGCTGTATTCCAATCCTATGGTTTCCTCTTTGTCACCCTCGACTTAGAAGGTTATCGTAGTGGGAAACTGAATCGAGTTTTAACCTCAGAAAATATTAAGGGGAATTTAAATTAATTTAGTTCGACAAGAGAGAGATAATGAAAATGTGACGCGATAAACCGAATTACCAGTAATATGAGCCAGGAATTACAAGAATTACAACAAGCATCATCCGCAATATTTAACGAAGAAGGGACGATTCCCCTTAGCTTTGGGAATGATTCCGAAGCCATAGCAGCAGCAAAAATAGGAACGGCTTTATCTGATCATAGTGGTTGGGGACTATTGAAATTATCAGATCGCGATCGCGCTAAATTTCTCCACAATCAAACCACCAATAATATTAACTCTCTCCAACCTGGACAGGGATCTCACACAGTTTTTGTCAACTCCACAGGACGCACCATTGACCTTGTGACCGCTTACGTCACAGAAGATGCTATTTTAGTTTTAGTCTCCCCTAATCGCCGTCAGCAGTTATTAGATTGGATGGATAGATATATCTTCCCAATGGACAGCCTCAACTTAGAAGATATTTCTGGTCAGTACGCTATTTTTAGCCTCATGGGTAATCAAAGCGATACCCTCCTTAAAAAGTTAGGATTAGAAGCAATCATCGCCCAACCAGAAGCCTCTCATCAACTCCTCAAGTTAGAACAAACAGAAGTGCGTATCGCAGTTGGTAACAGTTTAGCCCTACCTGGATATACTTTCTTTGTTCCCCTTGACAAATCCGCCCAAGTGTGGTCAATTCTAACAACAGCAGGAGCAATTCCTTTAGGACATAACCCTTGGGAAAAACTCCGTATTCAACAAGGAAGACCTTTCCCCAACAAAGAACTTACCGAAGATTATAACCCCTTAGAGGCAGGGCTTTGGCAAGCTATTTCCTTCAATAAAGGCTGTTACATTGGTCAAGAAACCATTGCGCGTTTAAATACTTATAAAGGCGTGAAGCAACGGCTATGGGGAGTAGAGTTAAATACATCTGTCGAACCTCAAACTCCTGTTTATATTGAAGATAAAAAAGTTGGTATTCTCACCAGTTGTACCCCAACCGAAGCAGGTGCATTTGGACTGGCTTATGTTCGCACTAAAGCAGGGGGTGAGGGTTCAGAAGTAAAAGTAGGTGAGACAACGGGGAAATTAGTTGCTGTCCCTTATCTAACCCATGAGTATCCGCAAGCGAAAAACTAGACCTTACTTATCGACAAACTCAACCCGAAGCTCTTTATTCAAAGCATCCGCAGCCCTTTGCATGGTTTTTAAGGTTACTGCGGTATTTTCGGGGTCTAGAAGTCGGTGAACACTGGGACGAGAAGTCTTCATTTTTTTCGCCATTGCCTCTTGGCTAAGGTGCTTTTCTTTCATAGCTTGCCGTAGTCGCCAAGCAATTAACCGCTTTTGGGCAATAACTGTTACCTCCTCTTTTATTCCTTCTTCTTCCAAAAAATCCTCAAAAGCAGAGCCTATATGTATATTTTGTACAGTGTCTTGTTTTTTCATCTTTAGTTGTTCTCGCGTTATATATTAATGTTCTAACCCAATACAGTAGATCACAAATGTCTGAAACATTTATTTGGGATCAAACTCCTGGTGAACCAACACCAATAATGTCCTTAGAAGAGTACGAACAATACAAAGAAGCCGAGCGAAAAAAGCAACTAAAAAATCTAAAATACCAGAAATACCATAAAAATCTTAAGATATTGAAATATTACAAGGAATTTGGCGATAATGAGGTAGATTTAGAATACGTTAATTGCGAAAAAGACTTTTTATTTTGGATTATTCATCTTCATTCTAAACGCTGGATGACCTGCGAGGCATTTTCAGAATTAGTGATAGCTATGAAAGCACTGTTTCCAAAGCTCATACCTGCTTATGTAGAAACCATTGGTAATGAAGTAATAGTAGTAGAAGTTGACAATAGCCGACCTTAGATACTGCTAGGATAAAGAACTCTAGGTTCTAGCGATAAATAAGCTGACAATCATTTAAATTGATATTTTTGTTGCCTAGCCCCTTTGATACATAGAGATTGGAACAAAAAACTAAATGAATAACAGCTTACTTGAGCCTATGACGATTTTCTTACACGATAACTTATGACCAGTAGTTTAGTTAGCCGTTTAGAGAAATATACACTCAGATGTCCTCAAGAAGTATTAATGATTCATGCTGAAATTGAAGGAGAATCTGACCAAATAGTTATTTATAAAGGGTTTTCAAGTTCATTAATGCGTGCGACTGCTTTTGATCCCGATATACCAGTTTTACCAGACTCAGCGAAGATTATCTCCATTGATCGCCTCAAAAGCCCTTATAATCCTGAAGATCCGCGCTATATTCAACAAGGTATAACTTGGGAAGAAATGGAAACATTAATAGTTTAATAGCAATAATTTTGCTGATCTAGAAAAACAACTATTGTAGAAAATGCTATTCTCCTGAGTATATAGTAAATATTTTTTGGTGTGAGGATAAATTTAATATGGTTACATCTCCTTCTCGGAGCAAAAGCTTCGTGTATAAAAACCCGTCATCTCAAGAAGCTACGCCCCTACATTTAGAGATTTTGCCTGATTTACCAACAATGCCTTTATTTGGAACTGATGGTATTCGGGGTAAAGTTGGGGAATTATTGACTGCTTCTTTAGCAAGACAGACTGGATTTTGGGCAGGTCAAGTCTTAAAAAGCCTTGGTGAGCAAGGAACAGCAGTAGTTTTAGGACAAGATTCGCGCACTTCTAGTGATATGCTTGCGAAAGCTTTAACAGAAGGCTTGACTGCTGCTGGCTTAGAGGTCTGGAATTTAGGTTTATGTCCAACTCCCTGTGTGGCTCATTTTAGTGCCAAAACTGACGCGATTGGCGGAATTATGATTTCTGCAAGTCACAACCCTCCTGAAGATAATGGCATTAAATTCTTTGGCGCAGATGGACTAAAGTTATCGAAGCATTTACAACAGCAAATTGAAGCTGGTATTCGCGGTCACGGTGAGAAAAGTCTTGAACAAATCGTTCGCGGTCAAGAGAAATGTCAGGCTGCTTGGGTACAAAGTTACATCAGGATGCTTCACGATAGTCTAGTTAAGGATCTCAGTTTCGAGGGTCAAAGAGTCGTTTTAGATTTGGCTTGGGGTGCTTGTGCGGAAATTGGGGCTGAGGTTTTTTCGGCTTTGGGTGCGGAGGTTATTACTCTACATGGGAAGCCCGATGGGAGTCGTATTAATGTCAATTGTGGTTCAACCCATCTTGATGTCTTACAGTCCGCTATTCGCGAGCATGGGGCGGATCTAGGCTTTGCTTTTGATGGGGATGCTGATCGCGTTATGGCGGTAGATTCTAAGGGACGGGTAATTGATGGAGATTATATCCTCTATCTTTGGGGTAAATATCTAAAAGATCGGCAGCAGTTACCAGATAATTTGATTATTGCAACGGTAATGGCTAATCTGGGCTTTGAGAGGGCTTGGGAAAAGCTAGGGGGTAAGTTAATTCGTACCAATGTGGGAGATCAGTATGTCCAAGCAGAGATGTGGCGTACTGGCGCAAAGTTAGGAGGAGAACAGTCAGGACATATTATTTGTCATCATCACGGTTTAAGTGGGGATGGTTTACTCTGTGCTTTACAACTTACTGCTTTGGTACAAGAATCTGGCTCTACTTTGTCGGAATTGGTTGATGAAAGCTTTACTACTTATCCGCAATTGCTGACTAATGTTTTAGCGGAAGATAGGGATAAGCGCAGTCAGTGGGAAGATTCTCAGGAGTTGCAAAACGCGATCGCGATCGCGCAAACTAGAATGGGTGCAGATGGTCGTGTCTTAGTTCGGGCTTCGGGTACTGAACCTGTGATTCGAGTGATGGTGGAAGCGGTAGATATGGCTATGGTGAAACACTGGACTAAGTATCTTGTCACTGCGGTACAGGAGTATTTGGATATTTAGTAGATCAATGGGCGCAAGCATCGCGCCCCGACAATTAACCCATTGCATAATTGACTAACTCGCTTAGTCTCTGGCGTAGGGTTTCTAGTCCTAAGCTTTTTTGGGCGGAAATAAAGACTGCTAGGGGAAATTCTTCTGAAGCGATCGCGATCGCTTCACTACTGGCTTGATCAATCTTATTAAACGCCACCAACACTGGACCTGGAGTGATCGGCATTTCCCCTAAAATCGCCATTACCGAGCGAATATGACTCTCCCAAGCAGGATG
>JBBQDV010000205.1:0-5297 GCA_038320005.1 Cyanophyceae cyanobacterium
TCGGCGATATAGTGAGGAGGGATGTAGTCAGGGGTGAGATTCTGCTTTTGGAGAGTGGCTGCGGTTTTTTTACCAACAACGGCAATTTTAACACCAGCAAGGATACGAAAATCTTTGTTTTGGGCAAAAACGCGATCGCGAAAATAATTCACCCCATTACTAGAAGTAAAAATTAACCAATCAAAAGTATGTAACTCCCCAATCGCTTCATCTAAAGCTTCCCAACTAGAAGGAGGACGAATCTCTAAAGCTGGCATCTCCATAACCGTTGCCCCCTCCGCTTCTAACAAGGCTCTAAAGCTGCTAGACTGTCCAGCAGAACGGGTAACAAGGATATTTTGACCTTGCAAAGGTAAAGAATGATTAACCACAGTAGTATGACCTAGTTGAGCGACTTCTCCGATTACTATAACTGTTGGTGAAAGGGAAACACCATTTGTTTCAGTAATAATTGTTGCTAACGTTCCTCGCCAGATCTTTTGCTGGGGGCGACCGCCATTACGAATAATCGCAATCGGTGTAGTTACAACTTTTCCAGCGTCTATAAGTTGTTGGATAATAACCGCAAGGTTGCGCCCACCCATGAGAATAACTAAGGTATCAATTTGGGCTAAAGCTTCCCAATTATAAGCTTCAGGATCGTGTCCAGTGAGGACGGTAAATGCCTTACTAAGATGTTTATCCGTAAGGGGGATTCCAGCTAAAAGGGGGGCGGTTAAAGCAGAAGAAACACCAGGGATGAGGGTATAAGGACAATCTGCTTCCGTAAGGGCTGCAATTTCCTCATTAGCGCGACCAAAAATAAAAGGATCGCCACTTTTAAGCCGAACTACCCTTTTACCTTCCTGACAATATCTAACTAAAAGCTGATTAATTTCTCTTTGAGGGGTACTAGGTTTCCCTCCTCGTTTCCCAACATCAATTTTGAGACAATTTGAGGGGGGAATAGTTGCAAGTTGGGTATCAACGAGGGCATCATAAATAAGAACTTGGGCTTGGGAGAGGATATTATGGGCGGATAGGGTGAGGTGATTTTGATCGCCAATTCCTGCACCAACGAGATACACTTGACCTGATATTTGAGTCATTTGAAGCAGCATTTTCTTTCTCAATATAAGGTATTAAGAATCTCCTAGACCTTGTTGCCACAATGTCGGTACAATATTAGCAAATGAGCGTCTATCCTCAAAGAGCATTATGACATCAGTGAAGACAGAAACGATAAAAATAAGAATTGAAGCAAGCCAACGCAACTTATTAGATAAAGCAGCAAATCTTTGTGGGAAAAGTCGTAGTGCCTTCGTACTAGATGCTGCAAGACAAGCTGCGGAAGAAACTTTATTAGACCAAAGTGTTTTTGCTTTGAATGATGAACAGTGGGAGGCTTTTAACGAAGCACTAAATAGTCCTCCTGAAAAAAATGAGGCTTTAGCGAAAACACTCCGACTGAAAACTCCCTGGTGATGAAGTACAGTTCTCCAACTCCTCTTCAACCAGAACATGATAAAATTTTTACCAAAAATTTGGGTTTAAAGCTTCTCCTCTAAATGAGTTTACCTTGATGGTGATGTTGGAAGAGGTGAAAGCAAATCTAATCTAGTTCCTGTAAATCTTTTTCAACAACTTGAATCATTTGGAACATATCTTTCTTTTCATATTTCTGTTTAGCTTGGTTTAAGGCTTGTTTTGCGCCTTCGATATCTCCTTTGGTTCTGAGGGCGAGTCCTAAAACACGATAAGCTTCGGGGGATTTGGGTACTTTTTGCGTAGCGGTTTGGAATTGTATAATGGCGTTTTCGATTTCTCCTTTCTGCATCAAAGCTGTACCTAAACTAATATAACCATCAACATTTTTGGGGGAACGCTGAATCAGTATTTCTAGTTGGGACATCGCTTCATCGACTTTCCCCTGTTGCATTAAACTCTTACCCAAAAACAAATAAGCCATATCATTATTCTGACGACTGCTAAGGATTTTGCGAAAGCTGGCTTCTGCTTCAGAATATTTCTTTTGTTCATACAACTCTAAGGCTTGTTGATAGAGGTCAGAAGTCCCCAGGGATCTAGCCATAATTACCGCTAAGGTTGTGAAGATGGTGAAAATCGCGATAAATGCAATTAAACTTGGGAGTTGAGTTTCAGTCATTATAGATGTGAGGGAGTAGGATCAGTTATTAGTTCAGTTATTAGTGCCGTCATTCCCACTTTAAATCACTTACAGGTTAACAAGCGACTACGATAGAAACTATTTGAGATCTAATTAACCAATAGCTAAACGCTTGAGAATAAAAACATGAATATTCGTTTAGTCGATTCTCTAATCAATTTGATTGAATCCTTAGATAGCGAGGAATACACTCTATTACAACAAAAGCTGAACCAACGTACTATCCAAAAAAGCCCTAAGATTTGTAGCGGTTACGCCCGTATTCGTAATACTCGCATTCCCGTTTGGACATTAGTAAGTTTCCATAAACAAGGTGCAGATGAACAAGAAATCTTAGAAAACTATCCTAGTCTTACTCCAAATGATCTCATCGCTGCTTGGTTATACTATCAGCAAAATCCAGTAGAGATTGACCAAATCATTGACAAGGAAAATTATGTTCAACCTCTACTCCAATGAGAATTTTCCTCAAATCATGGTCAGACTCTTGCAAAATAAAGGATACGACGTTCTCACCTCCTACAAAGCTGGACAAGCAAATCAAAGTATTCCTGATGAATCAGTTTTAGAATTTGCTATTCAAACAAACCGAATCGTTATTACCCTCAATCGCGACGATTTTATCCAACTCCACCGTAAAAATAACCAACATCGTGGCATCATTATTTGTAAAGCAGATAGAGACTATGAAGAACAAATTCAAACTTTAACTAATTATCTGGAAACCCAAGAAAGTTTACAAAACCGCTTAATTCGGGTCAAAAAGCAAAACCAACCAAAATCAAGTAAACCCATATTTGTTGTTCAGGAATATTGACCCTAAATAGTTAGCTAAACTTATATTAGTACCGTCATTACAAATATTGAATAAATTCTCCTAACCAAGACCGCAGTGTCCTGACACGTCGGTTAATTGTGCTTGCTGAAAGTGATGGAGATACTTCAGTTAAGAACTGATTTGCTTTTTCAATCTCAATTTCTGAAAGATCACTTGCATTTTGCCAATTTAACCATGCTAGTCCGATGTCCGATGAGATGAACTGGTGAGCTAAAAATCTCATTTTTGCTTCTCTTGATGATAAACGATTGAGTACAGAACAGGCGTTTGTTGGTCGTCCACGTTCATCTACAAGACCAAGAATTTCTACTGCTCTTCGGTAGTATTGATACTGTCTCTCAGTAATGTCACTTATTTTTAAAAATTCTTGTTGGAAAGTTGGTAAAGAAGATGGATATTGGATTAATAGTGATGCAAAATCTAGAATTCGTTCTAATTTATCAGCCTGTGGAACGTCACGAGAGAGAACTCTAGTCTTTTCCTGAAGATACTCTTCCATGTTAGTAATATCTATATCTTCCGTAGAAATTGATTGAGTTACGTTTAACTCAGGAGCATGGGTGGAAACAGCTAAATCTACTCTAAGCTCATCTTTTTTAAATTCTGCGAAACAGGCGCGCCAGCTATCAACCTGAGAAGATTTACTTTCGTGTTCATTATCTGATATTGAAGAAAGAGATGAAATTGCCATTGCAAGATCATTTGATTGCTTAGAACTGAGACTAATGTGAAAAATTATTGTCCATGATCCTGGAATTGCTTGTGGAGGAGAAAAGGGGGGAAGTGGTTTCCTAAAAATTAAAGCTGCAATTTCTTGAAATAATCGCTCTAACTTATCAGTTACACTAGCAAAGATAGCCCAAGAGTTATTGTCTTTAGGGTTATCAATACTATCAATACGAACTGCAACTGATAGACCATCACCGTGAATAATTGTCCCAAGTGCAGCAAGAGAAGAAGTAATTAGTCTAGATAGATTATCTTTTACTTCAGAATTTGTCTTGCGATTCAATACTTGAGGAGTGTATATCTCTTTTAGCAAGACTTTCGCAGCCGACCAAACGTTTTCATCAGAATATTTTGTCTGAACTGCTGTTTTAAGAAATAAGTTAATCCCTTCAGCCCATTCCTCTTTTAGTTCCGCATCGTCTACCTTATTCAAAACTAACTGAGTAAGAGAATCAAGCTCTTTAAGCTGCTGCTTTGTATGAGGAGCTTTCGCATAATTCTCTCCTGAAATCGCTAAAAAGTCTAAAGTTTGTTCAGCAATAACAGTATTCCCTTCAGCAAGACTTACCCTTAAAAAAGAGTCTAGTACAGGAGTCAATAGGGAAAAAATAGGTGATTCCCAACTCTTCACAGAGGACGTAAGCCCAAGAATACTGATTCTTGATGGGCTATCTGTAGGGATACTATTTCGAGATAATACTGCTGCAAGAAGTAGCCAAATTACATTGTCTTCTGGCTCTTCTTCTTCAAGGAGTTTACGTCCTAATACTCCCAAACCTATTTCTAAAGCCTTTTGCGATCCCAAAGCAAGTAATGCAGCAAAACCTCTAACAGTAGTATCTACTGATTCTAGATTATTTAAGTTTTTTGCGATTTCTTCTCTAGCTGCGTTGATATTGTCAGAATCTAAAAATTCCTCCACATTGGCAAGAATGGTTTTCATATTACCTTCGCTTCGGGAATAAAATTGAGACCACTTATAATTTCAATGTCAACACGAGCATTATGAACAGAACTTTTTCGGTCTCGAAACGAAGAGGGCTGTGCTTCAGGTCTAACACCACCGTTTTTACTGGCATTTTCGACAAAACGTTGTGCTTTAACAAAAGCCATGTTCCTTTCTTTTTGTTGGTCTGTGCTGTAATCTTCTTTTATCTTGGAAAGAAATAATAAGCCCTCTGTGTTAGTAACAGGGATATGTTTTGTCCAAGAGTAGCTGTAACCGCCCTCTTTATGAATATCGTCTCCTTGAGCTTGTACTCTTCCACGACACTCTTCTTGCAAACTGGACATATCAACCCCTCAAACCTATTTAACTGACAAAAGCGGATGTTTTAATGAGCTAACTAAATTTACTTTATAGAATTAGTTTATGTAACTTATTTAATCTATTCTTTCAGAATACCATCTCTACAAAAATTTACATAATTTTCTTCTGAAAAAAGATAATAAAGCGCGATCGCGTTTCTAATAATCAATCGAAATACAATGAGAGTATAAGCATTAACCTCGAAAATAATGTCTCAACCTCAAAGCCAATGGCAAATCTCACCCCTTCCTGAA
>JBBQDV010000206.1:0-5289 GCA_038320005.1 Cyanophyceae cyanobacterium
GCAAGTTGCTCTAAATTCAGTTTGTTCATAAATAAAACGATTCCCTGATGATATTCCTATTCTAGTTGGGAATAACAAACAGGAAACCGTTCTAGTGGTAGGGGTTTACCCCCTATTTATTACTGAAATTTCACTTATAAAGTTAGAGATTGGGGATCGGTTTCAATCAATGTAGCTAAGTCTTGTAAGAAACTAGCTGCATCTGCACCATAGATGATACGGTGATCACAGGTGATATTAACCTGCATTTGTCGTTTTACGCCCATAAGCCCAGCTTCGGTTGCGACTACTTGGGGACGAGATGCGCCAATGGCGAGAATACTACCCTGTCCAGGGGGAAGAATAGCATCAAAGCGATCTACGCCATACATCCCTAAGTTAGAGAGGGTGAATGTACCACTATTATATTCTTCAGGTTGCAGTTGTTTAGAACGCGATCGCGCTACCAAATCTTTCCAATTCCGTGAGAGGGAATAAATATCAACCTGGTCAGCATTCTGCAATACGGGCGTAATCAAGCCACCATCAGGCATAGCCACCGCTACAGAGACATTAATTCCAGAACGGTATTGTATCCCCTGTTCGGTGTAACAAGCATTTACCAAAGGATGCTTCTGTAGAGTCACAGCAACCGCCTTAGCCAGAATAGCGGTCATGGTTACACCCTTGGGCTTAATCTGCTTATAGAGCTTATCTAAAGCGTCTGTGGTGATTGTATAACCAACGCGATAGGTGGGAACTTGCAAACTAACATTCATGTTCCGTACCACCGCATTTTGCAGCGTATTGAGAGGTACGGTTTCCCCTTTCGCAATAGTTACAGGGGGTGTAGAAACAGCAGGAGCAGGAGTGGTTGCTTGTCTCATTTCTGGGGGTTTCGGTGCAGCTATCGTAGTAGCTTGTTTACCCGCAGCAGATTCTACATCTTCCGCCACAATCCGCCCATAAGGACCACTTCCTTGTAAGGTTTTTAGCTCAACTTTATATTCTTTTGCCAGTTTCTTCGCTCTGGGGGAAGCAATAATACGCCCATTGGTAGATGCCGTAGGAGCTAACTCCTTGGTGGCTGTAGCAGTCTCTTTTGCTGGGGTTTGGGGGCTTGCGGTAGTGGGAGTTGCAGCATTTTCTTGTTTTGACGCAATTTGTTGTTTCGCTTCGGCAATTTCCGCTTCTGTTTCCACCACATAAGCAATAGCTGAACCAACGGGGGCTTCTTCCCCTTCTCCAACAACAATCGTGGCGAGGAAACCTGCATAGAAGGATTCAACATCCATGTCTGCTTTATCTGACTCCACTACTACCACAGTTTCACCTTTTTCGATCTTATCTCCAGGGGCTTTGACCCAAGAGACAATTTTTCCTTCGGTCATGGTGGAACTAAGGGCGGGCATAAAAATTTCGTGAATCATGGAAGGGTTTTTATATAAATGATGGTATAGAAACGAAAGCCAGAGAGGACTAAGGCAACTTAACTTTTAATCAGAATTTGCTTTAGCCTTATCAAGTAATAATACTGAATATTCACTAGCTTGATCAATGATTTCAACTGAATCTAGGTTGTATTTTACCCCGAAGGATGGGATCTAAACGAGGAAGATCTGCAAATATTTCCATAGCGACGCATATTTAGAACGAACAGTAATCCACCATAAAGAATAAAATAGTCTAGGGCGCAATTGATATTTCACTGCGCCCTGATTTAGTTTGGGGGAGGTTAGACCTCGCCACGAATTTCTTCCACAATGCCGTCACGGATGACAATCGCGATATTGAGCTTATTAACTAAATTATCCCCAGGTTTGAGAGTGAAAAAGCTTTCCATTTGTCCTTGGCTAACTTCTTGTTCCATTTCCAATTGTTGCACTTGTTGGATTTGTTGCAAGGCTTGGTTTTTTTGTTCAAGAAGTTTACTTTTTTCCTGATTGATTTGGTTTTGGACGCTCTCAATCTGCTGTGTAACTTGGGGACTTTGGGGAATTATACCTTGTTTTTGGATTTCCGCGATCGCGCGTTGTCCTTGCATATCCAAAGTCTGCATTTGGGTATCCACCTGATTGATCTGAGTTTGCATTTGTTGTTGGACTTCTTCTTTCCAACGGGGTGTAACAATAATGCGAACTGTGATTGGGCGTTTTAAGGTTAAAGTTTGCTGATTTTCTTCTGTCATTATGTTTACTGGCGTTCTAACGCTCATACATCCCGTCAATGATATCGCGATAGTGTTCACTGATCACAGGGCGTTTCATTTTCATGGTTTGAGTCATCAAGCCATTTTCTGGCGTAAATTGTTCACTCAAGAGAACGAAGTTACCAATGCGATCAACACCACTATAACCAGGACGATCTTTTACTTCGCGGTCTAACTCCTTACGAAATAAGTCCCGTAGGGGTTGACAGCTATTGAGAGATTCGCGATTATTTACCTCAATGCTTTGCTTATTATCCTGCGCCCACTTCTCCACTATCTCAAGGTCGGGAACAATTAACGCGGACAAAGATTTTTGATCTTGTCCCACAACGATGATCTGATTAATATATTTACTTCGCAGACAAGCATCTTCAATCGGTTGAGGTTCAATATTTTCGCCATTATTTAAGACAATGGTGTCTTTTTGTCGTCCAGTGATCACAAGGTTACTATCCTGAGCAATATAACCCAAATCCCCTGTATCAAACCAACCTTCTGGATCGATCACTTCTTGGGTCTTTTCTGGTAACTTGTAATAACCTTGCATAACTTGCGGTCCTCGCACCAGAATTAAGCCTTTTTCCCCCAGGGGAAGTTCTTGGCGAGAATGAGGGTCAACAATGCGGTTTTGCGTACCAGCAATGGGCTGTCCCGTTGCGCCAATGACGTTTTTCCAGGGACGACGTGCATTCAGGACAGGGGCGGTTTCTGTTAGTCCGTAGCCCACAATTAAGGGAATACCAACCACTGCATAGAATTTATCAATAGAACGGGCGAGAGAACCACCACCACTGATTACGGTTTTAATTTCCCCTCCTACCCCTTCACGAACTTTTTTGTAAACAATCCCGTCCGCGATACCATGTAGAGGAGAAAGGACAATTGCTTTAAATTTTGCTCCCAGTTTCTCTAAACCTTTAGTAGCGGGATTATCGAGGCTAAGTCCTTGAGAAGTTTTTTGGGCGTTAAGATATTGCTCAGAGACACCAAAGCAGAAGTTAATTATCTGCTGTTTTAATTTAGACTCTTTTTGGAATTTCTTTTGCGCCCCGTCATGAATAGCTTCCCATAAACGGGGGACTCCAACCATATAATGAGCATGATAGTTCCTTAAATCCTCTTTGAAATAACGACGATTGGTATAAATTTGCGTTACTCCTTGGGAAAGGAGGAAATATTCTGCGGAACGTTCATAGGCGTGCCAAGAAGGGAGTAAACTAAGAAGGCGATCGCGCGGTTGAGGTTGAATAACTGTCCCTAAAGTTTGTACTTGATGCAACAGATTACCATGAGAAAGCATTACCCCTTTTGGTTTTCCCGTTGTTCCAGAGGTATAGAGAAGGGTAGCTAGGGTATCAGCATTTTGTCGTACGGGCTGGAGTTGTTGGTTTTCTCCTGCTGCTAAAATTCCTTGATAGTTGAACATTTTTACTCCCTCTGTTTCTGGTTTCTCTTTAGAGAGTAAAACGACAAAATCTACGGGTAAGTTTTCCAGATGAGACTTAAGTTTATGGTAAGTTTTCAGGTTTTCCACAACTAAAGCGGAACTCTCACTATTTTCATAGATGTAACGGAGTTCTTGTTCTTCTGCTTGGGAAGATCTGACAATATCAACTCCCCCTGCGGTCATAATTCCTTGGTCGGCGATAAACCAATAGGGGCTATTCTCGGAAAATAAGGCAACTTTGCTATTTCCTCGCACTCCTAAGCTTTGTAAACCGATGGCAAATTTCAGGATGTTCGTTGCAAGTTCGGCATAGGTAAACTTGGTTTCTGGCTTACTATGGGGGTCATGTAAAGCGAGAATGTCCCCAAAGCTTTCTGCTGCGAGAGTCCAGATCTCAGGGAGGGATTGAACTTCAGAATAGTCAACAACCCGTTTAAGGTTTTCTTTTTCGCGATCGCTTACTTCATAAGTTAACGGCATTACCTTTCCTCTCTTAAAACTCTTTATATATGTTTAAGATAATGCCACACTGAGGACAACCCCATTAATCAATAGACAGAAAATTAATAGGTCTAATGCTTTATTTTACTTTCTATATCTTTTCTACTTTCCCTTTCCTATTCGTATTGCTTTAAGGTTTTTCGCATTTCTCTAAGTATATCCTGCTGTTCCTCTTGTGAACATCTAAGTTTCTCTGTTTCTTGGCGAATTTCTTCCGCTGCTTGACGGGCATTTTCTGCTTCTTGACGAGCTTCTTCTGTTGCTTCTCTGAGGTTTTCCCTTTCTTGGCGGGCTGCTTCTTTCTCCTGTCTCAAACCCTCCATCAATTGTCTTGTATCTTCTGACTCCTCGCGACCTTCTTCTGATTCTTCGCGACTCCCTTCTGATTCTTCACGCCATTTCTCTTTAGTTTGGCGTTGTTCCTCTTGAATTTCTCGCTGATGTTCAGAGTTAGCTGATTTGTTTTGTTGATTTGCTTTTGATTCGCAATCGCCCATTTTATTCTTAATTATTACCTCTAGAATACGCCAACACATTCACTATTTTTCTCTGTCTTTCGATGGATAAAATAGCTATTTTTTGTTTCGATTTCGTGCTATATTGAGATTATCTAAAAATGATAACGTGTCCATCTGGTGTCCAAAAGAGCTTATGATGGCTTCGTGGACCTGTTCTGGTATCGCGTTTTACAGAAAGCGCAGGGTAAAAGGATAACGATACATTAGTCCTTCTCTGGCTTTAATACCTGCATAAATAGCTAAAGCTAATTGAAAAACTCCAAAGATTACACCAACTGCAATTAAGCCGACAAAACCTAGTCCAGTCAAAATTAAGACTACAGGATTACCAGTGTCAGCAGTAAAGACACCGAACAATAATAAGAGGGCAATAGTAAAGAACATGATAATGACGAAAACTATTCCGTAAATCGTCATCGAGATCTGAAAGTTCAGTGATTCTCGCCCATGAGTATCGACAAAAGATGATTCATCTTTTTTCAGCAGCCAACAAATCAGAGGTCCAACAATATTGGCAATAATAAAAGGAAGGGGAATACCCAAAAAGATTAGCAGTAGCCAAGCGAGAGAAGATAAATGACACCACATCGCCCAATTGCGTTCTTCTTGTTCCGGTTGATCAAACTGGGACATAG
>JBBQDV010000207.1:0-5243 GCA_038320005.1 Cyanophyceae cyanobacterium
TATCACCGCGTTATTGGGGGTGAACGCTGTCCGATTGTAGATACTTGGTGGCAAACGGAAACTGGTGGGTTTATGTTAACGCCTCTACCTGGGGCAATTCCCACAAAACCTGGGTCAGCAACCTTACCTTTCCCTGGTATCTTAGCTGATGTGGTTGATTTAGAAGGCAATCCCGTGGAAGCGAATCAGGGTGGTTATTTAGTAATTAAGCATCCTTGGCCTAGTATGATGCGTACAGTGTATGGTGATGATGCCCGTTTCCGTCGCACTTATTGGGAACACATTCCCCCCAAAGATGGGCAATACCTCTATTTTGCTGGGGATGGGGCGCGTAAAGATGAAGATGGCTATTTCTGGGTTATGGGACGGGTTGATGATGTTCTTAATGTCTCTGGACACCGTTTAGGAACGATGGAGATTGAGTCTGCTTTGGTATCTCATCCAGCGGTTGCGGAAGCTGCGGTGGTAGGTAAACCCCATGAGGTGAAGGGGGAAGAGGTTTTTGCTTTTGTGACCTTAGAGGGGAATTATAGCGGTAGTGAGGAGTTGAAAACTGAGTTACGTCAGCATGTTGGTAAAGAGATTGGCGCGATCGCGCGACCAGGAGAAATTCAGTTTACTGATGCTATGCCAAAAACGCGATCGGGTAAAATTATCCGTCGCTTCCTCCGTAATCTCGCAGCAGGGGAGGAAGTTGCTGGGGATATTTCCACGTTAGAGGATCTTAGTGTTCTCGATAAGTTAAGGGAGGGATCTTAAGATTGAGGGGGTGGTGAGTTTATATTTCACCAGTTGAGAGTTGAGATTGAGGGGGTGATAGGGTGATGGGGTGAAAGTTTGACGCTTTTCCCACAACTATTAACTATTTATCCTATATATTGTCTCTCTCTCCCACTCCCCCTCTCCCCCACTCCCTAATGGGGTTTAAAATTACGTAATCGTAAAGCATTAGTAACAACAGAAACAGAAGAAAGTGCCATAGCTGCACCCGCAATAATCGGGTTAAGCAACCAACCAAAGAAAGGATATAATATTCCTGCTGCGATGGGAATGCCCAAACTGTTGTAAACAAAGGCGAAGAAGAGATTCTGACGAATATTGTTCATCGTGGCGCGACTGAGTTGAATAGCGGTGACAATACCCTGTAAATCACCAGAAATTAGGGTAATATCAGAAGCTGCGATCGCGACATCCGTACCCGTCCCAATTGCAATCCCTACATCCGCTTGGGCTAGGGCTGGGGCATCATTAATCCCGTCTCCCACCATAGCAACTACTTTTCCTTCCTTTTGTAAGGCGACAATTTGGGCGGATTTTTGTTCAGGGCGAACTTGGGCGATAACTCTGGGAATCCCCACCTCGGAGGCAATTGCTTCAGCGGTTTTCTGATTATCTCCCGTTAACATCACCACCTCTAAGCCCATCTTTCTCAGAGATTTCACTGCATCCCTAGATGTAGTCTTAAGGGTGTCTGCAATCCCCATTAACCCCTCTATTTCTCTATCAACGGCAACCCAGACAACAGTTTTTCCTTCACTTTCCCAGGCGGTTGCTTGCTCGACTAGGGAGGAGGTAGCAATATTTAATTCTTCTAGCCAACGACGAGTACCAATTTGGACAAGATGATTAGTAACTTTTGCTGTTACACCACTTCCAGTAATAGCGTCAAAGTCTTCTGCATCAGTGAGTTCTACCTGTTGCGATTTGGCATAATTGACCACAGCTTCCGCTAAAGGATGTTCAGAATTGCGTTCGACAGACGCAGCAAGGCGCAGCAGTTTTAATTCATTACTATCTGCTGTACCTTTAACGGTGAGATAATTAGTAACGGTGGGTTTTCCCTCGGTGAGAGTTCCAGTTTTATCAAGAACAATAGTTTGGATTTTGTGGGCGATTTCTAAACTATCAGCCCCTTTAATCAGAATGCCATTTTCTGCCCCTTTTCCTGTTCCTACCATAACCGAAGTAGGAGTTGCTAATCCTAACGCACAAGGACAAGCGATAATCAACACGCCAACGGTGGTCAGTAAGGCGAGGGTGAGATTACCAGTAATACTAAACCAAATTATGAAGGTTAAAAGCGCGATCGCGATCACCACAGGGACAAACCAACCCGTCACTGTCTCCGCTAACTTCTGAATTTGGGCTTTTGAACCTTGGGCTTCTTGTACTAACTTGACAATCTGCGCCAAAACTGTATCTTTTCCCACCCTTGTAGCGCGAAACTTAAAGCTACCAGTTTTATTAATCGTTGCGCCAATCACCTCATCCCCAGGTTGCTTAATAACAGGGAGACTTTCCCCCGTCACCATCGCCTCATCTAGGGTAGATTTCCCTTCCACAATCATCCCATCCACAGGAATCTTTTCCCCAGGACGCACTAAAATTAGATCATCAATGACAACTTCTTCAATGGGAATATCAATTTCCTCTCCATCTCGAATTACCCTCGCATCTCTCGGTTGTAGCCCCATTAACTTGCGAATCGCTTCCGAGGTTTGTCCTTTAGCACGATTTTCCAGGAAACGTCCCAACAGAATCAAAGTGATAACAACCGCAGAGATTTCGTAATAAACTTGTGGTTCTAGACCTTGGGCGATAAAAAACCCTGGGAAGAAGGTGGGAAAGAGAGAATAAAAGAAAGCGGAACTCGTCCCCAGGACAACTAACGTATCCATTGTCGCGGTATGACGTTTAAACGCTTTCCAAGCATTAATATAAAAGCTATAACCAGCCCAAAACTGAATGGGAATAGTGAGAACAAGCTGAAACCAGAAATTGTGTAACCAAGCAGGTATCCAGGGAAGGTGTAACCCAGTCATCATCGGTAAACCACCGAAAACGAGGATAGAACTAATTACGCCACCGACAATCAATCGCGTTACTAGCTGGCGAGTTTCGGCTTCCCGAATAGATTTCTCCGCATCATCCTCCCCCGTCAGCATCTCCTGGTCATTTATCGCCGTAGCACCATAGCCAGCCTCATCTACCGCTGATTCAATTTGCTCTATACTAATTTTATTGGGGTTATATTGGACGGTGGCTTGTTCTGTGCCAAAGTTGACATTACATTCTGCAACTCCTGGCACATCTTTAATCGCAGTTTCGATATTATTAGCACAGCCAGCGCAACTCATCCCTCGCAGTTTAAACGTTGTGGTATTCATCTTAGCTACCTTCAATTTGTTAACTCCATTATCAACCCTCTAGTTAACTAGAGAGTCAATCTATCCAGGAAAGAGTCCCTCTTGTTCATCTTGAAAAATGTGATTGTAGTCAAAAACAATATGTTCAGAATTGCGGTTGAGAGAAAAACCAAGGTGACTGACTGCATCTGTGGTGAAAGTTAGACAAATTAACTCAAGCAGCTTTTTCTCGCGAATATCTGGCTTTTTGACAAAATAATTACGTCTTGAGAAAAATACCTTCTCATCTACAGGGACAATAATGCCATTAATCCGATGTGCATAACGAATTGGTTTAACATAGGTTTGGATAAACTCCTCTTGATGAATTTGCAGGCGATATAATCTTTCTTGCTGTAACCAACTCATGCTAAACATCATTTTTAGCAGTTCAAAGCCCAAAATGTAGTAAAGAAGATAATTTTTTTGCTCAAAACTAGTAACCAAACGTAAGGCAGATTCTAAATATTGATCTGGTTTTCTCCTTACATCTTGAGCAGAATGAATATAAAATAAGCGAATATACTTTCTAATCAGAGATTCATTTAATTCAGTATCAATATGAAACTTATTGAGGTAGGTTTGTACCTTTGTTTGGGTATCAGGGTCAAGCCAAATTTTGCTAACAACTCCATCAGCAGTATATTCATCAAGAAACTCAGCTTGCACTTCTGTCGGGGTAGCACAAAGTAGATGGCATAAAGACAGTAAATAACGTCGTTCATTCCAAGGTAAACTTTCTGCCCACTCTTTCGCCTCTTTTGGAAGTCGATTCAACATATTTTCTGTCTTATTTTTCTGTAATAGGGAGTCAATTTTCCCCATTAAATCTGCCATGATTTAATTTACTATATTGCAAATAGATTTATCCTTTTATTATAAAAAACTTATCTTCTTTTAGACCAAATTCTTTAATAAGGAAATGAAATAAATAAAGCTTGTTACTCAAAAAAAGCAATTTCCCCTTAAGCTTGACGAATCTCCGTTAATTTAGTCTTCACAGTTTGAATATCTTGCCACATTAGCCATTTTGGTGAACCTTTCTCTTTAGATTGGTTTCTTAATAGATAAGCTGGGTGAAAGATAGCCATACAAAGGCGGTTTTCCCATTCCAACCATTCTCCCCTTACTTTAGTAATACTCCGCTTTTCGTTAGTGATACCTTTGAGGGAAGTTGCGCCAGTTAGTAAAATTATCTTAGGATCAATAAGACGTACTTGCTCTAAAAGATAAGGTTTACAAGCATTAATTTCTTTGGTGTTCGGTTTACGGTTTCCTGGGGGACGACACTTGATAATATTGGCAATATAAATATCTTTTTCCGTATCTAATTCAACAGAGGCTAAAATCTTTTCTAAGAGTTGACCCGACTTACCCACAAAAGGAAGTCCAGTTTCATCTTCATTTTGTCCAGGGGCTTCGCCAATAATCAGGATATCTGCATTAGGATTACCACGCCCGACAACCGCATGGGTGCGACTATCCCCTAAATCGCAACGGTGACAAGCGTTACAATGGGCGGATAAAGGGTCTAAGGATGAATAAGTTCCAGGAGGAATGGGAATATTTGCATCTTTGGGAATCATTTCCCGATTGATGGGAATAACGTTGGAGGTGTCAAAGAGGTTAAGTTGTTCTTCTTGGGTCATTAATTTTAGATTGAGGCTTTTAAGTTATTCCTATTTTAACTTTGATGCAGGATCAAACGATTCCCATCAGGATCATAGCCATAGATTTCCCGACCATGAGAATTGCTGATTATTTCTCCTGGGGGTGGATAGCCGAGATTTGTTAAATGCGCGATCGCGATTTCAAGATCATCTACCTCAAGACATAAACTCATCCCACTTCTAGCAGAATCAGCAAACTCGTTGTGACGTTCCACTTTGGTTGTAAAAATACCCAAACGTAACCCCTGAAGCCGAAACTCTCCATAGCGATGAGGAATATAAGACTGAGGATCTAATTGGAAAAATTGCCGATAAAACTGCACCAACCTTTCCCCATCTAAGCTTGCTAGAGTTAAAAAAGCATCTTTATAAATAAAAGCCATTATTT
>JBBQDV010000208.1:0-5208 GCA_038320005.1 Cyanophyceae cyanobacterium
AATGTCAAATGCTGCTTATCAAACTGCTACTAGTTATACTTGGGAAGATGCTACTGATTTATTTGAAGAAGCATTATATACAGCGATTAAAAGGTCTTCTTGCTAAAGTAAGGCTGTGATCTTCGACAATTTTTTGCTGCTTCCTCCCTAAGTTATTATTGATTGGTTTGACTAAGCGCGATCGCGCTAATTCCACTCAGCATTAAACCAATGCCTAGCCAATGGGTGAAAAATACTTTTTCTTTTAATAAAACTGTTCCAACAAAGGTTGTGCCAATCACGGTAAGACCAATCATCGTGGGATAAGCAACGGATAAATCAAATTTAACCAAAGCTTTTGTATAAAAAACCACACTTAAACCAAGTGTGCCTAAACCCCCAATACTATAAAGATTAAAAAAGTTTTGACCTGATCCCAATTTAAGCAGGGTCTGACCTAAGGTATTAAGCCCAACAGAGATGAATAATAAGAAGATGAAAAATAAATTAGATTGCATTCTTTAACCTTTTTCCTTTTTTGAGTTATTTAAAAGTTAATAATCTCCGTGATAAGGAGTCTGGATATATTTTCCAGCTATTCTTTCCCACCACCTTGCTAAATGGGGAAGACTAGCGACTTGAATGCTAGTGCAACCCACTAGCCAAGCCCCTAAAATATCGGTATGACGACTATCTCCAATAACAACAACTTCTTTTGCGCTTAGATTCATCTCTTTTAAAGCGCGACGAAAGGCAAAGGGGAAAGGCTTTATGGCTGGACTAATTGCTGGTACTGCTAAACGTTTTGCCCAAAGTTGGACTCTTGCTGCGCGTTTTCCATTAGAGAGGACAAATAGTTTAAACCCTGCTGATTTAGCTGCTTGAATCCAAGCTTCTCCTCCTGGGGAAATGAAGCTATCATCTTCAGAGAGAATTGTATTATCAAGATCAAGAATAATTCCGCGAATATTATCTGCTTTGAGTAATTCTAGTTCGATGGTTGCGAGTAATTGTACTTGGGGAGGGAAAGTCCGCTTTCTTGCTTGGGGAATTTGAGGAAGAAATTTAAAGCGGGTATTTAGCCAGTAGTTAAAGGAGTTGGACATTATTTAGTTAATATTTGGGGATAGAAATTATTGAATAATACCTAAATCATTGAGGAGAAGAATTATAAAAACAGTTGCGACCCAAGTGGTAACGTTGAGTAAAATGGGTAAGTCTTTTAGTAATACTTCGTCAGGACGTTCTGTTTTTTGCACAATAGAACCTGTTTGGGTTAAGATTGCAGACTCTTTCGGATCACTGAGGAATTGATAGCGAAAGACTCCATAAAGAACAAAGGGAATTGTTACCATCATCCACAGAGTTGGTGCGCCCTGGACAACAGGACCCGCACTCCAAAGGACATAGGTGAGAATTGTTCCTGTCGTGACGGAGTTTTCCATGCGCATTAATAGACCGTGAGAGTAACGCCAGAGAACTGCACGGGTTTTCTTTCCCTGTGCTTCTGCTAGACGTAGTTCTGCTTTTCGCTTTTCAATTGCCAAAAATAAGGCAAGCATGGCCGTACAGAGGATAAACCAGGGAGATATTGGTAGTTCTGTCGCTGCTGCACCAGCACAAGCACGCAAGACAAATCCCATCGCGATCGCCATGATATCGGCAATAACGGTGTGCTTCAGCTTTAAGTTGTAAGCGACTTGTAAGAGTGCATAGCCAAGGAGGACTAAGCCCAGGAGGGGGGACTGTAACCAGCCTAGAATCAAAGCACTGGTGAGTAATATTAGCGCGATCGCGATCGCGACTGGCACTTTTACCAACTCTGCTGCAATCGGACGCTGACACTTCACAGGATGAGCGCGATCTGATTCGACATCAGCAATATCATTAAATAAATAGAAGCTACTCGAAGCACAACAGAAGAGAACAAAAGCGATAATACTGCCAAAAAGTGTTTCTAAGGTCAGGGAGAAAGCAAATAAAGGTGCAGCAAAAATGATTAAATTCTTAGTCCACTGTCGTGGTCTTAGGGCTTGAATATACGGTAAAATTATTGATTTGCGTGGTTGATTTTGATAAGAACAAGAAGTTCGCTTTCGTCTTTTGCTAAATTTATCCATGATCTTTCCTTTTCAAAACAGCTAAGTTTTTAGCTTGATCTTCAACAATTAACTCAAACTCAGTATTTAGGGGTTCACGGGTCGCCCAATCTGCAATTCCTACCCAATCAACTAAATAATCAATTCTCTCTCCTTGCTCATTGAATTCTTGAAAGACTACATATTCAGGAATTTTAGATTCAATTCGTGCGGATAAAGCAGCAGGATTTACTTTACCATCTAGGTTAATAGTGCGCTCATGAAAAAAACCTAAAGTTCCAGTTTGAATAGCACCGACCCAAGTTTCTTGAGCCACATTTTCTTCCACCCAATTTACAACTTGAAAATGCATATGATTATTTCCTATGGCATACAATCTAAAATTTAAAGTAATAGTTAAAGCCAAAATAGCTAACATTCCTCCAAAAACTATTTGACGAATATTGAGGATTTCACCTAACTTTTTCAAAGTTTGAAATATCAATACAGCGGTAAAGATTGCCAAAAAAGGAGAGATAGGAAATAAATAGCGACTAACAAAATGAGGCGCACCAAACAGCAGCCCATAGTAGACAAACAAAAACAAGGTTAAAGTTGCACTAAAGGACAGCAAAATTTTCTCTTGCCTATTCATTTTTTTAGCTATTACTACTGCAATAGCTAGATAAGCTAAAACAATAGCTGATGAAAAGAAAAGAATAAGCGGTTGTTTCTCTAAACTATTGGGAATAGGAAGCACAACAACTGCATACTCAAATAATGTAGCAGGTATTTCTGGTAAGTTACTCGCAAAGGCAGTATTCGCTGATTGAGCTGTACCACTTATGGGCATAATGCTGCCAAAGTTTACTTGATTGTAAATAAGCCAGGGACTAGCGACAATTAGCGAAGTAATTCCCATCAGAAAAGATTCTTTTAATCGGCGCAGAAATTGTTGTTTTGTTTGCCACAATCCCAGTAATGTATGCAAAAAGGTAATAGCAAAAATAAAAAAAACGGCATCAATACGCGCCCAAAAAGTTAAACCTAATAGTAGTCCAATGCCAATAACTGACCAAGAAAAATGATTGCGTTGAAATGAAATTTCATCTCGATACCAAACATAGAAACTAATCAAGATTAAGGTAATATATAAACCTGTTTCGAGATAGTTCATAGTATGGGGAAGAACCGAGGAACTAGAGTACCAAGTTACCGCAGCTAAGGCAGCCATTTCCGTTTTATTAGCGCGATGTTGTAACACTTGGCGAGCTAGTAGAAACAAAAATCCCGCAGCAATAACACTAATAATTAGTTGTAAAATGAGGATAATTGCGATACCCAACGTCCTATCTCCTCCAACAACAGCAAAACTTGCTGCTTCAATAAAATTAAACAGGGGTTGTGTCCCATTAGTTGGAATTGTCCCCTCCGCAATACTCATACCACGACCGAGGGCAATATTACGAGCTATCGTCAGCATTAAATAACCATCTTCTGTTACCCACTGCTGAAAAAGGCGATTATCTTGATTGAAAATTGGTGCTAAACGAGAAATAGAACCAACAATAAAGAGCAAAGATAGAGCAATTTTGAATTGTTTATAATCTTTAAAAAAACCGGAAGAGGACAATTGTTTATTCATCTTTATTCATTAAGTCGATTGAAGCCTATTGTCAAGATGTTCAACGAGGCGTAGTGCCAAAGCAACAATAGTCAAAGTTGGATTAGCAAAACTTACCGTAGGAAAAACAGAACTACTGGCGATATATAAATTATCAAGACTATGAACTTTGCAATCAGCATCGACAACTCCCTGTTTGGGGTCATTGTGCATCCGAGTTGTACCCATATAATGCCAACCTCCGCCACTGCTCGGACCATCGGGATTACCTTCAGGAGGTGGCCAAACTGGATCATTCTCAGAATAAATAATCTTAACTCGACCTAAATTAGCTTGTCCGATTTCTTCCGCAATGGCTTGATTAAGTTGATGAAGGGTATATCTATCTAGTTCTGTCAATCGCCAATCTAATTCAATTCTGGGTAAACCCAACATATCCTTTTCGGAACTTAGGGTAATTCGGCTATCAGGGTTGGGCGCTTGTTCTAAGCGGGGGTGAAATTCCAACTCTGAACGTCTATAGGTACGGGTATTAAACCAATCTCGAAATCTCTGATTTCGCAGACCCCTTCTTGTTAAACTTCCCATATCAGTAAGTACAGATTTTACGTGACCCAGAAAGCCATCAGCCATTAAAGCACTCGCCCAGGGGTCGGTAGCATTAGCAAATTCGACTGAAGCATTGAGAATTTTCGCTTCTCGTTGAAACTCTTCTGTGGGGACTAAGCCAGCGAGGACTTTGTGATATTCCATCGCTTCCCAAGTATATAGCCCTGGATAGTCTTCAGATTCGGGGATTAGGGCAATGGCACTACGATACATATGGGGATGTTCCATAAAAAAGCGACCCACCAAGTCATTTTCGTTACCAATTCCTTGCTTTTGTACTTTATTCGAGGCAAGCATTACTCGAGGAATTTCAACTCCTCCCATTGCGAGAATGTAATATTGAGCAGTTATTTTAAATTCATTCCCATTAACACAAGCAACTTTAACTCCCGTTACTTCTTGACCAGACTGATTTGATTCAATATCAATTACATTGGCATAAAGATAAGTTTCAATGTTTTCAGTGTTTTCTATCTCAGAGAAATAAGCATTTTTGAAGTTGAGGGGGGGAAGATGAAACTGCCACATTTTTGTGCCAATCTTTTCACCAGATAAGGAGAGGGGGCGGAAAATAGGATCATTTATTTTTGCTGCTAAACTATCAGGGTCATAATCATATTCGGCAATTCCACAAATTTCGTTTGCTCTGCCATAGTAAGGCATTAAAGTCTCTTTGGTGAAAGGCCAACCACTATGAGGAACCCAATCTCGTTTTTCAAAATCAATCTCATCAAAGGGGACAATAAAATTAGCCCAGCGACCTGTATTACCCCCTAAAACACGAGCGGTTAAATCTTTAACGGGAAAATAATCTAAGCCAATATTTTCGCCTTCTCGTAAAGACTCTGTTAAAGGATCATTCGGTTGTTCTGAACCACCACTTTCAAGAAGACAAACACGATAGGGTTTACCGATTAA
>JBBQDV010000209.1:0-5117 GCA_038320005.1 Cyanophyceae cyanobacterium
GATGAGGCAAAGGATTTCACGCTTGGTAAGAAAAACACTCTCTTTTTCCAAAAAGATAGAAAACCACATTGGCGCAATCTGGATGTTTATTCATCACTACAACTCATCCTTATACCTTTAGGACTACCAGGACTACCCACATTAGGAAGATCCTCATAGGCAACAGCTTGAAAAGTAGGATGTCGTTCAGTTTGCTCAACATACCAACGAGCAAATTGGGGGGGGAAGCTCATAATTAGAAGTTGGCGAGGTAGATAGAAGTTAAATCCCCAAGCAGCATTTAGTTCAGTTTCAACTGCTTCTGGGATAGGTAGTTGACCTGTGCGCCAGAGCTTTTTGAGGGATCTAGGAACAGCGGGATCACCCCAAGCCAGAATTTTAAGTCGTTCTGAGGCAATACGATCTAGGCGATAGTTATGCCAGCCAAAATTCCCATCGGGGTCTTTGCCATAAGCACTAAGATATTTGGCACGACGGACATAATGGAGACAAACGGGATAAACGCGAACTTGAACTTTTTCTTCTTGTCGAGCAACCCAATAGTTAAATTCGATAACCCCACCGCGTTGCTGCCAGAGTTGTTCAAGTTGCTGTTGGTAGGTATCTACTCGGTCTTGGACTTGATCGCAAAGGATATAGTCTAAGTGGATAAAGATACGCTGGCTTGGCTCTTGTCCTAGTATTTGAGGCTGCGGGGTCATAGTTGTGAGTTGTTCCCACAGAGATTGGATAACTAGCTCTAAGTTAGGTTGGATGAAGGAAACGGATTCTAGCACTCGCAGCATTTCCCAGGCTTGATTTGATGAAAGGGAAATATCACTCGGGGAAACGAGAGTAGAACGAGCAAAGGCAAGTGGAGTTGGAAGTTGTTCTAAAGAACGACATTGGTACTGTCCCCTTTGGAGATTATTGAACCATCCTTGTTGGCTTAGATATTTAAGGTCATCGCGAAGGGTTCGGTGGACGGTCGCAAAGGGCTGTTGTTGAAGTTGGGTTTCGATTTTGGTGAAGCTAAGTCCAGTCAAATGCTGAATTTCTTGTTTCCAATCTACTTTGGATTCAATTTCAGTAAGAAAAGACTGGAAGGAACGATGACAAAAACAATAGGAATCTTGGCATTGTGTGGTAACTTCTTTGGCACTTAATTGTTCACGATGAGGATGATTGGGAGAAAAAAGACGATCGCGCAAATCAGGATAAGTAAATTGCTGGGATAACAAGTTTGACCAATTTGTTTCTGTCCCATAGATATTCGTTAGCAATACCCAGAAACGCAGGGAACGGGTTAAACGATTCGCAAGTTGACCCTTTGAGAGCCATTGTAAGATTTGAGGGGTAGGAGGATAGGAAAAATAGGCTGTTGACAAACTTTGCTTTAGACCTGATTCAATCTAGCTGCGATGATAGCATAAATCTAACTAATTTTTTGCTGTGTTCCTTGCTATCCTTGAACTATGACTTACTGCCAGCTATTACCTCGAAAGGGGATTCACATCTATCATTATGGCTTTAGATGATTTTTCTTTAAACTGGTCTGAGCAAACTGAGTTAGTTGGTTTATCCTTTAGCCTTACACCTCAGAGTTCTGCTGCTTTATATCCCCAATATGCCACGGGTTTACATGCTTGGTTTCTTGATCAGGTTCGTCAAGATAATCCCCATTTATCTGCTAAGTTACACGATCAAGCGGAAGAAAAGGCTTTTACTATCTCACGCTTGGAGGGCAATTCTACTTTAGTGGGCAAACAGTTACAACTACAGGAAAATCAATCTTACCACTGGTCTATCACCGCTTTATCTCAGGAAGTAAGCACCTGGATAAGAGAATGGATGCAACATTGTCCGAGGGAGATTAATTTACGTCATGTTTGTTTTAATATCCAGGCGGTTGAGATTAATCTTCCCCCAAGAACTTACTCTCAGCTATTTGGAATTAAGAAGCAGAGAAGTTTGACTCTCAGTTTTCTCTCTCCTACTAGTTTCCGACGCAAGGGACATCATTTTCCTTTACCTGTTCCTACTAATGTTTTTCATAGTTATCTAAGACGTTGGAATAGTCTTGCTTCTGTCCCAGTTGACCAAGGTGAGTTTCTTGACTGGGTTGATAAAAGGGTTATTCTCTGCCGTCATCAAATAGAATCGGTTAAGGTGGCAGGAGGAAAACAGGGTTCGGTAACGGGGTTTATCGGCTCGGTGGAGTATCGCCTCTCGCTTTCTACGAATTCTCCTCAATTTGAGCAGTTATTTTATACCCTCGGTCAATTTGCTCCCTATTGTGGCACGGGACACAAAACTACTTTTGGTTTGGGGCAGACACGCTTAGGTTGGCTCAGTGAACTCCCGAAGGCAGAAAGTTTAGCTACGGAATATGTCTTAGCTGAACGGGTTGAGCAGTTGACTGAGTTGTTGATGCAAACCCAAAAACGCAAGGGGGGAACTAGGGCAATAAAGGTTTCTCAAGTTAGGGCGACAATCCTTGCTCGGCAGGAGCTTGG
Organism: Cyanophyceae cyanobacterium; assembly: GCA_038320005.1. Classification (GTDB taxonomy): domain Bacteria; phylum Cyanobacteriota; class Cyanobacteriia; order Cyanobacteriales; family SIO1D9; genus JBBQDV01. The sequence continues at coordinate 2,496 of JBBQDV010000209.1, forward strand.
GGAATCGCTTCGGGAAATCGCGATCGCGCTAGAAATGCCTTATGAAACAGTAAAGACTTATGCAAAGGTAGCACAACGAGCTTTAAAGTATTTAAAGTATTAAAACAGAGGAGAATGGATCATTGAAAGCGACAAACGCCTACGTTTCCTCAGTTGTTAGGTAAAGTGTTGTTGTATCTTAGGGGAAGGGGTTGACATAGTGAGCTTTCTAAGAGAGAATCGACACATAAGAACTGAACCTTGAAAACCGCATAATTTCGTTAGCCTCCGTCGATGCCTTGCAGTGCAAGGGTTTCCAGCGTCGATTTGACCGCTAGAACCTAGTCCTAGTAAGGACTCCTGAACGAACAGTTTCAATTACCATCTCCTCGCAAGGGGACGGAAATATTTCGTCTATGAAGGAAATCCGAATGAATCAACCAATCCTTGTTAGTTTGACTTGGAAGAAGAGTGAAATTAAATCAAGCGTAGTATCAATTGATCAATTGATACTGCTTCTCAAAGAATCCCAAATAGTTGAAAACATCACAATCAAATACACGAAAGAAACTTCATATGAATATCAGGTTGCAGTGGTATATACGTCTGAATTCGATGTTTCTTTATGGCTAATATCGATTCGACCCTTGATTGGCGAATACGAATATGTTTCAATAATCATCTCCCCGCAATGGGACGGAGAAGAAAATACGCTGACATCAGAGCCAGCGAACGATTCCCCATAGTGAGGTTTCGATCACCATCTCCCCGTAAGGGGATCAGAACATTGTATAACCATAAAGATTAAGATAATGTGTCTTTTTTGAAGCGATGCAAAGATAAGACACCATCAGGACTTACGCATTTGAGGTTAGTGAACGATTCGCTCAGACTACATCCAGACTACATCTAGCGTCAAATCAGTTAATTTTGTCCGTAAGTAGTGCGACCATCTTGGTCGCTGGCTATTTTTGTTTAAGTTCTGCCTATGTTTTCTACTTACTGATAATGCGACCAAACGGAAACGACCCTGATCACTTGATTGTCTTCATCAATAGCATAAACGAGACGATGTTTAATATTAATCCGTCTTGAATAATAACCCATAAAATTCCCCGATAGTTTCTCATAGGGGGGTTGATAGGGATTGTCTTTCAACATTTGGAGTAACTGTTTAAGGTTGTTATCGAGGTTAGCTGATTTTATTTTTTTAGCATCTTTTAAAGCCCTACGGCTAAATTCAATCTTCCACACCATCCAAAACCTTCAGAAATTCATCTTCCGATACCCAATCATCTTCCAATTCTGCTTGTTTCACAGATTCTACTAATCTCGGAATTGATTGTAAATAAAGGGTTTCTTGTAAACTATTCCAATCTTCTTTGGACAGTAATACGGCATCGCCACTTTTACTGGTGATAATACGTGGTAGATGATCTTGATTTACTTGCTCCACTAAGCTAAATAAATTAGCCCTAGCTGTACTAGCGTTAACTATTTCCATGCTTATCCTATTTTTTTAGTCGTACTTTTTATTGTACCACTTTATCTATCAATTTCCTAAACCCTTGACCTGGGACGACCCTATGAAACTGTGAAAACTTATGTCAAGTTAGCATTGTCAATAGGAAGAATGGAAATAGAGTTGCTGTTCAGTTATCACGAGTTCTTGTCCATATTGTCTGAAACCTTGACAGGATATGGGATTGACACTTATCACGAGTTACATGAGTTGAATAACCTCAGAGATATAGTTTGCGCTGCCATTTTGGAGTAGAATCTTATCAAATTCAGTGTCAACGAGTTTTTGCCCATATTCCCTGAACTCCCTACAGGATATAGACTTGACACCTGTCACGAGTGTCAACGAGTTTAAGAATATTACTATTTTCAGAGAAGACGTTTTGCTCTGCCATTTTAGAGTAAAACATTGACAAATTACAAAATAAAGTCCCAGTCGCGAGTCTGGTGCGGACACACCGAAGACTCCACTGGGCGTAACCTAGTCAGAGGTCACAATGAATATTTTACGCTATGAAGAGAACGGGGTGGAGTTCTTTACCCTACAAGCTACCGGAGAGTCAGGCATGAGTCAATCGGGTCTGGCTCGTTTGTGTGGAGTTAATCGGCAAGCTGTTCAACAGTTGCTTAATTCGGTGACAACGAGTTATTGTCCAGATTTTTTGAAACCCTTACAGGGTAAGAACTTGGAACTTAGTACGAGTGTTAAGAAGTTCAACAATGCGACCATTCTCAGAGATACAGTTTGCGCTGCCATGTTAGCTTATCGAGGGGAAGCCCCGCACTCTACCCGACAGGGTGAGTGTCGTATGGGAGAAGCGGTCAATAAAGGGGTTCAATACCCCGAAGATTGACATAATTCTTTTAACGTGGAAGTGCGCGATCTCCTACTTTGTAGCTTAATTCTAGCGCGGATGTTGCATCGCGCTAAATATGTGCTATGCTTTTACCATGCTCACTTTGAATTACACTTACAGAATTTGGTAGTCCTAGCCATGTAAGGATAGAAAAGAACAAAAAGTCAAAAGACAGACTACAACCGATGCTAATTTGTCCTAATTGCCAATCGATACGAGTTGTCAAAAATGGTCGTATCCATAACGGCAAACAAAATCATAAATG
>JBBQDV010000210.1:0-5085 GCA_038320005.1 Cyanophyceae cyanobacterium
ACATATTCGTCAACTTGATGGTATTAATTCCCATCATATTATTGAAGCAACTTTTAAAGCTTTTGCAAGGGCGATGCGCATGGGGATAGAAATTGATCCCCGTCGCGCTGCTAAAATTCCTAGTTCAAAAGGGGTGTTATAAGCTGGTTGCTACGCAATTTTGCGTTGGAATAGTCCCTGACTTGGTTTAGAAAGGGCGGGGACGATGCGTTCACTCGCCATTCTTCCCCCTGAGAGATTCCTCGCAACAGGTCCAATCTGTAACGCTGCTAGTCCTCCCATGAGGAAACATTCACAGCCTGGAATACGCAGGTGATGATCGAGGACAGGTAAGCCTCTGACTATTTCCGTCGGATGTGTTTTTAAGACATCGGTTAATAGTGGGTGGTTGGCGACATCTAATTGTGTTCCTGTGGCTAACCAGATGCGGTCATATTTCAAAACTTTCCCATTACTACAGTGAACTTGCCAGTGATTTTCTTGCCATTCTGCTTTGATGACTTCACAATGGTCATTGAGGATGGCTTTACCTTCCCTTGCTGAACGTCTTAGGCGTAACATGATTGCAGGGGTGAGAGAACCACCATTACGGGCTTTTCTTATTATGCGCGATCGCGTTTCCCAATCAGTTTCCGCCCAGAATCCCTTCAGATACTTCGGACCTAGCCACCCAGGTTCAGCATCAAATAGCTTTTCTTGCCATTTTCTCCGCGCCATTAAGGTCACTGTAGCCCCTCGCGCGATCGCGCCAACACCTAAATGTCCACTGGTCAAGCCACCCCCAATCACTAAAATATTTTCCCCTTGAAGCTGTAACTTTCGTAAATCAACCCCTTGGGAATGACATAACCGATTCGTTGGATAGGAAGATGGGATTTGTGCAACCCAATCAGGAATTAAAGGTCTACCTCCCCCAGTAGCGACTACAACCCGACGGGCGAGTATAACTTTACCATCCTCTAATCCTAATTGGAAGTAACGACGACAACGGCGCGTAATCGGTAGAATTTGCTTCACTTTAGCCGTATAAACCCGATTTTCTAACTGCCAATCTTTAGTAACATGGTCACAAAAATCGCTAAATAACTGCGTCCCTGGTAAACCGTAAGGATCAAAAAGTTCATGAGGGCGACTTTCGGCAAATTTCCTTAAAGCGAAGGGATTCGGGTCAGGATGATGAACCGCAGGGGAACGCAAATGAGGAATTTCTAAAGCAGCAAACTGCTCTCGCCACTGAGTTAACCAAGTCCCACTAGGGTCAAATACCAGAAAACGATTCCTCAGCTTCGGGCATTTTTTGATTAGTTTCGTTACTAAGGTTAGGGCTTGAGGTCCTGCGCCAATGATCGCTAGATCATTGGAATGGGGGAGAGGTGAGTCGTTCATGGTTGATGTTGCAGTGATGACTTCTTTTTACTATGATAATGATTATCATTCCATTCTACTTGTTTATTTAGGAAAGTTTTACTGGTAAAAAGATCACAGCTAAAAGCACCTGAAAATTCCCCTTTATTCAAGTGTTGTGCTAGGATGTCTTCAAGCCTTAATAAGAATCTTTCTCAATAAAATTCCTACTTATCAGCCATTTGTTCTTATGTTTAACTCCAACTCAAGGTTATTAGAACGAAAAAGTGCTAAGACTTTTACCCTTAAGCGTCGGGAGTTCCTCCCTATGACTAAAAACTTTGTATGGAAAATCGAATCTGGCTCTGTGCGTAGCTTAACCTGGAGCGAGGATGGTAGTATTATCTCTTTAGGCTTTTGGGGAGAGGGGGATGTTGTCGGTCAGCCTCTAACACGGGTTAATCCTTATCAGGTAGAGTGCTTGAGTGATGTCGAAGTATACCGCGTAGAATTTGATCAATGCTTTGACATTAAAGCTGTGATGTTATCCCACATCCATCAAGCACAAGAATTTGTCCGTATTCGCAATGGAAATATTCACCAGCGGATGATTAATTTTTTAGACTGGTTGGCGTTTAAGTTTGGTCGCACTTCACCGCAAGGAGAGGTTATTATTCCTCTGCGATTGACTCACCAGGAGATTGCTGAGGTATTGGGGACAACGAGGGTAACGGTGACAAGACTTCTCAACCAATTCCAAGAAGAGGGTATGATTAGTTGTCCTGAACGCAATTATATTGTGATATTGTAGTATGTAAAGAGAGATTTTTTAGTATATTAATGTTAATCGCGATCGCGCTCAAATAAAAGATATGATTAAAGCTAATCCTCAAACAACATAGCGAATAATTTGCAGCACTATTTCGGATCACAGATAAGAACATGGTATTTCAACCAACAACAGAAATAGATACCTCTCTCTATGACCAAGACTTTAACCTATGGCTAGAAAGAACCAGTCAACAGTTGAAGCAGCGAAAGTTGAATGAACTTGATATCGAGAATTTGGTTGAAGAAATAGAGGGAATGGCGAGACAGCAAAAAAATGCCCTAAAAAGCAATCTTCGTATAGTTTTGATGCACTTGCTGAAATACAAATATCAATCTGAGAAACGTTCCAACAGTTGGCTATATACCATTTTTGAACACCGCAAAAGGTTTCAGGATACCCTCGAAGATAGTCCCAGTCTAAAACCTTATTTTAAGCAAGTATTTGGGAAATGTTATGCAGATGCGCGAAAAGAAGCATCTTTAGAAACGGGATTGTCTCTAAATCACTTTCCTGATGAGTCTCCTTTTACCTATGAGGAAACCCTGGATTCTGATTATTTACTAGATTCTTAACAAATTTTGAAAAGGATAATTTAATAAAAATTATCTCAAATATTTTTGTTCTAATAAATAATCTTCTATATTCTCTAATATGGCTTTTAAATAACAAACAACTCTTTCCTCAATCATTAGTAATTCATCCACAGAATAGCCTTTGCCAACTTCTTCAAACGACTTGAAGCCATGTGCTAAATCATTTCTATTAGTTTTAACTATTACTAAGTCACTCCCGTTATCAGTTTCTTGGGCATTTGTCTGACATGAAAAACCATATTTTATAGATACTTCTTTTATTTTTTGGGCATCAATATTACCCGAAAATAATTTTTCCTTATCGAAACTAGCAGATATAATATCAAATGAAATAATATTAATATTACTCAGAAGCTTATTGGAAGAGTTATTTTTCTTGAAGTTATCAATAATAATTTTCTTGAATTCATCTGTGATATTATCAAAAGAGATCTTTCTTATTTTCAGTTCATTAAAGATCACCTCAATTGCATGACGCATTGTTGCTTCAGCTAAATTATAAAGTAATAAAAAACCTGTTGCTTTAAGAGTTTTAGTCAAATCAGCATTTATTTTTTTAGGTTTCGTCTTCTCAGTGGTAATTACACTTGATTGGATTAAACCATGTTCTAAATCTTTAAGAAATAAGAAATAATTTTTCACTTCTTGAGAGCGTACGTCGAAATTTTCAAATAATATACTTTTCATTGATTACCTAACCTAGAAGCTGATCACGAACATATTCAATTCGACGAGTAACTTTGTTATTAGAACTGCTTGCATCAGATCTAGTATATTCTTTAAATTCTGGAGAATCTAGAAAAGAAGTTGATGCTGGTGTTAAATTATGATTTTCTCTTAAGGCTAAAGCAACGCCAACAGAAATAGATTCAAACTTAATTCTAGTTGTGGGTTCGTACTGATCCTTTCCTGTTCTGTAAATATGTAAAGCGTCAGGAAAATGTCTCTCTATAAACTCTAATACTAAATGAAATTCATTTTTCATTGACTCAATTTCTGACGCGTCAGATTCATTCTTTTGATTTAAATAATTGTCTAGAAATTCGTGTACTTTTCTGCCAGAATAATTTTGATAGTTATTTGTAAACGCAAAAAAACGCAAAATAAATTCTTGTGGATCTCTTTTTTTTATTTCAGTTTCAGTAAAAGAACATAGTTGTTGAAATCGATGATCACTCGATAGATCGTCAATGAGATCGAGGAGTTTACCAGGTTTACTACCTCTTCTTTTTTCCATCTCATTTAGTTCAACACTACCACTATTAATCCTTTCAAAAAGATCTCTTCTTACCTCTTCATCCGCCTCTTCTGTTAATTGAATCATCCTAATAGTAGTTCTTTGAAAGCGTCTTTGGCGTGAAAGAGGTAAATCTTCAAAAATAAATCCGTTAAGAGTTCCTAATTTTTCAAGGTTACTTAGTTTAAGTTCATTATTTATAAATCTAGTTAAAGTCCGTATTCTTTGCGTACCATCTATAATTTCTAAACGTGCTAAATCTTCTGATTCCGATATATCGGCAACAAATATATAAGGTATTGGTAATCCTAAAAAGACAGACTCAATGAATTTTGATTGCCTATCGTCGTCCCAAGCCATCTCCCTTTGATAATCTGGAATAAATAACTCATTTTCATTTTTTTCTTCCCCATTCGAGTATTTTTCGACAAGTATTTCAATAGGATATTCTAATGTGTTGTAGTCAACACGCTTTCTTTTATCCCGTATTTCGGATTCAGCCCTCTCTTGATCTTCGTTTGTAATTTCTAATTGGGTTACCATAATTGATAGCTTAATGCAACTACTGTTTAAAAGAAGATTTTTATATTTTTTATATTAACTTCATCCACTTTAACTAATATTATCACTTTACTTATGTACAAGTCGAAGGTTAGATGACAATATTGCTAATGAAATACAAATCTCAATAATCGTAGATCTCATTTAGCTTTATACAATCTACAGATTAGCTTTATTTTTATGTTCTCCAGGCTTCAGCCTGAGAGGTGAGCATTGTCTATCATGAAAATAGCAACTCTATTGCAGAGTTCACCATATTCATATATGATAATGATTATCATTCCAACTAGCAGGACTGAGATATGACACAGACATTTGTTCCAACAACGGTTCTCACAGGCTACTTGGGGTCAGGGAAAACTACCCTTCTCAATCGTATCCTCACCTACGAACACGGCAAAAAAGTTGCGGTAATCGTTAACGAGTTTGGGGAAGTGGGAATTGATAACCAACTTGTGATTGATGCGGATGAAGAAATCTTCGAGATGAACAACGGTTGTATCTGTTGTACTGTCCGA
>JBBQDV010000211.1:0-5080 GCA_038320005.1 Cyanophyceae cyanobacterium
ATGCCGGTGTTAATCTTGAGAATTTGGCGGACAGTTCGTCCGTGTCAGCTTGTGGACTGGGAAGTGCCGACACCCCAGAGTGAAGCAAGAAGTAAGTGTCAAATCTGCCCTGGTAGATTTGAGTAAGTTTTATAGGACGGATATATCTACCCTATTTTTTTGGGATCAGGTTAAAATAAAAAGTATAAAGTAAGAAGACAGGGATTATGAAGTCTTTGGATGATCTGTTGGCAAAAATAGACGCAGAGCATAAGCAGAAAAGTAGCTCGAAATCAGGTTTATCTTCTCAAGCTATGCCAAATAGTAATAATTCTCAAGAAAGCTCTAATTCTATTGATAACTTGCTGGCGCAAACCCAATCTGCGTTTACACAAAAGGCTACCTCTCAATCTTCCTCATCTAAAAATTCCCCTGATCTTGAGCAGTTTTTGGCGGAAGTAGAGCAGAAAGCCAAACCGCCTCAAAAATCTGTAAACTCTCACCAGGGTAGAGACTTATCTACTGATCTCGATGAGTTATTGGGGGAAACAAAGAAAAAAATCAAGACTCCTGAGAAGGATTTGAGTTCAGCTTTAGATGAAATGCTAGGAGAAGTTCAGTCTAAGAAGCAATCAGAAGCAGAACGGAAGCAGCAGGAAAGAGACACAGAAAAACATTTACAACAACTTGCTTTGAAATCACAAGCGCGTCCCAAGAACCTTGGTGTAGATTTAGTAAATCTTAGTCAAAAGCAAGAACAACAGCGTCTCGAAGCGAAACGTGAGCAACGCAAGCGAGAAGCACTTAAGGAAAGAGCCAAAGAATGGTTGAGTAAACTTGAACTGCATTCTGAAGAGGGCTTATGGTTTGAAGAGTTCGCTTATGCCTATAATTCTAAGTTAGATGCAGCGATGGATTATTTGCAAGCACTAAAGGATGTTACTTAGTAATGTCAAAATTAGCCTTGAGCAAGTTTCTCTACAAGCTTCATTACAGCAATATTTGTTTTCTATAATTGAGAAGAGTGAGTTAGGAAAAAGGTTAGCACTTCGAGATTATAAATTAACACGATTAGCTATTCCTCTTTATCGCCTGAAAGACCCGCAGCAATTGATTTATCGCTGTTCTTTGGCTTTTGCTGTTGGAAAGAAGTTAGAAGAGTTACCGCAAAAGATTGCTGAGGAGATTTGGGAGGGTGTTAGCCAGGAAGAATTCAATATTTCTACGAATCAAGATATCTCTGAATTTCCCTTGGTAGGGGGTACTGGTGAAGTTAAAGCGAATTTTAAGTTAGCTTATTTGACTCTACAGGTTCAAGTGGTTAACCCAGGGTGGTTAGAGTTTAGATTTGATAATCAAGCTTTATCTCGTTGGCTACAATTTAGCTTCAATCACCCTCCTGAATTTGGTGAACAAGTTATTTTTAGTCAACGCTATATATTTGAATGTCAGTATGCTCATGCTCGTTGTTGCTCTCTATTACAATTAGCGAGAAGAGAGAGTTTCATTCAGTTTAGTGATGATTTTTTAATTTTAGGTGTTGGATGGCAATTACCACTAACTTTATTTGACTGTGATCTAAATAGAAGGTTCGAGGGGGTTTGCTGGAGCTTAGAAGAGCTTTGGGAGCAAAAATTGTCTGTAGTGCTAATAGACTTAGTAGATTGCGTTGAGGGTATTTCTGAGCAGGAAGCAGAAAAGTTAGGGAAAAGATTGAGTACAGCAGTTTTAGCTTTTTATGATCATTCGCGAATTTGGGGAGAGGTAAGGAGGCATCAACCGCAGTTAGCGGTAAGAAGGTTGGCTTTGATCGCGATCGCGCAAATTTGGTTACGCTGGTTACTACAAGAAAAATTACAAACTATTGCACCTTTAGAACTATAAATAAATCCCCGCAGTTAATACCTTGGGGATAAATTAGTTGCTCAAAAAAATGGTAAGAAGTTTATTTCGCAGAAAAAGAACCAGGGCGTTCAGTTTGTACTTTCTGCATCAAAATTTCCATCGCCTTAGCAAACTGAGGATCACCTGCATTACCGATCAAAGTGCGATCACTCTGTAAGGTTTCTTGCTGTTCTTCAGTGAGTTCAAACTCGATATCAGGCTCAATTCCCATTTTATTAATATCACGACCATTGGGAGTTAAATATTTCGCGATCGTTACCGCCAAACCAGAACCATCTCCTAAACCGCGTACGGATTGAACTAAGCCCTTACCAAAGGTTTTCGTTCCCACTAAAACTGCTCGGTCATTATCTTGTAGTGCGCCAGACAAGATTTCACTTGCACTTGCTGAACCACCATCTACTAATACTACCAACGGTTTATCACTTAAAGCGCGACTATTAGCTTGTTGAAGATCTACTTCTCCAGTACGATTAACCGTGGAAACAATCGCCCCTTCATCAATCCACATCCGCGCAATCTCAATACTAGAGTAGAGCAAACCACCAGGATTAGAGCGCAAATCAAGAACGTAACCTACCACATTCTGGCGTTCTAAATCTTCAATTGCTTCACGCATTTCTTGACCTGCGTTAGCACTAAATTGAGTCAAACGGATATAACCAACATCTCCAGTAGGACTTTGTTCAACTCTAGCTCGGACTGGATGGATTTCAACTTTGGCACGAGTAATCGTGTAATCGCGAATTTGTTCACCTCGTCTCATTGTTAAGGTAACATTGCTTCCTTCCTGACCGCGAATCAATTGTACTGCGTCGTTAACATCCATTCCCTCAGTGCTTTGACCATCAATTTGCAGGATGACATCTTTAGCGATAATTCCTGCATCAAAAGCGGGAGTATCCTCGATAGGCGCGACTACGACAATTTCTTTTGTCTCCTCGTCTTGAGAAATTTGAATCCCTACCCCAATTAATTCTCCAGAGGTATCAATCTGCATATTACGGAATGCGTCAGGTTCCATGAAGCGAGTGTAGGGATCGCCAAGGGTATCGAGCATTTCACGAATTGCTTCGTAAGCTTCTTCCTTATTACTGTATTCGCGGTTTAAATATTCGTTGCGGGTTACGCGCCAGTCTTTTTGATTAAATGTCGCATCTAGATATTGGCGATCAATAATTTGCCATACCTCATCAACAACTTCTTTGGGACTTTCCCTAAAGAACGCTTGACTCTGAGAAAAGTGAACTCCTACTCCCGTAACCGCGACAGAGGATAGCACGACTGCGGTTGCACCAAGAACGATCCCACGCTTTGCATCTACCATAATTGAAGTTAGTTGTAGCTTACTTGAATAATCATTTACCCATGCTTAACAGAGATGGGATTCTTTTTTAGTTTGTTTCTTTAAAGTTTTCGTAATTTACTCTAGTTTAACTGCTTTCTATTGTATCTCTTCCTTCCCTAGAAGGAGTTGAGCTATGACAATCTGGAAATTGTTTTTTCAAATAAGTTTAAGTTTGTCATCAAGGGCTTTCTTCTAAAGGGCGCAATGATGAGGTTTGGGCTGTGAGGAGCATTTTGACGATTGTGATAAATGTCACAACGAATAACTTGTCAAGTCACTGTAATAATAGTTTACATTCTGTTACATTTAGTTACATAAAGCAACAAATAAGGAAAAACCGATATGTATAGCACCATGGATGAAAGAGGACTTATCAATAATTTTGCTAAAGAAACCAAAATGTATTACGCAGAATATCCTGCTACTACTCAGCAACGTCGTTACGCAATTCAAGCTACTTTAGCAGCGGTATTAGTGACTGGATTCGTTTTAATGTCATTTGCTATTAGCTAAATCATGTCTCGATTGCACAAAATTTCTCCTCTAACCCAGATAAAGGGGAGAAATCCTTCCTATTAATGTTAAGCGTTCTTGGTTTTTAATCTAAATTTTAATAAGTTGATGGGCTAACTTCGCAACTATTATAATGGGAGTCTCAAAAAATATTAATCTAAATATGACCAAAACAACGTGGGTATTTCCAGGACAAGGATCACAAACAGTCGGGATGGGGGCAGAATTAGCAGATAATACGGAAGCACAATCTAAACTCGCGATCGCGCAAAACATATTAGGCTGGTCAGTAGTAGAACTCTGTCAACAAGAAGACAAATTAGCTCAGACTCTCTATACTCAACCTTGTTTATACGTCTTGGAATCTATTTTGGCAGATACGCTCATTGCTAAGGGAGAAACACCCGATTTTGTTGCAGGTCATAGCTTAGGAGAATATGTCGCCCTCTACACAGCGAGAGTTTATGACTTTGAAACAGGCTTAAGTTTAGTTAAGAGTCGTGCAAAATTGATGGACGCTTCCGCAGGAGGAAAAATGGTAGCGATGATCAAATTTGATCGTGAACAGTTAGAAGCTGCTATTGACAAAACTGCTGATGTGGTACTAGCAAATGATAATAGTTCTGCCCAAGTCGTAATATCTGGGACACCAGAAGCCGTTGATATAGTTGTATCGCAAGTAAAAAGTAAACTGACAATTCCCCTCAATGTTTCTGGCGCATTTCATTCCCCTCTTATGGCAGATGCAGCGAAAGAGTTTCAGGAACTATTACAGAAAGTAACCTTTGCTGAAGCTGAAATCCCTGTTTTATCGAATGTTGACCCTATTCCCAGCGTCATTGGGGAAACTTTAAAACAACGCTTAGTAAAGCAGATGACTGGAACAGTCCGTTGGCGGGAAATAATGGATCAACTTTCTCAGGAAGGAGTTACTAAATTCATTGAAGTTGGACCAGGGAATGTTCTCACTGGACTGATGAAGCGGACTTATAAAGAGATTGAGTTAGCGAATTTTAGCAGCTTGGGCTAGATCCTATTATTATCGAGTTCTTCCATGACATCAACAACGCGATCGCGATAATATGAATCTTTCATTGTCCCATCTTCGTTAAATTCCTGATACGCCTTAGCAATAGTTGAAGTTTTATTGGCACTCAGTATATTTTTTTACCAAAAAGCTGGGTCTAAAGCCTCGTCCTTCTAGGACAACTTTTATGTTAGACTTTATAGTAAGTACGGTCGGGCAGATCGGAACAATGCTCGTTGAGGGTAAAGGGATCGGGGAAAATATTTGGATTAAGTTCCGTATTTTCTAGACTCTCCCGTTGAAGCGAG
>JBBQDV010000212.1:0-5077 GCA_038320005.1 Cyanophyceae cyanobacterium
GGCTTCATTTTCGCCATGGTTTCCGCGTTAATTAGATGGACTGTTTCTGGGGTTTTGGGGATATGGAGAGTGATATAGTCCGATTCTGCAAAGAGAATATCTAACTCGACTAAACGACATCCTAACTGTTCTGCGCGGTCTGTAGAAATAAATGGATCGTAAGCGAGTAAACGCATTCCCATTGCTTTGGCGACCGTTGCGACATGAGAACCGATTTTTCCTAAACCAACAACCCCAAGGGTTTTTTTATAAACTTCTGTACCGATAAAGGCTGTGCGATTCCACTCCTTATTTTTGACTGAGTGATTCGCGTCAGGAATATGACGAGAGAGGGCGAGCATCATCGCTAGGGCGTGTTCAGCAGCAGCAATGGTATTTCCTTCAGGAGAGTTGACAACAACGATACCCTTGCGTGTGGCGGAGGAAACATCAATGTTATCCACTCCGACCCCAGCCCGTCCGATAATTTTTAGTTGCGTACCAGCTTCAATAACTTCTTTGGTTACTTTTGTTCCTGAACGAACCATGAGAGCATCGTATTCAGGAATGATTTGGACTAATTCTTCGAGGGATAGTCCAGTTTTGTAATCAACTTGGGCGACTTGGGAGAGAATATCAATTCCCGCTTTGTCTATTGAGTCAGAGACAAGAATTTTCGACATAGTGAATCAGAATAAATTAGAAATAAATAGCAAAGGTCAGAATAATAATACTATTCTCACCCCCGTTAGAGTGAATGATGGGACTTTTCAGCCTATCATTATTTGGGAGAGAGAAGCACTCTTAATTAAGTGCAATAATTTTACTTCAATTAATTATGAATTATTTAATCGCGGTTCTAGATAATCGCATCCAAGCAGAAGAGGCTTATACCGCCCTAGAAAAAGCAGGTATTGCTCAAAATCAGATGTCGATCATTGGCAGAGGTTATAAGAGTGCGGATGAGTTTGGCTTTATTGATCCTAACAAGCAAGCGCGGAAGCAGATCACTAATTTTCTGATTTGGTTACTTCCTTTTGGCTTTGCTGCGGGTTATATTTTTAATGTCCTGACGGGGATCATGATCTTGAACTGGGCAGGGGAAATAGGTAATCATATCATTGGTGGTATTTTTGGCGCGATCGCAGCAGCAATGGGTAGTGTTTTTGTTGGCGGTGGTGGTGGTATCGCTTTTGGCAGTGGAGATGCTCTTCCCTATCGTAACGCCATTAATGCGGGTAAATATTTGGTGGCTGTCCAGGGTTCAGAGGCGGTGAAAAATCAAGCAACTCGTATTTTAAGAGGCTTTGAACCTGAGTATTTACAAGGATATGAAGAACCTGTTAGTTAATTGAGAATTATTATTTAAATGTTACCTAGAGAAGAATTACTGAAAAGAGTTGAAGACCGAGAGGGTTTTGCACGCATTATTGATTTAGCAGACCAAGCAATTAGAACTTGGGAAGTTGTCACCTCAGATTTCCTTTCCCCTCCTTTACTCCTGGAAACCCAAGCGCAGTTTGAACCCTTAACAGAAGTTGAAATTGTCACCTGGGGAGGGTATCCCCAAGCGGAGAGAAAACGGGTCGGGATTGCTCGTTCTGAGTTACCATTGGAAGTTGCTCAAGTGGAGGTGGCGGTTCTCGATATTGCGGGGAACTTTCTCTTTGATACGGCTACCCATCGCGATTTTCTTGGCGCAATTTTGGGCACAGGGATTGTCCGTGAAAAAGTGGGCGATATTATTATTCTGGGGGAACGGGGGGCGCAAGTAATTGTTGTACCAGAAATGGTTGATTTTATTAGTGCTAATTTAACCCAAGTCCGTTCTGTGAGCGTGAAAACAACGCCAGTTCCTTTGGAGGAATTGAAAGTACGACCTCCAACTAAGAAGGAGATGACAACGGTGGAAGCTTCTATGCGTTTGGACGCGATCGCGTCTGCTGGATTTGGTATGTCCCGTAGTAAAATGGCAAGTGCAATCTCATCTGGAGATGTGCGTGTTAACTGGAAAGATAAAACCCAAGCCAGCTATAACGTTCAATCTGGAGATTTAATCTCTATGCGCGGTAAGGGACGCTTAGAGGTTGGGGAAGTTGCAGTTACGAAAAAGGAACGCTATCGAGTCCAACTTACCCGTTTTCGCTGATTTTGCCTTAACTTGGGTGAGGTGGGTCTTACCCCACCCACAGGAAACTATTCCCAACCCCTCATGTCTCGTCTCTCTATTCCTGGGTCAACCATGGAGATACTAGAGTAGCCGTGATAGTCATGGCTATTCCCTTTTATATGTTTTTTGATATCACCTTTGACTTGTTCTAAATCAATATAACGATCTGCGACATTAATTAAACTGTCACTGGTCATCGCCCGTAAGCTGACAACTTCTACTCTTGCGCCTTGATAGCTAACTGCGTTAACTGCATAAGCAAGATCCCCATCACCACTGACTAAAATCGCGGTATCATAAAATCTTACCAATGCCATCATATCAACGGCAATTTCCACATCGAGGTTAGCTTTTTTAGAACCGTCGGGTAACTGAACTAAATCTTTGTCAATAACTCGATAGCCGTTGCGTCGCATCCACAGTAAAAAACCTTGTTGTTTTTCATTGGTGCGGTCAACTCCTGTATAAAAGAAGGCTCTGAGTAAGCGAGATCCCCCAGTCAGACGACAGAGGAGTTTAGTATAATCAATTTCGACACCGAGTTGTAAGGCTGCATAAAAAAGATTAGAGCCATCAATAAATATTGCGACGCGTCCACGATTTTCTAACACTTGTTCAGGAGTAAATACTGTTTGATTGCCAAAATCATCTAACATTGTTTTTAACACTTTATGGCTTTGTTAAATTAAGTTCTATTTAAAGATTTGCTAAAACTATTTTGAAATATTCTTCTTGACCCTAGACTTCTAATCTGGAAAAAACAGGATGGGCTGATCCCAGTGTTTGCTTAGGAGGGAGAAGACCCCAGTAACTATGTTTTTTAAATAAATCAACGTTATTAATTTGGGTTTGATTGTTAAAGTCTAACTCAAATCCTAATTGCTGATAGATGTCGGTACAAATAGTTGGAGTTATTGGAGAGATGAGATAAGCTGATAATCTTACTGATTCGAGGACGCTATACAAAATCTCCTCAACCTTTTCTTGTTCGCCTTGTTTATAGAGTTTCCAGGGGGCTTGCTCGTCTATATACTTATTGCAGGTGCGAATTAGTTCGAGGATTTCTTTACAGGCGTTACTAAAGGTAAGATTGTTGTAGGAAGTAATAACGCGATCGCGCAATTCTAACCCCTGAGTTTTCAAAGGATTATCCGCAGCAATATTCTCAGCTAAAATATCAGGTCCTTGACCAGCACAATATTTTTTCACCATCCCTAAAGTTCGATTTAGTAAGTTACCTAAATCATTAGCAAGATCTGCATTAACAATATTGATAAAGCGCGTTTCATTAAAGTCTCCATCCTTACCAAAGTCCACTTCTTTAAGGAAATAATAACGGACTGCATCTGCTCCATATTGTTCAACTAAAGCAAAAGGATCAATAGTATTTCCTAAACTTTTGCCCATTTTTTGCCCATTTTTTGTTAAAAATCCATGTCCAAACACCGCCCCTGGTAAGGGTAATTTTGCAGACATTAACATGGCGGGCCAATAAACCGCATGAAAGCGGAGTATGTCTTTACCAATTAGGTGGAGATCAAAGGGATAGCCATTCGCCAGGGCATTTGCTAAGGTGGGTTCGTCCTCTGGTTCTAGGAGGGCGGTCACATAACCGAGAAGAGCATCAAACCAAACATAAATAGTATGCTTAGGATCAACAGGTAAAGGGAAACCCCAGTCAAGATTGACGCGAGAAATAGAAAAATCTTTTAAGCCTTGACCGACGAAGTTGAGAACCTCATTGCGACGACTTTCTGGTTGAATAAACTCAGGATTTTCTGCGTATAAGGCTTCTAGCTGTTTTTGGTATTTGGAGAGGCGAAAGAAATAATTTTCCTCATCACGCCATTCTGCTTGCTTATTGGTATGAATTGGGCAATAATTATCTGCTAGTAAGTCTCGTTCTTCTTTGAATTCTTCGCAAGCGACACAATACCAGCCTTGCTGTTGGGCGAGATAGATGTCTTCTTGTTCCCAAACGCGCAGGAAAAATTCTTTAACAATCGCCTGGTGACGTTCTGCGGTAGTGCGACTAAAACGGTCATACTGAATATTAAGCTTATCCCATAACTCAACGAAACTAGCAGAAACGCGATCGCAATATGCTTGGGGATCAACCCCTTTTTCCATCGCCGTACGTTGAATTTTTTGCCCATGTTCATCTGTTCCCGTCACCATCAACACAGGTTTTCCCTGTAAGCGGGCGAAACGGGCTACTACATCAGCAACCATCGTGGTATAAGCACTACCAATATGAGGTAAGTCGTTAACGTAGTACAGAGGTGTTGTCAGGGTGAAAGTCTCGTTATTTTTAATCTGACGGTTCATCTATAAATAAATATTATTAAAAAAGTTTCAACTCTTTATTTTAGTGGTTCTAGGACATTATCCACAGTAAAGCTAGGCAATATCGGGAGGAATATTCGTTTTCGGTACTAAACCGAGATTTTGAAGTTGAATCTGGACTAGCTTTTGTAGGTCTTCTCTTTTTACTTCCTTTAACGCACTAGGATTATTGGGAGATTCCATGAAAATTGCACTATCTACTTCTCTTAGGGCAAATAGTTGAAATAAAATATGAGTGACAGGGATACTCATTGCCATTATTTGCAGATCCGCGCTTCCTTGGGCATTCTTGGCATCTTGGAGAGTTGGGAAGGCTGAAACAACCTTTTTTTGCTGTTCGGGTTGTTCACGGTTACTCAGAGTTGTTACTACCCAACCATAATCAAGGGTTTGGAGAACGAAATATTCAGGATGATCTAGGCGTTCGGCAAATAATTTCAAAATTGGCGCGATCGCGTCTGTCATGACTTTTGGTGTTACGCCATCCGCAGGGGCATCTTGGATTAGAATTTGCAGTTGTTCGTCAATAGTTGTCATCGTTTACTCTCGCTTTTTTCTAGTTACTTTTTTGATTATCACCAT
>JBBQDV010000213.1:0-5075 GCA_038320005.1 Cyanophyceae cyanobacterium
TGCGATCGCGCTTTGGAAATGGGCATGAAAGAAAAAATCTCAGAATTCTGTGATGTACCCATAGAAGCCGTTATCACCTCCCTAGATGCGAGAAGTATCTATGAAGTACCTTTAATCCTTGAAAAAGAAGGGTTTGCAGAACAAGCTTTAGAACTATTACACCTCGAAAATAGGAAACCTGAACTAGCATCCTGGCAAAACTTGATTGATCATCTTTATGCCCCAGACTCCTATATAGATATAGCAATAGTTGGTAAATACATCAAGCTCAGTGATGCTTACTTATCAGTAATCGAAGCACTTTATCACGGTGCAATCGTATTTGGAAGTAAGGTTAATGTCCATTGGGTTAGTGCAGAAGATATAGAAACTAATGGCGCAGATAAATATCTCAAAAACGTCAACGGGATCATTGTGCCTGGGGGCTTTGGGATACGTGGTGTTGACGGTAAAGTTATGGCAGTTGCCTATGCCCGTGAACAAAAGATTCCCTTCCTTGGGCTTTGCTTAGGGATGCAATGTTCAGTTATTGATTGGGCAAAAAACGTTGCTAAACTCGATGACGCTAATAGTGCCGAATTTGAACCCGATACCACCAACCCAGTCATCAATCTTTTACCTGAACAACAAGATGTGGTTGATTTAGGCGGAACAATGCGCTTAGGCTTATATCCTTGTCGTCTCACTCCTAACACCCTAGCATTTTCAATCTATAACCAAGAAGTTATTTACGAACGTCATCGCCATCGTTATGAATTTAACAATGCTTATCGTAGTTTATTACTCGAAACTGGTTATCAAGTCAGTGGGACTTCTCCCGATGGGCGTTTAGTAGAAATCATTGAACTACCAGAACATCCCTTTTTTATTGCGACCCAATTCCATCCTGAGTTTCGTTCTCGTCCTAATCAACCCCATCCTTTATTTATTAGTTTTGCTAAAGCAAGTTTAGCCTTAAAAGGTATCCAAAAAGATGAAGGTAACAACGAAATCCTCATTCATAATTAAGCAAAAGTGTAAGATCAAGTTTGCTTTTTAACCCTGACTATTTCCATAACAGTTAATTGTCAGGAATTGAAATAAAAATCGCCATAGCACAAAAAGCGTCAGGAATAGCTCAATGATGCTAATATATCTGATTTAAATTAGATATATCGCTTTAAATGACGATATTTTGTCATAAATGCCTGGTGGGGGGATTGTAAATTTTTAATAAATTGAGAAGAATAAAGAGTGATCTTATTTATTACTTGATAAAAAATATATGCAAAAATTCTTATTACTTGCTGGTTTGACACTTTTAGCCCCGATAGTGTTAGTGGCTTGCGATACTACCCCCAACACAACAACTGAAACTGATACAACCGTTTTGCCTAACAACGGTGAAACAGGAACATTGAATTTGGTTGCTAATGCTGAAGATATCATGCGGGATGGTTTCGTCAGTAAAGATGGTTGGGAACTTAATTTTGACCATGTTTATGTCACCTTAAATAAGGTAGAAGCTTATCAAACGAATCCTCCTTTTGACCCTGATGGAGATACCTCAACTACATCCCAAGCAACAGCAACAGTTAATTTAGTAGAGTCACCTCAAACTATCGATTTATTAGGAGGAGAATCCTTACCAACGGTAGCAAGCGCCAATGCCCCGACAGGTACGTACAATGCTTTATATTGGGAGCTTATCACCGCAGAAACAGGAGAAGCGGAGGATTCAACTATTCTTCTCGAAGGTACAGCAGCAAAAGAGGGAAGAACCATTGATTTTGTCATCGCCCTAGACCAACCAGTTTCTAATACCTGTGGGGAATATGTTGGGGATGAACGTAAAGGTATTCTCGAAGCAAATGATACTGCTGAATTAGAAACGACTTTTCACTTTGACCATATTTTTGGTGTCTCGGATAGTCCTGCTGATGAGTCGCCGAATGCAGAAGCCTTTGGCTTTGACCTCTTTGCTAACCTTGCGGTCGGGGATAGTCTCAATATAAATCAACAACAACTTCAGTCTCAGTTAAGTAATCAAGACTACGAAACCTTGGTGTCAGCAACGCGAGAGTTAGGTCATGTTGGGGAAGGTCATTGTCAAATTAGCGAACTTTAAGGATAAATAAAAAACTAAAAATATGGCAAGCTAACCTTAATCATTTTTGTAGCATGAAGATAAAATTTGATAATATAATCCTTTATCTGTGTCTTCCCTTGATTGGATGGTCAACTCCAGCCTTGTCTCACGGGACAAGTGTTGAGTATGAAAGTGTCCAAGCTTTGAAAATTCAAGCCCGTTATAACGGGGGACAACCCATGAGAGAGGCACAAGTGACAGTTTATGCCCCCGAAGACCCTGCAACCCCTTGGAAACAAGGAGAAACCGATAGTGAGGGTGTTTTTACCTTTACTCCCGACCCTACCCAATCTGGAAACTGGGAAGTTAGGGTACGTCAAGCAGGGCATGGTAGAATTATTACGATTCCGACAGAAGGGGATAAAGTAACAGAACCTAAAGAAGGGGATACAGCAACAGAAGTAGAAGAGGGTTCTTTAAATTTATTGCGAGGTAACTCTAACTATACTGCTACGCAACAGGTACTTTTGGGAATTGCTGGAGTTTGGGGCTTTTTTGGTACGGCTTTGTTTTTCGCACGCAAAAAGGTTGATTAATAATGCATATCCCTGACGGAATTATTGACTCACCCTTAGTTTTATTAGGAGGATATGGTCTAACTGGGGGCATAACTTGGTATTCTCTCAAGCAGATTAGTAAACAAAGGAATCCTCAAGCGAAAGTCCCCAAAGCTGCTTTACTGACCGCTACCTTTTTTGTGATTAATCTCATTCATATTCCTGTTCCTCCAGCGAGTCTTCATTTAGTTCTTAACGGGATGATGGGGGCTATTTTGGGATATTTTTCTTTTCCAGCTATTTTAATTGCCTTATTTTTTCATGGGGTAATGTTTCAACATGGTGGGGTGACAACATTGGGTGTAAATGCTCTTATTATGGGCGTTCCAGCATTGCTATCTTACTATATTTTTGAGTTACGTCATCGGCTGAAAGGAAATCAAGAACAGTGGACAAAGGTATTTGCTTTTATTGCTGGGGCTGGGGGAGTAGCAGTTTCCGCATTATTTTTTGCTGTTATTGTTATTACAAACATTGATGCTGATATTGATGCAGCGAGGGAACGTCAAGTAGTAGTTGTTAGCATGATTGCTTATATTATTCCTGCCCTAATTGAAGGCACGTTTACGATGATGTTAGCTTCGTTTTTAGACCGAGTAAAGCCTGAACTTTTAGAAAGCAAATATGAGATTAGGACTTGACTCTTATACTAATTTAAATTCGGCTATTCATGCCTGGGAACAAAGGTCAAAGCTTGTTGCTTTAATTGCTTTGATGTTTGCTTTCGCTTTTGTGAATCAATTGATTTTGCTTCCCTTCATGATTTTAGTGACGGCGATATTATATAAATTATCAAAATTACCCTTATCTTTTCTTTTTAAGCGAATGCGTTACCCTGGATTATTTATTTTAGCAGTGGTAATTTTAATTCCTTTTCTAACTCAAGGAACGGTAATTTTTGAATTAGGGTTTATTGATATTACTGCGGAAGGTCTCAAAACTGTCTTTTTGATTGCAACTCGTTTTTTGTCTATTCTTACCGTAGGGTTAGTTCTCTTTAGTACCGCCCCTTTTTTAACTAGTATTAAAGCGATGCGTTCTTTACGCCTTCCGCAAATTATGGTAGATATGACTTTGCTTGCTTATCGCTATTTAGAAGAACTAGGAGAAACCCGTCTTATTATGCAACGGGCTACTCGTCTACGAGGTTTTCAATCTAATCGCTTTAGTCTCCACACTCTACAAGTTTTAGCTAATTTAGCAGGAAGTTTTCTGATTCGCAGTTATGACCGTTCCGAAAAAGTCTATCAGGGAATGCGTTTACGGGGCTATGGTAACGCCCGTATTACTAATAGTTCAGGGGAGGGTTTTGTCTGTGACCTTGCAGAAGCTAATCACATTAGTAAAATAGCGTTTTGGTTAACATTAATCATCGCTACGGCTTTTGTGGCAGCAACTTTATTTTTATAAGCTTTATTAATATTGATAGTATGACCCAGATAAACTCAGCAACAGCCTCAACCCAAACTATTGAAACCGTACTTTCTTTAGAAGATTTGACGTTTGCTTATCTTAAGCAACCTCCTGTTTTAAATCATCTTAATATTGAGATTAAGGAGGGGGAAAGGGTTGGTTTAATTGGTCCGAATGGGAGTGGAAAGACAACCTTATTTTTACTCGCCTGTGGGATTCTTACCCCTGTTTCTGGAAATATCAAATTATTTGATCAAGTTGTTGAACCTGGAGTTTTTTATTCTGATATTGGTTTAGTTTTTCAAAACCCAAATGATCAACTGTTTACTACTTCAGTTAAGGATGATATCGCCTTTGGTCCGAAAAATATGAACCTGGGGATAGAGGAAGTTGAAAGCCGAATTGACCATGCTTTAGATATTACGGGGATTGAATATTTGCGCGATCGCGTTCCGCAAAATCTCTCTGGTGGCGAAAAGTGTATGGTGGCGATTGCTGCGGTCTTAGCCATGTATCCCCGTCTAGTCCTCTACGATGAACCTTCTGCTAATTTAGACCTCCGCGCCCGTCGTCGTCTCATTAACTTCTTACAAGAGTCTTCCCAGACGTTTATCCTTTCTAGTCATGATTTAGAACTAATCTTAGAAGTATGCGATCGCGTTTTACTTCTCGATGAAGGTAAAGTAATCGCAGATAGCAGCCCCCGTGAACTCATGAGTCACAAAGAACTGATGGAAGCCCACGGACTCGAAAAGCCCCATTCCCTGATACCTCATAATCCAATTCAATAAGAATAGTCAAGTCGGGATGACAGGATTCGAACCTGCGACATCCTGCTCCCAAAGCAGGCGCGCTACCAAGCTGCGCTACATCCCGAAGTTTTATGCAACTTTAATAGTATAGCTCATGTTAAACATTTTGGTGAAATTCTTCATTCAGGATACCAAAACATCCCTTTAATCCCTTCTGGATCAAGA
>JBBQDV010000214.1:0-4987 GCA_038320005.1 Cyanophyceae cyanobacterium
ATAGTTAGCGATAGAGCGAGAGGCTGGCAAGCACCTCAAGGTATCCTGACTTAGATAACGTAGCCAGTTAAGGCTTAGACTGGTCAACTAACTGAGTAATCCGAGGCATGAAGCCCCGTTACTTCAGTACAGGGTGCTGACCCTTCTTGCAGCTTTTTCTTTCTAATGTTAACTTTTATTTCCTGATCATTTGCTGAAAACTGTTTTTCTTGGGGAATTATTTGCCAAAGTCGCTACTTAATTATTGCCTCCGTAGCTTCTGTTACAGATTCTTGACATTGGTTCTGATAGCCTAGGTAATACCAGTTGCGGAGGGAGATGAGGAAGGTGGGTACACAGAAAATTCAAATTATTGAGGGTAATCCTCACCTGCGCTCGATTTTAAGCTGGAACTTGCAACAAGTCGGCTACTCAGTGCAACAAAGTGCCAGTATTCATCAAGTGAGAAGTACAAATAGGTCAATCCTTTCTACTTTAGTAATTATTGATTCTGATTTGCCTGATGGGGATGGAGTGGAATTGTGTCGCTGGCTTTATGAACAGGGACAGCCTTTGATTTTAATGATCTCTGCCCGTGAAGGAGAAAGAGATATCGTCAATGCCTTAAATGCAGGGGCAGATGATTACTTAACTAAACCTTTTGGGATGCAAGAGTTTATGGCACGAGTGGAAGCTCTCTTGCGTCGTCTGCGTTCAGCCCGCGCTCCCTTGATGCTCAACTTTAGCGCATTACAAATTGATTTGGTGCAACGTCGGGTTATTTCCCAAGGAAAGTTAATTGATTTAACCCCCCAGGAGTTCAGCCTTCTCTATGTTTTAGCGCAAGCAGAGGGTAAAACCTTGAGTCGTGTTGAGTTATTACATCGGGCTTGGTCTGATGATGTTGATAATCCTCGCACTGTTGACACCCATGTTCTCTCTTTGCGCAAGAAGATCGAATTTGACCCCAAGAAACCTTACATTGTCCAAACGATGAGGAATGTGGGTTATCGCTTTAATCCGCAAATGTGTCAAGAATTTGACAGTCCAGAAAAGGAAAGTTCTTCTCATCTTCAAAATGGGAATGGGTCTTATCCCAATCATACTCCTGTTAAGGATTTGGCAATGAGCCATTTTCGGCAATGACAAAGTTAGCGAAAAGTGGGGCGACTTTTTCTTGATCTTCTCGATGGATTTCACTGTACTGATTTGCGTAGAGCGCGTTAGCTATCTTACTGAGTTTTGCCACCCTTATAGGACAATTCCCCTGTTTAATAGCGTTGTCATAAACTTAGTTTAATTAAGTTAGAGAGCTTTGAAGAAGAAAGTTTTGAAGAAGAAAGTTTTGTCATTTCTTCATAAACAAATTGGGAAATACTTGGGAAGAAATTATGATCTTGATAAAAAGCTGTGTTGTCTCCAAAAATTACTAAGACATAAGCTATCGTTCCATCAGGGCTTCTAATAATTGCTCCATCATTACGATGATTAGAAGTCACTCCCATTTTTGAATAAAACTCTGTATCAGAAGGTAAACCCTCCCCGAGAAAACTCTTAATTGAGTTGTAAGAACTATTTTGTGAATCAGAAAGGTTCAAATCTCTTTTTAGTAGTTCTTTTACCGTATCAATATAATTCGTAGGAATAGCTTTTCCTTGATCAATATCAACTAGTAGTCGCATCATCTGCTTAGTTGTTACTTCATTCTTACTAATTAGAGTTGAATCTGGCTTCAGAAAAAAAATCTGATAGTCTGGACCAATAGCAGAACCAGGATTAGGATAAGAAGCAGAAAAAGTTTTTTGCTTAATATTAATTTCACCAAAAACGTCTTTAAAGAAGCGATTTACCCAACTACGTTTTTCAACCCATTCAGATAATTCTTTATCAGGTAAATTGGCTGTTTGCGATTGTGTGTTTGTTAACTTATCCAAAACATGACTTGCAGATTCGTTAGTTGAATACCGAATCATGTTTACCAAATCTTCATGGGATACTTCTTCAGGATTAATATATTGAGCTTCAATTTGATGAAATAGAGCAATCAGCCAAAATAATTTAACCACACTTGCTGGATATCTAGGTTGTTCATCTTGGTAAGAAGCGTAAGCACAACACTTAATTTGATTTAAGTCAACTAAGCTGATAGATAAATCTTCTTTAGGTAAACCCCTTTGTACCGCTTTTTCGACAATTCCTTGCACAATCTGATCTAAATCTGAATGGGCAAAAAAGCTGGGAGGATTCTCAACTTTATAAGTCAATTGTGTAGTAGTGTCTATAGTCTCAGCTTTATCAACTTTACTAGATATTAAGTTATCTATAATAGGTTCAGTCTTTTGTGTCTCAGCAGTTTCCGAATTAACTGGAGATAGATGATCCATTCTACTTTCAACTTGTTCTTCTTCTCCACTCTGAAAATAGATCAACAATCCCAGAGGAATAGCAATAGCTACTACAGTTAATACTACGTAATGATAAGCTCTATACTTAAGTTTCTTGTATACTTTTTTCATAAGTTTAACTCTTAGTCATACAACAAAGTTATAAGGTTATTCATTAAGCTTTTTTTACACACATCTATAACTATAAATTACGATTAACGAAAGAGCAAGAAGCAATGGTAGATTGCTAACTAAATTGCCTTCGTCATCAATGTTATTGTTTTATGCTTTTTTGTGAACTAGCTGAAAAGTTTTATGAGCGCGATCGCGCTTTTCCAATCCACCAGAAATTACCTCACCCTTTTGTAGTGAGGGATTTAGCCCTTCCATATTTTAGCTAACCATCAAAGCTTAAGTTTAAATCCTAAAAGTCATGCTTCTGGTTCATGAAATAACTTTACCTGTATCATATCCTTTCTCCCTATTATTTACTTGCATGACTAGCTAAAACTTGCTGAAGATATTGACCTGTATAAGAATGGGAAACCTGCGCCAAATCCTCTGGTGTACCCACTGCAAGCACATCTCCCCCTCTATCACCGCCTTCAGGTCCTAAATCGATAATCCAATCAGAGGCGCGGATAACATCTAAGTTATGTTCAATTACCAACATCGAGTTACCCTTATCAACTAAACGCTGAAGCACATTTAATAACTGATGGACATCGTAAAAAGATAAGCCTGTGGTTGGTTCGTCAATGAGGTATAAAGTCTTACCTGTGGCGCGACGGGCTAGTTCTGAAGCGAGTTTTACCCGTTGGGCTTCTCCTCCTGATAGGGTGGGGGCGGGTTGTCCTAAACGCACATATCCTAAACCCACATCCATTAAGGTCTGGAGGCGGTTATTCGCTTTGGGGATGTTTTGAAAGACTTCTAGGGCTTCCTCAACGGTCATGTTGAGAACATCTGCTATGGAATGTCCCTTAAACTTAACTTGCAAGGTTTCTCGATTATATCTTGCCCCTTTACAGACTTCACATTGCACATAAACATCAGGTAAAAAGTTCATTTCAATGATATTTACCCCCTGTCCACTACAGGCTTCACAGCGTCCACCCTTAACGTTAAAGGAGAAGCGTCCAGGTTTGTAGCCTCTAGCTTTCGCTTCTACGGTTTCGCTGAAGACTTGGCGAATTGGATCAAATGTACCTGTATAAGTGGCAGGATTGGAACGGGGGGTTCTCCCAATGGGAGATTGATCAATGATGATAACTTTATCAATGGCGTTGAGTCCTTCTACTTCGTCTAGATGAGTGGGGAAGGGAACTCTATGGGTAAGGTTGTGTTGTAATGCTGGATGGAGTAAGTCATTAACTAGGGTGGATTTCCCTGAACCTGATACGCCAGTGACGCAAACAAGTTTCCCTAAAGGTATCTCGACATCAATATTTTTGAGGTTATTCTCATGGCAATTTTTGAGGAGGAGAGATTGACTATTACCAACACGGCGTTCTTTTGGGGTTTCAATCACCCGTTTCCCAGAGAGATAAGCCCCTGTTAAAGATGCTTTTGCTTCTAGGAGTTCTTTTATCGTTCCTTGGGCGACAATTTCACCGCCATGAACACCTGCTTGAGGTCCGATATCAACAAGGTGGTCTGCGCTACGGATGGTTTCTTCGTCATGTTCGACGACAATGAGAGTATTCCCTAAGTCGCGTAATTTTTTCAGGGTTTGTAAGAGTCGCCCATTATCTCGTTGATGTAGCCCAATACTCGGTTCATCGAGAACGTATAATACTCCTGTTAGTCCTGAACCGATTTGGGTGGCGAGACGGATGCGTTGGGCTTCCCCCCCTGATAGGGTCATGGCTGCGCGGTTGAGGGTGAGGTAGTCTAAGCCGACATCGAGAAGGAATTGTAATCTGGATCTAATTTCTTTGAGGGCTAGTTCCCCAATTTGGGCTTGTCGGGGGGTTAGTTGGAAGTTATTGATTCTTTCAATGGCTTCACGAATGGAAACCCCTGTTAAATCGAGAATATGATATTGTCCTAATCTGACGGCTAGGGCTTCTGGTTTGAGGCGTTGACCGTGACAGACTTCACAGGGTTGGCTAACTAGGTATTGTTCTAATTTCTTTTTGGTGTTCTCGGACGCGCTTTCGTACTGACGTTGGAGGATGTTGATAATCCCTTTATATTTTTTTTGATAGCCTTTTTCCCTTCCATAACGGGAGTCGCTATGAATTAAAATAGCTTCTTTACTACCATAGAGGAGGATGTTTTGTTGGTCTTCGCTGAGTTGATTCCAGGGGGTCTGAATGTTGAAGTCGAAGGCTTCTGCAACGCTATAGAGGAGGGAGAGGTAATAGGTGTTGTCTTTTTCTGACCAGGGCGCGATCGCGGAATAAACTGGTTTGGTAGGATCAGGAATAACTAAGTCGGCGGAAAAGGTGCGTAGTGACCCTAAGCCATGACAGTGAGGACAAGCCCCATAGGGTGAGTTGAAGGAGAATAAACGGGGGGTAAGTTCTTCCATAACCGCCCCATGTTCGGGACAGGCGAAGTTTTCAGAGAAGATTAATTCGTCTGGAAGGTCTGATTCTGTATCTTCTTTTTTGATAATT
>JBBQDV010000215.1:0-4968 GCA_038320005.1 Cyanophyceae cyanobacterium
TCTGAAACAGCACAAGTACGCCAACGGTGAACACCATGAATCAGGGTATCGCTCGGGACTCGAATTGCCCAATGCCAAGCTCTTGGTCTTAACCATTGTAATAGGGCTTGATTGGCAAAACCTCGGTCTGCTAGTAACATCACGTCTCGATGATGACGTAATAACCAGGATGCTTTTCTTAGTAGGGGTTGATAAACTTCAAAGCCAACACTCGCACTTTTGTGTTCAATCACTTTCCACAGGAAAGGAATCGCTCTTCCACCACAAATAAGGGAGATATGAATCATGCAGTATTGATTCCAAAGCATGGTGGTATCCATGGCAAGATAAATTCTTGAGTTTGACCAATGTTGGATGGCTGCCATTACTAGGGGAATATAAAGCTTTTCTGTCTTCACCTTCTTGTTTTTTAAGAAGCGACTCCACCTTTTTTGATAGCTTTGTGCTTGTTTGGCACGACTGATGACGTAGGGTTCCCATTCGTTCAGGCTGAGGCTGTGACTTAGTAGCACTCCCACACTCATCCAGCTTAAGGTGCTTAAATGTCTTTGGTCGCGGTAGTGACTGTATTGACTTAGATACTGTCGTAGTTGATGATAGAGACGTGGATGATGAGTCATGAGATTTTACTGGTTTTGTTCAATTTCAGTGTCTCATACTTGCTGTCCACTTGCTATGTTATCTCTGCTTTTCAACCACTTGTGTCCGTCAGTCAGGTGGGTTTGTATTAGATAGAGATTGGAACGCAGCGATAAACATCCTAAAATTAGCCTTGAGTACGCTAGGGCATAATTTATTTATGCCCTATTTTTGTCACTTCCTGACGGTTTTTCACCTGTAAATAAATCAACAAAGCATTAATGTCTGCTGGATTTACTCCTCCCAGTCTTCCCGCTTGACCAATAGTTAAAGGCTTCATTTTCGCTAACTTTTCCCTCGCCTCCATTGATAAAATATCAATGTTTAGGTAATCAAGATCCTCAGATAAAGGCAGATTAGCTTGTCTTGCTACTTGGTCAATTTGATTCTGTTGACGTTTAATATAACCAGAATATTTAATATCAATTTCTGCCCCTTCTTTTTCCGCAAGATTCAACTCAAAATTACCTAAACCATAGTTCTCTAAATCGCCATAGTGGAAACCAGAGCGACGTAACAATTCTGCTAAAGTAATAGAACCTTTAATCCTTTGTTCTGTATCAGCAAGAATTTGTTCACCAATTGGATCATTTTGCTTGACGCGAGTTTCGTGAAGGCGTTCTTTTTCGGCGGTAATATTAGCTTGCTTACTTTGAAATAAATCCCAACGACGTTGATCAATTAAGCCTATTTCTCGACCCAAAGGTGTTAAGCGTTGGTCTGCATTATCAGACCGTAAAATAAGCCGATATTCAGAACGACTAGTCAGCATTCGATAGGGTTCACGCAAATCTTTTGTACACAAATCATCAAGAAGCGTACCGATATAACTCCCTTCTCTGGGGAGAATGACCATCTCTTTTCCTTGGGTAAATCTGACCGCATTAATTCCAGCAACAATACCCTGAGCAGCAGCTTCTTCATATCCCGTTGTACCATTAATTTGTCCTGCGCAAAATAACCCTTCTACCTTCTTAGTCATCATGGTTGGATAACATTGAGTAGCAGGTAAATAGTCGTATTCCACCGCATAAGCAGGACGCAACATCACACAATTTTCTAAACCTGGGAGAGTCTGTAACATCGCCAGTTGTATATTCTCTGGTAGTCCTGTTGAGAAACCCTGGATATAAAGTTCAGGAATGTCTCGTCCTTCGGGTTCAATGAAAATTTGGTGACTATCCTTATCCGCAAAACGAACAATTTTATCTTCAATACTAGGACAGTAGCGAGGTCCTTTCGCATCAACCCAACCACCATAGACAGGGGAAAGATGCAAGTTATCCCGAATCAGTTTATGGGTTATGGCAGTAGTGCGAGTTAAATAACAACACATTTGTTCTCTTTCTACCCACACTTCGGGGTCAAAGCTAAACCAACGCACATCCTCATCCCCAGGTTGGGCTTCCATTTGGCTAAAATCGACAGAACGTCTATCAACTCTTGCGGGAGTACCTGTTTTCAGTCTTCCCGTCTCAAATCCTAACTGGTTGAGGGTTTCCGTTAACCCAACCGCAGCAAATTCCCCAGCCCTTCCTGCGGGCATGGATTTCTTCCCAACCCAAATAGTTCCCCCTAAAAATGTGCCTGTAGTTAAAATAACTGCTTTACATTTAAAGGCAGCACCAAAATAGGTTTGTACACCAATAATCTCATCATTATCTCCTAAGACTAAATCCGTTGCCATCCCTTCGCGGATACTGAGATTAGGCTGATTCTCAACAATAGAACGCATCACCCGTGCATATTCGCGTTTATCAGTTTGCGCCCGTAATGCCCACACCGCAGGACCTCTGGAAGAGTTGAGGACACGCTTTTGTAGATAAGTACGGTCTGCCATTTTGCCGATTTCTCCCCCCAGGGCATCGACTTCATGGGTTAGCTGAGACTTAGCTGGCGCACCCACCGCAGGGTTACAGGGTTGCCAAGCAATTCTATCTATGTTGAGAGTCAGCATGAGGGTACGACACCCTAGACGGGCAGCAGCAAGGGCAGCCTCACAACCAGCGTGTCCTGCACCGACAACAATAATATCAAATTCGTCTTGAAATTCTACGGGGGATGTAATCATGGTCTAGTTCTGTTTGAGTTACACGGACTCGATCCCTATTCTAGCGGTTTAGAATGATAGATACACAGAGGCTTTGGTTCGCGATCGCAGTTATTACTAAGGTGATTTAATAATGCTCGTCTTTTTTCTTCATGGTGTGGCGACAAGTAATGCTCAGTATGGTAAATCTTTATCTGATCTCGTTAGAGACGAATTTGGTAAAAGAAATCAAGCCCTACCTAATTTCTGCTTCAGCTTTTGGGGTTCGATGCTGAAGGAAACGGATAAAATTTGGAATGGCATTCGTGAAGAATTACAGCGACAAGCCTTAGAAAATCCTGAATTTGATAGTCAAGATTCCTTTCGCTATCAAGATTTTAGAGAAGGGTATTTTTCTCACTTTGTAGGAGATGCTTTTACTTATCTCAATTTGGAGCGAGGTAAAAAGATAAGAGAAAATATATTAGAGCAGTTAAGAGATTTCCTTTCTCAGTATCCAAGGGAAACAGATTTGCATTTTGTGGCTCATTCTTTGGGAACAGCTATTTTATGGGATATCTTATTTTCCGAAAGATTTGAACCGAATGATCCTGCTTTGAAAATCCGAGAAATGCTCAATGGATTAGAGCCTGTGACTCTGAATAGGAAAGTTTTACTGAAAAGTATAACAACAATGGGAACGCCTATTGCCTTTTTAAATATAGCTTTAGGGATTAATCAAGAAGCAGTTAGAAAATCTCTTGATTTTCATAACCTTAATGAACTACGTTGGCTAAATATAATTAATCCTTCAGACATCTTGGCTTATCCACTTCAACCTCTCATGAATGGTTTACAACTAGAACAAATTTTAATTGAAGATAAATATGTTGAAGATGAGCCGAATGCAACAGAAAAAGCACTTCGTGAAATATCAAATCAATTATTAGAGAAAGTTGCAGGTAATTTTGTTGGAATAGCTAATCCACAAATCAAAAAGGCTCTCAGCTATGTACCTATACTTGGTGGAGCAGTAGATTCTCACCAATGGTACTGGAAGTCAGCTCAAGTTGCTTGTCTTATCGCAGATAACTTTTTAGGTGCTAAAAGCTGTTTAGTAGAAGTCATTTCTCGTATTGAAAAAGTACCAGGAATGACAAAACTCTTTGTTCCATTTAAACCTAAAAATGAAGATCTGCTACTTATAGCCCGTGTGATGGATGAAAGCCTTACTGAGATAGAGTTCAGAGATAGAAGCGGAAAATTACGACTAACTAAAAATATTCTCAACATTCATCATATTTATCTATTTAATGGTAAGGAAATATGTGAATTTGCTGGATATGTTAATTTTTTCAATGTTGAAATATTAAATAAAGAAATAAGAGCAATAAAGCGCGATCATTATTGAAGATGAGAGCAATGAAGTCGTTTATTAAAATAAACTATTGATACAAAAACAAAAAACCGAGAATTAAAGAGCGAGTTTTGGCTGAGGTAATTTATGTATGACTCAACGTGACGTAGAAGATTTGTTATGGGATATCTTTGTAAAACTGTTTTAGATAGGTTGCTCGGACTCCTAGCCCCCAGAGAATGCCGATATAGAGATAAATCAGATTTGCTTTAAAAGCTCCCCACTCAACAACCCGACGGTCAGAAGATTGGACTATCCGATTAACTTGGACAGTTTTTCCGCATTGAGCTAGTTTTATACATAGATCTGCATCTTCCATAATCGGTAAGGTAGGATCAAATCCTCCATATTTCCAGAAATCTCTGCGCCGACAAAAGATTACTTGATCGCCAAAAAGAACGCGTAAACCTTTGAAGAATAGATGGGGACGAAAAAGCAAGGGTGCATAATAACTTTTAATATAATTGTGAAATGCAGTCCCCCAAAGGGTTCGATGAGAACCTACCATGAGGGAAATAAAGCCTCCGGTACTGATTGAACTATCAGCTAAAGTCTCTTCCATAATTTTTATGGCATCATTGGGGATTAAAGTATCTCCATGAAGAAAGCAAAGGATCTCTCCTGTGGCTATTTTTGCGCCAGCATTCATCTGTACGGAACGTCCTTTCCCACAATCAGCAATAATCTCGATAGATAAGGGCATTTCTCGAAAGTTTTCCACGAGAGAAACAGTTTCATCTTTACTGCCCCCATCAACAACAATGATTTCTATTGGCAAAGGATGTAGTACACTAAGACAGCGCAAAGTTTTTTCAATTTCCTGAGCTTCATTCAATGTCGGAATAACGATGGAAACGCTCATATTTTCCTAATACGCACAACC
>JBBQDV010000216.1:0-4916 GCA_038320005.1 Cyanophyceae cyanobacterium
ATATTGTGCATCGCGATCGCGATCGCGTCCACCAAATGAGGTAAACTTTCAATCTCATTATAAATTGGCACAATCACCGAAACTTTAGGAATCTGTACAGATAAAGAATCTTCCTCAGTTACTAATTGCGAACTAACCACTCCCACCTCAACCAAAAAATCATTAGCACTAAAATTTCAAATCTTCCTTACTGTTATAACTGCACATCACCCGACCTGCACCACAAAGTTGCTTATAGTAGTTACGACCGACCCCATCTCCATCCCCACTCAGCTTATCAATCCCAATCCCGTTGCGACCAAACTCAAGCCCCGAACTATGGATATAGTAACCATCTCCTAAAGACAAAGCGACATGATTCACCTTATCTTTACTTGCAAAAAAGATTAAATCCCCTAGTTGTAATCCCTCTAAAGGAATAGTCTCAGTAAAGTCCGCTTGCTGATAAGAATCTCGCGGTAGCCAAACCCCCACAGACAGAAAAGCAGCTTGCGTCAATCCTGAACAATCATAATTAGGCGCAACAGTCCCCCCCCACAAATAGTAATTTGGCTGTTCCATCGCAGATTTAGCAAAACTTACCACTTTGAGTAAAGACTGTTCAATTTCAGGACGAGAAACAGATATCGGCTGATAAGGAATTTTTGCCTGTTCTAGATACTGTAACCCAGTGCGAGGCAACCAAGCTTTATAGTTATCCTCAGATAACCTCACCTCAACTGCATTCTCACTCTCGTCATCAACGATAAACAAATGTCGTCCAATCTCAGCCTGAGTTGCAAGTTCCTCGCAAGTTTGCGAAGAATAGAGATTTAGAGTAATACCACAACAATATTCTCGATCCGAAAAAGTTTCAATTTGCCCCATCAGCTTTATTCCTCAAACTTTCTGATATCTCCTCGTCTAAGCTCATAGTTTATAATATATTGCGCTGACTTGAGCCTGGATTCAGTTATTGCTGCTTCAGAATGAGTATATCCCAATCCATTCCGATTACTTGGTCTTGTATAAACATTCCAAAACTCAATAAGATTTTGACCAGTTAGACAAACATCTTCACCTTGAGCCAGTAAAATATTTGAGGAGTGGCTGTCTCATAAAAAGGACGATTTTTAGCTTCTGTTGCCAATATTCCTTTCGTTTTCTGCTGGAAAAATAGCTTTTCTTCAGGAGTCAGATTGTCAATAATATTTACTAGGGTTTCAACTAACTGAGTATTCATGGGCTTAATCCTCTGAGCTAATTTTACTTTTCCTTATGGGATTTTATTTTACTTTGATCCCATCTAATTTGATTTTACCGTCCTTCTAAACTCAAGTGCAGATAGTTGTGTCCTGCTTCTGTTACACTTTTTAAACATCCGACAGTAAAAAGTAAACCAAAGTCATGGCGAAACAGCGAGTTCTTTCTGGAGTACAACCCACTGGAAATTTACATTTAGGTAACTACTTAGGGGCGATTCGCAACTGGGTGGAAATGCAAGATGAATATGAGAACTTCTTTTGCGTGGTGGATTTACACGCCATTACTGTCCCCCATGACCCGAAGCTTTTAGCAAGTAACAGTTACGGAATTGCAGCTTTGTATCTGGCTTGTGGTATAGATTTACAGCATTCTACTATTTTTATTCAATCCCATGTTTCTGCCCATAGTGAGCTAACCTGGTTATTTAACTGCATTACTCCGATTAATTGGCTAGAACGCATGATCCAATTTAAGGAGAAGTCGATTAAGCAAGGGGAAAATGTTAGCACTGGCTTACTCGATTATCCTGTATTGATGGCAGCAGATATCCTTCTTTATAATGCGGATAAAGTACCTGTGGGAGAAGACCAAAAGCAACATATTGAGTTAACTCGTGATATTGCGGTACGGATTAATGACCAATTTGGTAAAAAAGATGAACCTCTCCTCAAGTTACCAGACCCTTTGATTCGTAAGGAGGGCGCAAGGGTGATGAGTCTTACGGATGGGACAAGGAAAATGTCAAAATCTGACCCTTCGGAAATGAGTCGTGTTAACTTGCTTGATTCTCCCGATATGATTACGAAAAAGATTAAAAAGTGTAAGAGTGACCCCCACCGAGGCTTAGAGTTTGATAATCCTGAACGTCCAGAGTGTCATAATTTGCTAACGTTATATAGCATCTTGTCTGGTAAACCGAAAGCGGAAGTTGCGCAAGAATGTCAAGAGATGGGTTGGGGACAGTTTAAACCTTTACTTGCTGAGACGACGGTGGAAGCTTTGAAACCGATTCAAGATAAGTATCAAGACTTGATGAATGATAAGGGTTATTTAGAATCTGTCTTGCGCGATGGGAAGGAGAAGGCTGAAGCGGTTGCAGATGCTACTCTGACTAGAGTTAAGAAGGCGATGGGATTTTCTCTTCCGACATCTTCTTAGCCCAAAAAATAGATTAAATTTTACCTATTCCAAAATTATGAACCGCTTTCGTCAAGCCGTTGAAGCTAAAGAATTTCTTGTTACTGCTGAAATCACTCCCCCAAAAGGAGGAAATCCAGCACGAATGTTGGCAATGGCAGATAAGCTGAAAGGAAGGGTTCACGCTGTTAATATTACTGATGGTAGTCGGGCGGTGTTGCGGATGTCGTCCCTCGCAGCATCTGCTTTGTTGGTAAGAGAGGGTATTGAACCTATTTGTCAGTTTGCTTGTCGCGATCGCAATTCCATCGCCTTACAAGCTGATCTGATGGGGGCGCAAGCTTTAGGAATAGGTAGCATTCTTGCTTTGACAGGAGATCCCGTTAAGTCAGGTGATCATCTTCAGGCTAAATCTGTCTTTGATTTGGAGTCGGTGCGTTTACTGAGGCTAATTAGTAAGCTGAATGAGGGGATAGATTTTAATGACAAACCTTTACCTGATGATGCGCTCAATCTCTTTGCTGGTGCAGCGGTTGATCCACAACTGAAAAGCTGGTCAGGGTTACAGAGTCGTTTTGAAAAGAAGCTTACGGCTGGGGCGCAGTTTTTTCAGAGTCAAATGATTACTGATTTTGATAAACTCGATAAGTTTATGAGCCAAATTGCTCTAGATACGGGTAAGCCGATTTTAGCGGGTATTTTTTTGCTCAAGTCTGCTAAGAATGCTAATTTTATTAACAAATATGTTCCTGGGGTTCATATTCCTGATGAGATAATTGAACGTTTAGCTAAGGCTGTAAATCCTTTAGAAGAGGGGGTTAAAATTGCAGCAGAACAAGTGAGAATTGCTCAAGAACTTTGCCAGGGTGTCCATATGATGGCGGTTAAACGGGAAGATTTAATTCCCAATATTTTAGATCGCGCTGGAGTTAAACCGATTCAATAAGTCTCGGATATCTTTACATTAATTAAGAATTTACTTCATCTTTTTTGACATTATTTAGCTACTAAATTCGTTAAGCTGAAAATGGTATTGATCTAAGGATATATATATGAATTCTCTAGCGGAAAAGAATTTCGACCGCGTTAATTGGTCAACTCTGACCATGTTTGCTATTGGCTTTTGGCTAAGTAGCAGTTTTTTGTTAGATTTTGTTGTAATTCCTGGTCTAGCAGCAAGTGGAATGACGACAGAGGCTGGTTTTGCTAGTGCAGGTTATCTTATTTTTGGTATTTTTAATCATATTGAACTTCTCTGTGGTGCATTAGTTCTCACGGGATTTTTAGTATTTCGCAGCCATCATAATCTTTCTCCATCTCAAGAACGTTTATCCATAATTTTAGCGGGAATTTTATTCGCGATCGCGCTAACCTATACCTATATACTTACACCTCAGATGAGTGGTTTAGGCTTACAGTTAAATCTCTTTGAACCAGTACAGCAAATGCCCACACCGATGCTACAAATGCAATTTGGTTACTGGATTCTGGAAGTCGTTAAGTTTGTGGCTGGGGGAACTCTGCTACGTTGGTGTTACCGCAACAGTTGTTCTTTAGCCTAGAAGCATTAGGGCGTAAGGAGAAGCGGTAAATAGGAAGGAAAGAGTTAGTTACATTAGACTCGCAAAATCGATATTTTCTTAGCTGTTTTTTTCCTGTCCCCAATCAGCAATTTTGCTATTTTTAAAGTAGTAACTGAGAGGGATATTAATGGCAACAAAAACACTTCCTCAAGCCTCACAACAACCAGCTTGGATGCAGCAATTCAACTGGATTGGTGATCCAGTTGGTTACATAGAAGGGGCTGCTGAAAAGAATCCAGATATTTTCTACGCTAAAATTGCTAGTGGTAATTACCCAGGGTTAGTCTTTGTTCAACACCCTGAAGCCCTACAGTATATTCTCACTCACGATAGAAAAGAACTCTCTGCCCCAGGAGGATTTAACGGTATTGTGCGCCCTTTGGTTGGAGATAACTCCCTCCTTTTAGCGGAGGGAAATCGGCACACTCGTCAGCGTAAATTATTGATGCCTCCCTTTCATGGTGACAGAATGCGTACCTATGGGGAATTAATTTGTGAAATCACCCATAAAGCCATGAGTAAACTCACCCCAGGAGAGTCTTTCCTGGCTCGTGATTATATGCAGGAGATTTCTCTACAAGTTATGGTGCAATCTGTTTTTGGTATTTATGAGGGAGAAAGGTATCAACAGATTATCGATCTTATCCGAACTATGTTCCACTTGTTTGCTTCTCCGCTTACCTCTGGTTTGCTATTTATACCCTCTTTGCAAAAAAAATGGACTCCGTGGGGATTTTTCCAACGTCCAAAAGCGAAGTTGGACGAACTTCTTTATCAGGAAATTACTGAACGCCGTCAAGAAACTGAGGGAAGCCGTAGTGATATTCTTTCCTTGCTGATGTCTGCACAGGATGAGAACGGTGAACCAATGACTGATATTGAGTTACATGATGAATTAGTCACTCTTTTGTTTGCTGGACACGAAACTACAGCTACAGCAATGGCATGGGG
>JBBQDV010000217.1:0-4913 GCA_038320005.1 Cyanophyceae cyanobacterium
ACTTCCCGTCAGCGCGAAATCCTTGAAGTAGTCTTTCGTCATGGCTGGGATTATATGCGGGGTTTACTCACCAGTGGTAAAGCAGGAACACCCCAACTGCCAACTCCCGAAATTCTGCGAAATATTCTCATAGATTTAGGACCCATCTATGTCAAACTCGGACAACTGCTAAGTACCCGTCCTGACCTCCTCCCAGCGGAATATATTGAAGCCCTCACCGCCCTGCAAGGTAATGTTCCCCCTGTTAGTTGGGCAGAAATCGAAATTCAACTTCGCCAAGAACTAGGTAAACCCCTAGCAGAAGTCTTTACTTCTATTGAAACTGAACCCGTCGCAGCAGGTTCTATCGCCCAAACTCATAAAGCTGTCCTGGCTAACGGTCAAGCGGTCGCCCTCAAGGTACAGCGTCCTGGCATTGAAATCGTCGTTGACCAAGATATTTCCCTCATCAAACGCTTAGCGGAACTTGCAGCCCGTACTGACGTGGGACAAGACTATGATGTTGTCGCCTTAGCAGAAGAATTTACTAGCGCCCTCAAAGCAGAACTAGACTTTACCAAAGAAGCAGATTATGCTAACCAACTAAAAAATAACTTATCACAAAGTGAGTGGTTTGATCCTACTCAAATACTTGTTCCTGCTATCTATTGGGATGTAACCAGCACTAAACTCCTCGTTATGGAGTGGTTAAATGGTGTCCCGATTTTAGATGCTGATATTTCTGCCTCTCAAGGGAAAGAAAATGTTGACAAAACCAAGCGCAAAGAGATTACCACCCTGATTTTTCGCGCCTTCTTCAAACAACTCTACATTGATGGCTTTTTCCATGCCGACCCCCATCCTGGTAACTTATTCTATCTCGATGATGGTCGGGTAGCTCTCCTCGATTGTGGCATGGTCGGGCGTTTAGACCCCCGTACCCAGCGAATCTTAACAGAAATGTTACTCGCCATTGTTGATATTGATGCCCAACGCTGTAGCCAGTTAACCATCGAGTTAGCAGAAGCAGGACAACCAGTCAGTTTAATTCGTCTAGAAAATGACTATGACAAGATGCTGCGGAAATATTATAACCTTAGCCTCTCGCAAATTAACTTTAGTCAAGTTTTTTATGAGGTTCTCCAAGTCGCACGAGAAAACAAAATTAAGCTTCCAGCAAATATGGGCTTATATGCCAAATCAATGGCAAACTTAGAAGGGGTTGCTCGTAGCTTTAACCCAGAGGTAAATTTACTAGATGAGTTTAAACCCTTAATGACGGATTTGTTCCGCCGTCAACTTCTCGGAGAAAACCCCCTGACAACTCTGTTAAGAACTGCTTTAGATATTAAAAGTTTATCTTTACAGACACCTCGCCAGATGGAGATGTTACTAGACCGAGTAACTTCGGAAACCCTGAAATGGAATGTTAGTATCCGTGAGGTTGATTCTCTGCGTCGTAGTATGGACGATTCCGCCAATCGTTTGTCCTTTAGTATCGTTGTCAGTTCATTGATTGTTGGTGCAGCAATTATCTCGGCAAATACAACCACTGTCCAACTGACTTGGATTAGTATTAGCTTATTTACCGCAGCCAGTTTACTTGGTTTATGGTTAATTGTGAGTATTCTTCGCTCAGGACGTTTAAGATAATATTGCTCAAAAAAAGGTAGAGATATCGTTGACAATATCTCTACGGGGCTTTAATCTCAACCTCAATCACAACAATGTGGCGACAACTACCGCGTTTTTCTGCGATTACGCATTCTTCGGCGTTCTCTATGTCTGGCAATTTCTTTACGCTTACGTTTTTGCTCTGGTGTTTCAAAATGGCGGTTTTTCTTCATGTCAGCGAAAATACCAGCTCTGGAAACCTTGCGCTTGAAACGCCGTAGTGCTGATTCTAGATGTTCATTTTCGCCAAGTATAATCTGGGTCATTAAAAATCCTCTTACTAATTGTTATCGGGGTACTTAATTTAGCACAAACTGGAAAGAGACAGAGAATCACTTCTGCCTTCAATCTCTAGGAGTATTCATGAAAATGTGGAAGAAAACTCTAGTAGCGTTCCAAATTATAGGATAGCACAACTAGAAAAAGGCTTTCAACAGAGCGTTAGCTCCTTCGTCTGCTGACATGAGTGCTAGATTAGGAATTGGAATCTTTACCAGGAGGGAAATCGCTAGGATTGCCCATCAAGTCTGTGAGGGCTTGATTGAGGGCGTTGGGGTCCATGAAAACCACCTTAGAGTTATTACTTTTACTCAATTCCTCGTTAGCCCCGACATAGCGTTGTGCTAGAAGAAACTGTAAAACCGCTTGGCTTTTATTTTGATTCTGTAATGCTTGAGCTAACATTTCAATAGATTTGACTGTTCCTTCTGTGGCGGAAATATCTGCCCTTTTTTTACTTTCTGCTGCTCTTTCCAACTCTAAAGATTCCATCACAGTCTTAGCTGGGGCGATTTCCCGTACTTCAACCCGAGTTACTTTAACCCCCCAACTTTTTGTTGATTCGTCTAGGTGTTCTAAAAGAGTTTGGTTAATATTATATCTTGAGGAATAGGTTTCTTCTAGCTTCATTAAACCAATTGCGGAGCGTAAAGCTGTTAAAACTAAGTTTTCTAGAGCTTCTTCGATATTTTCGACGGCGTAGAAGGATTTTCTTAAGTCGATAATTTGCCAATATATTACGGCATCTGCTTTTAGAGAGACATTATCTTGGGTGATGGCATACTGAGGGTCAATACCAAGCACTCTTTCGCGGTTAGTATCTTCAACAACAATTCTATCGACAACGGGGATAATGAAGTTGAGTCCTGGATCAAGTTCCCTGCGATATTTACCAAGACGCTCGACTAAGGCTTTGTTACCCTCATTGACTATTTTAATTGAACCAGCGACATATCCCAAACTTGCCAAAGTTAAGAAGGTAAAGAGGGAAAGCAGGGAGTTCATATATTTTTTATATTCGCGATGATTGCAAAAATATTAATATATAAATTATATCCTTGAGGAGTGGTATAGTTATATCTTTTCTGGTGAAGAACTATTTGAAATCCAGCGGTTGCGTGGCATATTTACTAATTTCGGTTCTGGTTTAAGTAATCAAGTTGAGCTAATTTGAATTAGTTATTCTATAAGTTAGATGGAACTATTGATAAGTATATGACTCATTCAGAGGAAAATATTGGTGAACAAGCTTTAAATAAAGCTATTGAAGTAGGTTTATCTGAGCAATTAAAACAGGTAGATTATCTTGATGTCGATGTTCAGACAAATCCTCTAAAATTAGTGCAGGGGGAAGTTGATTCAGTGACGGTGGATGGTCGAGGAGTTATTACTCAAAAGGATATACGTTTTGAGCGAATTGTTGTAACAACTGATCAGCTTGAGATCAATTTAATAAAAACAATCTTAGGGTCTTTTGAACTTGAGTATCTGGAAAATGCTAATGTGCAAATTGTCTTAACTGAGGAAGATTTAAATCGCGCTCTTAACTCTCAGTATGTAGTCGAACAATTACATAATTTTGCTATTCCGATTGGGCAAGAAAGTTTATATTTAGATTGGCAATCTGGATCTATCTCTTTACCAGGAGAAGGTCTGTTTTATTTAGAAGGGAAGTCAGTCGTTGAGCGCAAGTTAGAAAAAAAAATGATTTCCTTTGAGACCTGTTTTCGGATTCTGGAGGGAGGACAGTCTGTTAGTTTAGTCTCAGGAAAATATAAAGATAATACGGATCTACCCTTGGATATAACTGCATCTTTCTTATCACAAATCATTGAATTAGTCAATACAAAAAAGTTAAATATAAAAAACCTTGAAGTAGTTATTAAAGAAATTATCGTTGCTTATCAAGCTGTGACGATAAAGTTTTCCCTTGATTCTAAGACTTAAGACGGAGGACGAAAAAAAACGCGAGTTGCTTTAACCCAAAAAGATAATGCTACTCTGCTTGAGGCTGATAGCAATTAGCACAACTTACCCCAGCTTCATATCCTGCTTTCTGCTTATCTTCTTCTGAAATTGGCTGTCCACAACCGCGACAGAGTTCATAATTTCCTTGAACTAAGCCATGCTTCAGGGTAACTCTTTGGTCAAAAACAAAGCATTCTCCTTCCCAAAGACTCTCTTCAGGGGGGACTTCTTCTAAATATTTTAAGATTCCCCCTTTGAGGTGATACACTTCCTCAAATCCTTGGTCAAGTAAATAGGAAGTTGCTTTTTCGCAACGAATTCCCCCTGTACAAAATAGGGCTACTTTTTTATTTTGCTTAGGGTCAAGATTATCTTGAATATACTGCGGGAAATGCCCGAAGGAAGTCGTGTTGGGGTTTTGCGCTCCCTTAAATGTGCCGATTTCTACTTCGTAATCATTACGAGTGTCAATAACCGTAACTTCTGAGTCAGAAATAATTTGATTCCAGTCTGTTGGCTTTACATAAGTTCCCACCTTCTCGACGGGATTAACTTTTGGGATTCCGATGGTGACAATTTCTTTCTTTAAACGCACTTTCAAACGTCGAAAGGGAATCTTCTTTTCTGAGGTTGATTCTTTAACCTCTAAATCTGCTAGACGGGGGTCAGTTAATAAATAGGCTAATACTGATTCTACCTCTTGGGGAGAACCCGCGATCGCGCCATTAATTCCTTCCTGAGCTAATAATATCGTCCCCTTCACCCCTTGCTGTTGACAATGGGAAAGTAAAGGCTGTCTTTTCTCTTGGAAGTTATCTAAATTAACGAACTTATAAAATGTAGCGACAACAATCGTCATAAACTTAAAGAAATCACGAAAATACCTCGGTACTTGGAAGCCCTGTGGCTTGAGCATCGGGGAGGAAAAGGAAATTGCGTCTTTAGGCGCATTGTTTCAAAAGTCATAAGAGTAACCATCCTTCTTGTGTATTGATGAACAATATTTATAACTG
>JBBQDV010000218.1:0-4862 GCA_038320005.1 Cyanophyceae cyanobacterium
ATGATCATTAAACGTTCCTGGGTATCCTTCAAGGCTTTCTCCAACAGGGGACGATGCTCATACATTTCTAGCCAGCGCATAGGAACTGAGGCAAGAATAGCTTCCATTCGGGATTGAAGCTGCAAAATTTGCTGTTCTTTATCTTCAAGATGTTGAGTTAATGTACTCTTTTCTTCTTCATCTTCTGTCTGATCTAGCTTTTCTTGAGCTACTTCAATTTGTGCTTCTATTTCTGCTTTAGCTTCAGTTACCTTGGCGGTTATAGTATCTGGATCAATTAGATTTGCTGATACAAATTCTTGACCTAAGAGATCTTCTGCAAATTTAAGTGGCTCATTTTTCTGCAAAGTATTAAGAATCTGGCTTTTAATTCTCTTGGCTCCGTTTGAACGAGCGAATGCAGCCTCATGCTCACTTGAGAGGATATCATCAACAATAAATGTGACTTGAATTTCATCACTATCCTTTGCCTTATAAACGAGTGCAGTAGATAGCTGAAAAAACCTTGGCCTACGACGCTCAATTTTCTTTAATGCTAATATATCTAGCTCATTTTGATTTCTAGGCTTTCGACTTCTACTATTCTCAAGAATTTTACCAATAATTCTATCAATGTCCTTAATATTCAAATCGGCTAGTTCTGGGGGACGCTTAGGTGAAGGTTCAATTTCCACGATGCCTTCATCTCGTAAATCTCTTGACTTTAGTAAACTTCTCTAAGATTAACCATACCAACGTGGAGTTCGTAAAAGCCCATCAAAATTAATGTCGAAGGTTCGTTCCTCTGGAACAATGATTGTGGCTTCTCTTAAAGTCCTCTCACCCTTCTTGGTCAGTTTCCATATTTGAAGCTGCGATGCATCAGGAGCAATCAAATCAATATCTTCACTCAATCGAAGATTTACCATTGCCTCTCTGGTGGTTGAGAGTTCTAGACCTAAAAATCCTGCAACTTCATCCTCAGAGGGCAATCCAGTATCAATCGCTTTTAGAACAAACTCCTCAATTGGTGGAATTGGCTTGCGAATCTAAGTGAGAACATCAACGGTAACTTTATAAACAGGCAAACCAACTTCCTGGCAACTAACTAAGTCAAAGCCAGGACGGTTATCATAGCGACGTAAATCCTCAGAAGAGAGAGAGACAAATTCTGGTTCCCAGTTCATAAACTCGCCTCCACACAAATGCAGTCTTCTAAGTGTTGTTCAATGTAGTGCAAAACGTTATGTAGAGGACTATGATGCAACGATCGACAAAACTGATGATCACCGACAATCAACAGACCCACTCGCCCCCTCGATAATGCAACATTCAACCTAGCTTCATCGCGTAAGAAACCTATTTTTCCATCTTTGTTTGAGCGAGTAACTGAATAAATCACGATATCAGCCTCTCGTCCCTGAAAGGCATCAACGGTATTGCACTCAATTGCTAATGCCTGCAAGTCACTTTGTTCTGAATCTAAGCTACGCTTCAGCAATTTTAACTGTGCCGCATAACCACTTAAAACTGCTACTTTATAATTCCTCTGGGCTTCCGTAGCTGCTTGGTTTAGTCGCTTTAACCATT
Source organism: Cyanophyceae cyanobacterium (assembly GCA_038320005.1). GTDB lineage: Bacteria > Cyanobacteriota > Cyanobacteriia > Cyanobacteriales > SIO1D9 > JBBQDV01. The sequence goes on from JBBQDV010000218.1 coordinate 1,570, forward strand.
GAAAGATGACAGTAACTTCACAGGAATTATTAAAACTAGAATTAGCAACTTGCTCACGACCATTAGGAAGCTTTGATGTCGTTAGCCACGTAACGGGCCTTGGTAAAACTCTACTTAAAACCTTATCGATTTCAGGCCCACTACTTTCTAATTTTCCATCATAGAAACAGGTGCTAACAAGTTTACCAATTGGTTCTGCCATTCGATGTTGAGTAGCCAACATCGAATGGCAGCCATCTGGTAAGATTCTTAAAAGGCGATCAAACAAAGTCTCCTGAACATCCTCTGGAGTCAATTCGTATTGCTCAAGAAAATCAGTATCTTGGCTGGCTTCATCCTGAAAGGGTGGAAGTTGTTTTGGGTCTCCTACCAACAGCCACTTTTTGGAACGCGCCATTGGTACTAAGACTTCCGTCGCAGTTGCTTTTGAAGCCTCATCTACAATGCAAAGGTCAAATTCTGCGTCATGGATTTCTCTGGAAATCCCGATACAAGTTCCAGCGACAACTTGTGATTGCTTAATTAATGGATTATTAAATCGTTCATTACGACCAAACTGATCGAACCATTCTGTTTGCAGATTTATAAGTTGCTGGAGTAATTTAGCCTTGGGTGCATTCGGGTCAATCAAACTATTGCTTCGATGCTCTAGTTCTTTACTTGTCAACCTTAATAATTCATCAGCTTTAACTTGAGTTACTTCCTGAAGGCGCTTGACTTTCTGCCTTTGTTCATCCCGCAAAACTTTTGCCTTTTTCTCTAATTCTTCGATTTTTTCTTCTAATTGACTAAACTCTTCTTCCTGTGCTGCCGAAATTTTTCGGTTAGCTTTTTCTTTAGAACTTCCTACTTTTGCTGATTGAGATAGGCTTTCCTGTTTTTCGAGTTCAGCACGCAAAGCTTCTAATTGGATTTTTTTAGATTTTCGTGGTGCTTGACGTTCACTTAGCTCCTCAATTATAGGAAAATCATCTTCCCTCTCTTGCTTTCGACTTTCCAGTTCCACGCGCAAAGCTTCTAGACTCAGGACAATATTTTTTAGCTCCTGGAATAAAACTGCTTTTTCCAGATCTTCTTGAGATATTCCATTATCTACTGACCAAGCAGCTAAAAAATCTCGACCTTTGGCTAGCGAATCCTCACGCCACTTCTCCATTTGCTCCTCTAGGAGTAGTGAGTGGACACCTTCAGAAACCCTTTCATGATTGCCAATTCGGATAAGCTTCAAGTTTGGGTTCTTAGCTTGAATCCGTTCTAATGCATTATCTAACGCAACGTGTGTCTGAGAGCTAAGCAAAATTCGTGCTTCAGGATTTTGTTGAAGTGTTTGTAGGATAACTTCCGTGATAAAAGTTGTTTTTCCTGTGCCTGGTGGTCCCTGTACCAACAGAAAATCTTGCATTGAGAGGGCCGATCTAACGACTTCCTGCTGTGATTCGTTCAAATTCTGGATAAACTGAATCTCAGACTCTAAAGTAGGAACTTGAATCTCATCAGGGTTAACTAATAGATTTCGCAGATCAGAACGAACAGCCCGATCATATCGAATGGCATCTAAAGAACTTTTCTGCCGATTAAGCGCAATTTCGGCTAATCGAGTATCGAAATAAAGTTCACCAGGCTGCGGCAAGCGATCTAGTTGTCCGTATCTGACATATAGGTGTAATTCATCACCTGCCACCTCTGTAATATCTCCACCTAAGAGGCTGAACCCCTTAGAATTTTTGACATGACGAGACTGCCCAACGATATCATCTTTAGGTAATTCTGCTAGTCGGAAAATCACTCGATTACCATCAGGACTGAAGGTAAGATACTTAAGAGCTTTCTCTCGCTGCTGTTCCCAATCAGTCTTTGCTCTCAGAATATCCCACCAAACTTGAAATACCCTCTGTTTCTCTTTTTCGATGACCTGCTCTTTGATAGTTGCTTCATGCTCAACAACTGCATCTTGTAACTCACGAATAATCTCTACAGCTTCGTAAGAATACGTTGGAGTGCCAAACTTAAATTGATATGGTAAACTCCACGCTAGTTCTCGTCTCTGCTCCAGTTGAGAATGGGGTGTATCCCAAGCAGTAAAGATAACAAGATGATCCTTCCGTTTATCGTCTACTTTTAAGTGATATCGATAAGAACTACCGTAAACTTCGTAGTGATCTCCTTCAGAATTACCGTCGTTATTCTTGAAGCTATAAGGTCGTATTCCACAATTCACCTCATCATTCAGATCATCAAGAATAATTTTTTGGACTTCATTTTCGGAAGAAATACCTAGCGTATCCTGGAGATTCTTTAAACACTTTGGAGTCAATTTCAAGTAACAAGATTGAATCTTAGATTTCTGAGTTCGAGATCGCTTCTGCTGAATAGCATCTAACTCTGCTAATAGCACTTCTGCATTGGGTTGCCGTTCAGCAGGGTCAGTTGCAACTGAGCGTTCAATAATCTCGATAATTTCAGGTGGTGCATCAAGATCAGCTATCGCTGTCTGAATGCTAGCGTAGTCAAAAATGTCAATATTTGTCAGGCATTTTAATGTAACTACTCCAAAGCTAAACACATCACGACTATATTGGTAAGAACCATCATCATCTTCTGGCGGCGTAAAGGGGCGAGAAACAAATTCTCGCAATGCGGCGTAAAGGGGCGAGAAACAAATTCTCGCAATGTGACAGTTGGGTGAAAATAACTTCTAAGTTTCGAGATGCCAAAATCAGCTAACTTTATTCTGCCATCTTGCCCGACTAGAATATTGCTGGGCTTAAGATCTCGATGGACACATTGGCGATCATGTGAAAATGCAATGGCTGTAAGTATTGGCAGAGCAATTCTCTCCCAGTAAGAGTCCCACCCCTCTAAAGGCGACTCTTTAAGAAGCCCTTCTAAATTCTTCTCCACCCATTCCAAAACAAGGAACTGTTCTTTAGTTTGTTGATCTTCCCCTGAGTCAAGAAGCTCAATAATACTAGGATGCTTGAGTTCTGCAAGAATTTGCTTTTCACGTCTGAATGATTCTGATTGAACTCCTAACTCAATTTGCCCATGTTTAAAGACCTTTATGGCGACTTGGCAACCATCTTTTTGGTAGTCATTGGCCTTATACACATCTGCCATTCCACCTGAACGGGGGTTAGGCAGTAGGAGGTAGCGATCATTAATGATACGAGGCATGGTGGTGTGTGCGACTTGCCAAGCTAATTGTTCCCCATACTTTAGTCCAACCCTCTAGCATATCTTTGGTATTAACCGTATCTGCCTTGACGGGAGACCGAATCTTCACCTCATTTATA
>JBBQDV010000219.1:0-4814 GCA_038320005.1 Cyanophyceae cyanobacterium
GTAATTGTGGTTGGTTTACGGTTAAAGAAATATTCCACCGCAGCTTGAATTAAAACTTGAATGCTATAGGGATCTTTTTCACTATTCTCAAGTCCCTCTTTCCCAGAAGAACGAGATAAGAATTTTTCTTTTTGAGTTTGAAAGATCTCAACTGCTTTATCAACGGGAAGGCTTGGCTGGGCTTCAATTTGCGCAATGACATTGTCGATACGGGCGAGAGTTCCCACAGCATCAACTTGAGGGGATAGTAGGGGATGGGTTGTTACTAGGTTAGCTTCATCGAATATGTTGATCGCGATCGCGATTTGACCACTTTGAACCCAAACCATCGCCCCCCAAAACCAACGTACTGGCGCGATTAAGTTGGGGTTAGTTCTCGGTTGAATCGGAATATGCTGTGATGTATAGCTAAGATGCTGCTGACGATTATAGTTCGCAATCTCCCAAGTAATTTGACTTTGGAGTTCTTTCTGTTGAGGAGGGGTAAGAATATCGAGAACTTGATTCTCTAGAGTAATGAGGACAAGGGTTTTCGACTCCAGACTACTTGCAACACCCTGGATGACTATTCTTTTTTCCCTTTTATTAGCAGTTTCTAGTTCCTTGAGGCTGTCTTGAACTAGGTCTGCTGCGGAATCTTCCTTTTGAGCAATTCTCCCTGCTTCTAGGCTTTTTTGGGGAATTGTTTGACCAGAAAGCTGTAGGGAAGTAGCTATTTCTGTCCCGACTAAAGCCGTATCAATCGCCCCTAAAATATTTTGAATCGGGGTATCTGTCGTCCTCGTTACAGTCGTCTCAACCGTCTTACCTTGAAGCTTTAGTCTTTGTTCGCTAACCCCTTGAGATAAAGTTCGCCCAACCTTACGCCCTCCCTGGACTAATAAATAAAGAGGATATAGTAAGGCTTGTGTTCCCCATTGTGCTGCAACTTTGAAATTTCGTAAAGCGCGATCGCGTTTATCTTTCCACCGCAAAGACTGACGATTAACAAAATTAAAGAGACGACTTTTATACGGACTACTATCAGAGGACATGATTAACTCGCATTGATTTTCCCACCCCTTAACGATAAAAATTAGGGTGCATAACTTCTATAATATGTTCTCAAGTCGGCAAATTCGCAAATACTTGCGTTATCACCCGATTCGTTTTCACATCCAAACTAACCCAATCTACTTGTCCTTCCTCATCAATCAAACTTGTATCCACTTGAACCGTTTCTGTTGTTGTCTCTCCCTGCTGCGGATAACCCGTTAAGCAAACCTGAAAGCACAACTCCCACAAATCCACCTCCACCGTTTGATCCTCATGACTTAAACAGAGGTGATAGCCAGGAATAGGTTCTTGTACCTCCGTATAAGTCCCCCTCCAACTAGAAACCTCTAACTGCTTACGAATATTATCAACAACCCGAATATAAATAGGCTGCATTAACAGTTGCGCTTGTTCCCAAGCCAGGGTATTTTGAAACTTTGGAATCACCATCTATCTAAATAATATCCCTTGTATTTTAGCCAGATACAAAAAAGCTCGCACAAAGGCGAGCCATCTAAAAATATAGTCTCAGATTAAAACCTGTAAACTAATCTAATCGCAATTAATTAAGCAGTAGTCTTCGTTACCTCAAAACTAGGAACAACCAACTGATCATTCTGCTTAGTCAACTGTTGATATAACCTTTCAGTGTTAGGGAAATTACCCGCAGGAAGAGTAGGGAAGAGACGATAAGGAACAGTATCCTCACCAAATACCTCAATATAATCCACACTATTTACTAGCGCAGTAACAAAAGCACGAACACCGCCAGAAGCTAAGATTTCGTTATACTTCTGAATCTCCTTCTGATTTTTGGGCGCACGACCGAGGAAGTGCTTAGTACCCAACTCAATCACCTTAGTATTAGGATAAGGGGTATAAAACTCCTTAATGTAAAGGTCAGAACAACCTAAACCTTCAATAAACTCCTTCAGGTTAATCTCACCATTTCCGAGTTTACTTTCTAAAGCACTAAACTCATTACGAATTACATAAGGTTCGACATCCCGTTCAAACACTTGGCGATAAGCAGCACGAGTTAACGTTTTCAAGGCTGGCTTATCATCCAAACCAGTGAGTTTGAAGATCTTAGCTTCCATGCGTTTAGCACTAACACCTTGATGCTTACGTTGCTCAATATCTGGTTCAGTGCGGTTATTGTTAACAGGTTGACCCAACTCAACAAAGCGAGCAGTAGCTTCTTGATCAACTCTTCTACCAATATCCTTACCGATACTACCAGGACGACTCTTGCGCATTTGCACACCAGCAGGAGTCAGGTAACGCTCGTAAGGAACAGTATCCTCACCAAACGCTTCTTCATACTCCTTACTATCAATCAGCGCATCCACAAGAGCATAGAAGCCTTGCTTAGAACACAAATCGAAGTATTTATTCATCTCAGGGCGACCATAGGTAGGACGACCGAGCAGACGACGGTGAATGTATTCAATCGCTTTCGTAACATACATGGATGTCCAGTAGAGGTTACGGAAAATATCAGACTTAGCAAGAAGACGGACAAACTCCCGTAAGGTGATTTCGCCATTTTCTAGCTTAATCTCAGCAACACTTTGGCGTTGACCCTCATACAAATCCCGTCCAAAGACTTGGCGATAACAAGCAAGAATCACCTTCTGGCTAGAAGCTTCCGAATATTTAACGCTGTCATTCTGGTTACTTTCTGCGCCTAAACCAGAGAAAGGACGTTGATCCATGCGGAACACCTTCGGACCAAGAGAACCAGGGAACTCACCTCGCGCCTTAGGATTGCTTAGTTGGTTATTAATCCCAGGACCTTGGTTAATCAAGATGCGACGACTATCTTTCCCAAAAGGTGCAGGACTGCTGCTAGGATTGCGAGTTTCTTTCGGGAAGATCGCCCCAAACTGAATCTCTAAGGGGTCATTTCCTGAACCGTAAGGATGTTGGTCAGGTAAAGGATGCTCGTAACTCGCATAGGTTGTGATAAACTGCGGTACTTTGCGGAAAGGCGCACTGTAGTTAAACAGGTCTTGCTGCATTCCCCAGTTGCGACATTCTTGGGCTTCTTCACCCAAACCACGCAAGTAAGGCACAGTTTCTTCACCAAAGTAGTCTGCATACTCCTGAGAGTCAATCAGGGCATCAATTAAAGCGCTATGTCCCCCTGCGGAAACAATGGCGAAATAATCTTGCACTTCTTCCCTTGAGGAAGGACCCCGACCAAGGAAGTGACGGAACGCCAGTTCTAAAGCCCGACTATTGATGAAGGGTTCATAGAACTGCTTGCGATACAGAGGAGACTTACCCAAACGGCGGACAAACTCTTTCATCGAGATGTCACCGTTTTTAACTTGAGATTCCAAATAGGAATCTGACTGACTATAAGCGCGAGTAATATCCCGCTCAAAAATTTGCCGATAAGCTGCTTTGATTATCCCTTGTTTTTCAAGAGTAGATAAACCAGTCTTCATGACAAACTTTTGGCGAATTTCCGCAGCATTGAAATAGCTTTGGGGTAGTTGTAACCCTTGCTGATCTTTGCTTGGTCTTTGACGTATCTTGTCAGAAGGAGAAGAGGCTTTAAATTCATTGATCAGGATTTCAAAATACTGACCGACGATTTCTTGACCTTCTTGATCTTTTTTGAATCCGCCTAAAGTTGCTTGACGCATTTCTTGTAGGGCTACAGTTGTTGCAGCACTAGAACAAGCGTTTTCAATGATCTCTCGCAATCCACGTACATTGACAGTGATGATATTTGGATCACCTGCCACAATCGCGTAAGTTACATAGCGTAGCATCCAAGCCAAGTCTCTAAGAGACTTCTGCATATTGCGAGGACCATAACGAGAAACGTTAATTGGACGAAATCCTGATGGTGCTGGTCCTGATGCACCCGCACTAAACAAAGACCGTAATCCTTCAAGGAAACCGCCCCCACTTTCAGCGTAGGTGACAGTTCCGAGCTTCATGCCCTCTCTTACCTCTGAATCACCCTGAGAACCTGCCATCACAAGTTCTTGACCTACCGTCTCTTTGGGCTTTTCGAGGTAAGACATCGGTGAACCACCGACAAAGATTCGGTTAGCAGCCCGAGACACAATTAGGTCTGCGTTGCTACTGATTGTTTCTGCAATCTCAATCCGTTTGTTGCCAGACTGAAAATAGCTTTCTAATTCTTTAAGTTCTCCGCGTTCGAGAAAACGATCCTGTTGTTCCGCCTGAGAAATTGTAGAGACTGGAACTGTTTGATATCGCTGGGGACGCGCTACTGAACTTCCACCACTTGCCGTAACAGTCATTTATTTCTAATAGCTCCCGATAAAATTTACAAAATGTTGTTAAGCTAACCTAGTTAATCTATTTTTGAAAGTTATCAAAAATTGGATCAACTTGAGTAGCAGGTTTATTATCGCCTCTCATGCTAGTTATGAGTAAGACTGATCAATAAACAATTGTTTAAAATTACTATCAGCTTTTAGATTAGAACGTTTCAGGCATTCTTAGCGAGTTTATTAAGTTTTATCTCGGTTTTTGTGGCGAGGCTATCTTTCTAACTCTTCGTTTTTTGCCTCTCTACTGGCTATCCATAGGGAAATACCCTATTTATCTTTCCTTGATGAAAAGAATACGGCTAACTCGAACAGATTCACTAATCCTGGAAACCTTTACTGGAATAGTGATTGAGATATAAATGCCCAAAAAGTGTATCGTATTATACAGAAAGAATCTGTTAAGAAAATACAAAATTCGTAAACTTCAGTCATTAAATCGATCTGCAAGCAAGAGTTTTC
>JBBQDV010000220.1:0-4770 GCA_038320005.1 Cyanophyceae cyanobacterium
CGCTGCTGTTCATCCACCTGTCCATAGTCAAGCGCAACCAAACTAAAAGCTTTGTGGACCCGTTGTTGAATAACTTGCAGATTATCGCGATCTTGAATAGATTTAAGTCCAGGGAGATCAATGATTTCGACTCCCACCCCAGGCGGTAAACCGAGGATTTGGGGGGAAGCAACAGGTAAAAGAGTCGCAGAAGCAGTTAATCTGGGAGCAAGACAAGTTTTCTTCTTCCGTGTTTCGTGATAGGTCGCCATCACCTTCTGAATTTTGTCATAAAGCGCATCGTCACTTAATCCTGACCAACTCCCAGTTTCCCAAGTCGCGCCTTCAGTTTCTTCAATGGTGAGTGTTCGATCCTCCGAATGCAGAAGCGTCAACACTCCCCCACTCATTTCACCTGCTTCTATGGGGGCAATTTTGCGACCAATCAAAGCGTTAACAATCGTTGACTTCCCTGAAGAGGTTGTTCCAATCGTAGCAATGGAAAAAGTAGGATGTTCCAAGCGTTGTAATGCTTCCGCATGGGCGTGTTGAAAGCCCTGTAGCCGTGACTTAATCTCTGGATCTTCAAAAACGTCAGGAAACGAGTTAACCAAGTTAGAGAGCGCATTTCCGAGTTCTCGCAGGTTGTTTCTCGACTTCTCTAACTGAGCTTTAGCAGTATCTCCCATTGAATATCCTCGGTAATATTAGGTGAAAGGTGGCGAAGCTTAAAGTTTTTCTTTTTAGGGCTACCTTAGCATATTGTTACCTGAAATTAATAAAATTTAGCTAATGTTTATTTTTTAATTCAAAAACGTCTCATCTTATAACTTTTCAAACTAAATAAAGTAAGGTCTATCCCACTTTTCTTTTTACCTACTTGATTACCATAAAATTAATAAGTCAAATAATGCCAAAGAGATTCCGACTCGATTATGATAGAAAAGGCAGTCTTTTCTCATGCCTCAGCAACATAGATGGTTTTATTACCCACTAAATAAATTCAACCCCACTGTAAAATAATGAGTCAGTGTCTCCAACCCACTTGTCTGCATCGTAATCCTGAAAATACTAAATTTTGCCAGAAGTGTGGGGCGAAACTACTCCTCCTTGAGCGTTACTGCGCGGTACGGATATTAGGACAAGGTGGTTTTGGGCGTACTTTCTTGGCGATAGATGAAGGGAAACCCTCTCGTCCCCCCTGTGTGATTAAGCAACTACTCCCCCAAGCCCAAGGAACAAGTAGTGCCAAAAAAGCAGCAGAATTATTTGCCCAAGAAGCAGAACAACTAGAAAAGTTAGGGAAACATCCCCAAATACCTGAACTTTTTGCTTATTTTACCCAAGATGAACAACAGTATCTAGTCCAGGAATATATTGCAGGACAGACTTTAGATAAAGAACTAGAAAAACAAGGTCAATTTAACGAGCAGCAAATTACTAAATTACTGGCGGATATGTTTAAGGTGTTGCGATTTATCCATAGCAAAAATGTTATTCATCGCGATATTAAACCAGAAAATATTATTCGTCGCCGTACTGATAAAACCTTGGTGTTAGTGGATTTTGGTGCAGCTAAGGTTGATGTTGATCCCACTCTATCTGTTACAGGAACAATGATTGGTTCAATCGGATATACTGCACCAGAACAAGCGCGAGGGAAACCAATGTTTGCCAGTGACTTATATAGTTTAGGGCTAACTTGTATTCATTTATTGACCAATGTTAACCCGACAGAATTATTTGATGACTATGAGGGAGAGTGGATATGGCGTAATTATTTAGGGGATAATCGCGTCAGTGAGGCTATGACTAAGATTTTAAATAAGATGATTGAAAGGGTAATAAGGAAGCGTTATCAATCTGTAGAAGAAATTATAATTTCAACGCAACATAAATCTATTCCTCGTCAATCTCAAGTACAGCAAAAACCAGCTTCTAGCAATATTTCTCAGCCAACATCTCTACCAGCAAAACCAGCTTCTGCTAATATTTCTCAGCCAACACCTCAAACTCAACCTAAACTAGCTTCTAATTTAATTTCTTCTCAGTCAGCGTCCCAAATTCATCAGCAATTATCTTCTCGCGCTAAGTCTAAACTAACATCTCAAATTCGGCAAAACATTGAAGTCAAAAAGATACAGTTTAAAATTGTCAATATTTCCGTTTCTAATAAATTCTTTGGCGGTGTGAAAGTAAACTATCCAACTAGTAAGGGGACAGCAAAAAGCTTTATGGTGAATTTACCAAAAGGTGTCACTCTCGATTTAGTGATAATTCCCAAGGGACGTTTTTTGATGGGTTCGCCAGAGGATGAGGAGAAACGTGAAGAGATAGAAAGTCCCCAACATTTGGTTAATCTTCCTTCCTTCTCTATGGGTCAATATCCTGTAACCCAATCTCAATGGCAAGTAATAATGGGAAATAACCCTTCTGGTTTTAAGGGAGGAACTAACCAGCCTGTTGAGCAAGTTTCTTGCTGGGATGCTGTAAGATTTTGTGAAAAGCTTTCTCAAGTTACGGGGCAGAAGTTTCGACTACCAAGTGAGGCAGAATGGGAATATGCTTGTCGTGCTAAGACTACTACACCTTTTCATTTTGGCAATACGATTACTTCTAACTTAGCTAACTATAAAGCTGAGTATGGCTATGGTGCTGCTCCGACTGGTAAATATCAAAAGCCAATGACAGGGGTGGGTTTATTTGCGCCCAATGCTTTTGGTTTATACGATATGCACGGTAATATATTGGAGTGGTGTGCAGATAATTGGCATGATAGCTATGAGGGCGCACCGAAAAATGGTAATGCTTGGCTCGAAGGTGGGGATGAAAATTCTGCTCCTTTGCGTGGGGGGGCGTGGTCTCATACGCCAGATAAATGCCGTTGCGCAAGTCGTGAACGCTTAGAAAGGGATAAACTTATCTTTGGTCGTAGTGGTTTTCGTGTTGTCTGTGCTGTTCCCTGACAGTCTTAGGTTTTCAGTTGTTCTCGCCAAAATAAGTAAAAAATACCGAGAATCTTCTCCCTCCATTAAGATGGAAAAGGCAATCTTTCTCAATCTTTTTTCATGATTAGTATTGACATTACTTTCAAATACAGCCCCATCCCTGTTTCCGTTGAGCGCAAGGAAACTGAAGATGGAGAAAAGTTATATAAGCAGGTGGTTGAAGCTCTCACTAGTGAAACTCCCAAGTTGATTGAACTCACTTGTGAGAAGCAACCTGAGAAGAGAGTTGCTTTCTTGAGTAGCCAAATCTGTGCGGTAGTTCTCTCAGATAAGTCTGGTTCTACGGTATCGGGGCGTTCTCCTGGTTTCTTTTCTGCTGCTGGTGAATGAGTTTATCTGAAGATAGAAAATCTGTAATTCAGGTGCAGGACGTTAGCTTTAGCTGGTCTGAAAATGCACCTGTGTTGCGTTCTTGTTCTCTGGAAGTACCCAAGGGGGAGTTTTGGATGTTGCTGGGGGCGAACGGGAGTGGGAAATCAACTCTGTTGCGCTTACTAGCCGGGCTTTTAGCACCAGATGTCGGGACGATTGAGATTCAGCGTCCAGTGGGGTTTGTGTTCCAAAACCCTGATCATCAGTTGGTAATGCCTACGGTGGGGGCGGATGTGGCGTTTGGGTTGGTGGCGGAAAAGCTTTCTTATGCCCAAGTGCGCGATCGCGTTCGTGAAGCCCTAGCTGCGGTAAGCTTATTAGAGTTGGAACGCCGACCTATTTATGCTCTCAGTGGGGGACAGAAGCAACGTATTGCCATTGCTGGCGCGATCGCGCGAAATTGTGAAGTTTTGATTCTCGATGAGCCAACAGCCCTCCTAGACCCAGATACCCAAACTGAGTTAGTGGTGCAAGTACGCAACTTAGTTAAAAATCGGGGTATTTCCGCCCTCTGGGTTACTCACCGCCTGGAAGAACTCAATTACTGTGATGGGGCTTTTCTCCTCGAAAATGGTCGCATTGTTGACCAAGGTGAACCTCAACGTTTGAAGTCGATAATTAGTGAAGGCTAGGGGTGATGGGGTGATGGGGTGATAAGACCGCTTTGCTCTAGAATAAATAGTAGTTAATAGCGGAATTTTGGATGAATAGTCAAGTCGTCTTTATCGTTGAAGTTATCTTGGTTTCTGCCTTCCTTTCAGCGGTTGTTAAGTACGGAGGCGCATTACTTCCCTTGACGGCTAATGCCATGAATGCCATGCTAATTATCCTAATTCCCGTAGTATTAGTGGCAATAGTTTTGTGGTGGCGGGCGCAATATCTTGATTCTTTGGAATCAGGTAAATGATTAAAATAACTTAAAAATTGACAGGTTGCAGAGGAGCAATAACATAATGGATTTCGGGAAGTGGATGGGCTTTATCGTCTTTCTTCTGTCAGTTTATATTCTTTGGCAGGTACGGCAGTTATTGCTGATTATTTTTACCGCAGTCCTGATTGCTACTGCTTTAAATATTATTGTCAGAAGACTAGAACGCTCAGGGGTAAAGCGAGGCTATGCGGTTTTAATCACTGTAGTTACGCTTTTAGTTGTCTTAGCAGGGTTCTTTTGGGTAATCATTCCCCCCTTTGTTGAACAGTTAATCGAACTCTTAGAATTAGTTCCTGAAGGGATTGCAGAACTCAATTTTTGGCTTGCAATTGTTGAAGAACGCCTTGATCCTCGGGTGCTGGAATTTCTCCCCGATATTGAACAACTCACCCAACAGTTACAACCTTTTTTAGAACAGTTACTTGGGGGTGGGATTACGATTTTCTCCAACTCTTTAGCAATTTTACTGAACCTTTTGCT
>JBBQDV010000221.1:0-4750 GCA_038320005.1 Cyanophyceae cyanobacterium
GGGTTACGATGGTTGAGAGGAACAGTTCATAAAGGGAGAGAGTTACTTTCTTTGCTACCTTTACCTCCCCGAGATCCTCAACGATGCTTTGCGAGTCGTCGAGCTGAGGCTGACTATTATGAACGGTTATTATTTTCCCGTATCCACTCTCTTCGTTGTGCTACTTGACTTTTAGCCTGTTTTGAGATGTGTCCGTCAGTCAGGGTCAAGACTTGTTCCACGACTATTAAAAACTCACACGCATGAGTATAGCATAAAGATAGAAAATAAAGTGTGCTTTCGCACGTTTTATTCTTGGTCACAATTCCTCTGGTCACTCATCCTGACGGATAGAGTGCCAGCCTCCTTGTGACATTCAGGTGATTTACTAGGGAGTGATAAGACCCTTTCATCATCAAATTAAACCAATTAGCGTAGTACTATAAAATACAAAAATAGGCAAGGGGGAGATAATCCACAGCTTAAGTTGATTTCGTATCATCTGCAAGGGGATTGTCTTCGCTATTGGTTTCTGTTCTTGGAATAAACCTTTCGATTACGGTGTCATCTTCAGAACCAATAGTCTCTACGATTATTTCTGGTGTAGCAATTTCAGAATCAGTAAACTCTGTATCTTTAGACTCGATATAATCTTCTTGTGGTTGAAATTGTGAGCCAATTTCAGTTGCAGTTTCACTATCTACCGAAGTATCTTCAACAGTTTCATCAGAAGTAATATCTATCTCTGGTCTAGCTGCGATCGCGTTTGATTCTTCAATTGCTTCTTCTATAGAAACATTGGTAGATTCTTCAATTATTTCTACTGCTTCTTCTATGGAAGTATTGGTAGATTCTGCAATAGTTTCCGTTGTTGTTACTGCTATTTTTTCAGTAGGTTTAGAGTTCTGCTTGCGAAATAAGCCAAGAACGCTACTTATTGGCGAAGTACGGGCTTTTGTGGCGATTTCTGGCGTAACTTTCGTTTGGGCTACTGCGGGGGTTACACTTTTCCGCAGGGTTAAAGTTTGCCAACCCATCCATCCTAAGAGAACAACACTAGCCGTCTGTGCTAATAATACACTGCCTGTAATCCGATTAGCAGCCACCCACAGGATTAGGGCGTAAAACAAGCCCAGGAAAGCCCAATAGAAATCATTTTTACGGTGAACCTCTGGAAAGAAAAAAGCAGCCATGTAAAAAAATAAACTTCCCAAGGCGATCGCGATCGCGAGAATATATGCCAGCATTTTAAAATCCTCCTCATGCAATTAAAAGTTCAGGGTTTAGAGTTTAAAATTGAGAATTTATTGCTCATTTTTACCCAAACCACAGTATCATAATAGTCTGTAGAGCTATATAAAATCAGTTTTTTCTGAAGATATGGATATTTTGTCATTTGGTTGGGTTGCAGTTCTCGTTTTGTTCACTTGGTCGATTTCGATGGTAGTATGGGCGCGTAACGGTTTCTAAACTTGCATCTCGTGGAATCAACACCAATTCTCAGTTATTTATTTCTAACGGCCATCGCTTTGCTCGCTGTGGTAAGTGGTGGTATTGCTTATCTTACTGCTATGGAATGGCGCGATCGTCGTCGTCAACAACGGGATAAAAAAGGACAGTGATGGGGTATTGGGGTGATAAATTCCCCCTCTCCCTACCTTCGTCCCAATTTTTGCAAGAAAGCCCTTTCCACAGAATTAACCTCTCGCCATTCCCCAGGTTTTAAGCCTTCCCATCGCAATTCTAAAGATTGTTGTGAAGATATTTCCATACCCATTCCCACTCTAACTAAGCGTAAAGTGGGAAAGCCGATAGCTGCGGTCATGTGTCTGACTTGACGGTTGCGCCCTTCTGTGAGAGTGATTTCTAACCAAGAGGTTGGGATATTAGCGCGATCGCGAATTGGGGGATATCTTGGGGGTAAATCTGGTTCTGTGACTAATAGCTTCACTTGCGCGGGACGAGTCAGATAGTCTTTAATTTTTATACCCTTTCTTAAGGGGTCTAAATCTCCTTCATTAGGAATATGTTCAACTTGTACCCAATAAGTGCGTGGATGGGCGAACTGACGGTGGGAGAGGTGATGTTTAACCCGATTATCGTTTGTCAACAATAGCAAACCCTCGCTATCTTTATCTAGTCGTCCAACAGAATAAACCCCTGGTAGATCAATATAGTCTTTGAGAGTAGCCCGTTTTATTTCACTACGAGTATCAGTAAACTGACACAAGACATTATAGGGTTTATAAAATAGCAGATAGTTATAGACCACGTTCGTTACTAGATCCAAAAAATAAAAAGCTTTCTTTAGCACATAAAAGCAAAATTGTCAAGCATCTTTTGGAATAAGATCCAAAATAGAATTAGCAGCGCGATTCGCTACTCCTGCTGTTCCAAGTAACTCGCGCATCTCCTCATAATCTTTTTGAAGCTTATTTCGCCTTTGTGGATTGAGGAGGAGTTCAAGAGATTCTTTTACAACTCTTTCGGGGGTCGCTTCTTCTTGTAGTAACTCTGGGACAATAAGCTTCATGGGGACTAAATTAGCAGGAGACATGAAGGGGAAAGACATTTTAAAGATATGGCGGGCTATCCAAATTGTAATCGGATTAACGCGATACATTACCACTTGAGGCACTTTGAGAAGGGCAATTTCCAGGTTAGCTGTGCCTGATTTTGTAATTGCCAAATCGGAAGACGCGATCGCGCTTAAAGTATCATTAGTAATAAGACGAGCATTCAAGCCATATTTCTCAATCTCAGACTCAATCGTACTGCGATAAGCTTCTAAAGATAAAGGAATCAGAAACTCTACATCCTTAATCTGTGCCTGAATTTCCGCAGCAGCAGTGAAAATCACAGGAAGCAAATATTTTAGTTCCTGTTGACGAGAAGCAGGGAGGAGAGTAATTACAGTAGTATCAGGGGAAATTCCTAAACTTTGTCTCGCTTCCGCTTTAGTCGGAGGGTTTTGCATCTTATCAAGTAAAGGATGTCCCACCCATTCCACCTTAGCCCCATTTCGCTGATAAAATCGGGCTTCTTCAGGGAAAATTGCCAGCACCTTATCCGTTACTTTCACCAAACGGGTTGTATGACTTGGAATTGGACACCAAACCCATTGTTGCGGAGCAATATAATATACTACAGGTAGATTGGGAAAAGACTGCCGTAAAGTTTCCGCAATATCTAAATTTGCGCCCTGATAGTCAATGAGGATCAGCACATCAGGCGGATTTTCCTCTAGATAGGTTTTCGCCCTTTTGCGCATCTGTCGGGTAGGGAAAAAGAAAGGTGCAGACTCAATAAGTCCCATAGCACCGATAGCAGTTGTATCTCCAAGTAACTTCGCCCCAGCAAACTCCATCTGTCTTCCCCCCAAAGCAGTAATCTCTAGGGAAATATTCCTTGCTTGTGCTTGACTATGTAAAGCCTCCACTAGCAAAGCCCCCTGCATATCTCCTGATACTTCTCCAGTACTAATGAAAATTCGCATCTATAGTAATTTGTTGTTAAAGATTTGGAAAGCAAAACAGACTAATTAACCATTGCGGACATTGCGTTTAGGTGAAATTAAACCTCGGCGCGATTCAACCACCGCAGTAGCAAGGAAATTCTTTAAATGCTCTATTGGCTCACCTTCAATTGATGCTAACTTTGAAATAGCTGTTTCCAGGGTATAATCGCAACGATAAAGAATACGGAAAGCAGTTTTGAGAGAATTAACTTCCATCGCCGTAAAACCCCGTCGTCTTAAACCGACAAAATTCAGCGATCGCACTTTAGCAGGATTCCCTTCGACTAACATATATGGAGGAACATCTCTTTCAATACGACTCATACCCCCAATCATCGATAAACTGCCAATTTTGACATATTGGTGAACCCCCAACATCCCACTAATCAAAGCTTTAGATTCAATATGAACATGACCCGCAAGGGCGACACTATTAGCAATAATAATCTCATCTTCAATTACACAATTATGAGCAACATGAGTATAAGCCATTAAGAGGTTATTATTACCGATTTTTGTCGCTTTCCCTTCCCCTGTCGCTCGGTTAATGGTGACATATTCGCGAATTTTATTCCCATTACCAATTTCAACGCAACTTTTTGCCCCTTGATATTTGAAATCTTGCGGTTCTAAGCCAATCACTACCCCTGGGAAGATTTGATTATCTGTCCCTATTTCCGTTACACCTTCAATAACTGCATGACTACCAATAACAGTATTGGCATCTATTTTGACACCTTCACCAATGATGGCATAGGGTTCAACTCGAACTGTCGGATGAAGTTCGGCACGGGGATGAATGATAGCCGTAGGATGAATCAGGGGCTTCAAGAGAACACTCCAGGGGTTATTAGTTCAGTAAACAAGAAAAAGATGCTTAACAAGGCTTCCAGGCTGACAATCAGGCTACTACCCTGGCGTTTATCCCAACTAATCAATAAGGGAAAATAGCATTTCTCCTTCTGCTGCTAACTGCCCATCGACTGTCGCTTTACCGCGCATTTTGGCAACACGACGACGTTTTAAAGATAATAACTCAACGGTCATAATTAGTTGATCCCCAGGAACAACAGGACGGCGAAAACGGACTTTATCAATACCAGCAAAGGCAAAAAATGCCCCTTCGAGTCCAGGAATTTGGGTTAAAACTATGCCCCCAACTTGAGCCATTGCTTCGACAATTAATACTCCAGGCATAAGCGGACGACCTGGAATATGTCCTTGGAAATGGGGTTCATTAAAAGAAACGTTTTT
>JBBQDV010000222.1:0-4737 GCA_038320005.1 Cyanophyceae cyanobacterium
TATAACACCCCTTTTGAACTAGGAATTTTAGCAGCGCGACGGGGATCAATTTCTATCCCCATGCGCATCGCCCTTGCAAAAGCTTTAAAAGTTGCTTCAATAATATGATGGGAATTAATACCATCAAGTTGACGAATATGTAACGTCATCTGAGAATGGTTAACGATCGCGACAAAAAATTCCCTCACTAATTGAGTATCATAAGTACCTACCCGTTGCGTGGGAATCTCTAAACCATAGCTAAGATGAGGTCTTCCTGAAAAATCCAGAGTAACTTGCACTAACGCCTCATCTAAAGGTGCGAGAAAGTGACCAAAACGGTGTATTCCTTTACGACTTCCCAAAGCCTGGGCGAAGGCTTGACCAAGGGTAATCCCCACATCTTCATTTGTGTGATGGTCATCAATATCTATATCCCCAGTCGCCTCTACTTCTATGTCAATTAAGCCATGACTAGAAATTTGGTGCAACATATGGTTGAGAAAAGGAATCCCTGTATTAGCATGACATTCCCCTGTCCCATCCAAATTAATCCTCACGGCTACATCAGTCTCTCCCGTTGTCCGCTTCACCGAAGCTATACGCGGATTGGACAACATTGAAGCTAATTCTTGCTCTAATTTCTCGTTAACTTGCATAATTAATCTACTACATCCCCATTATTTCATAGCCAGCATCAACATATAGCACCTGTCCAGTAATCCCACTAGCTAAATCACTACACAAAAAGGTTGCTGCATTTCCTACTTCTTTCTGAGTTACGGTGCGACCTAAAGGCGCAGTTGCTTCCACATGGTGAATCATATCGAGAATACCCCCTACCGCAGAAGAAGCTAAAGTGCGAATTGGACCTGCGGAAATACCGTTGACCCGAATCTGATCTGATCCTAACTCCGCAGCGAGATAACGCACACTCATTTCTAAACCTGCTTTTGCGATCCCCATAACATTATAATTCGGGATCACCTTCACTCCCCCTAGATAGGTGAGGGTGACAATACTACCCCCATTCGTCATTAACGGTTTTGCAGATTGGGCTAACCGTGTCAGAGAATAGGTACTAATTTCTAAAGCAGTTTGAAAACCACTTCTAGAAGTTTGGCTAAAGCCTCCTGACAAATCATCTTTATTCGCAAAAGCAAGACAGTGAATGAGGATATCTAAATTTCCCCAAGTCTTTTCCACTTCCTTAAACGTTTCCTCAATCTGCTCATCATCCTGAACGTTACAAGGCACAATTAAACTAGGATTAAGAGGAGTAACTAAATCCCGTACTTTCTTTTCAAAACGTCCCTTTTCGTCAGGTAAAAAGGTAACGCCTAAATCCGCACCAGCAGCATGAAGTTGTTGTGCAATTCCCCAAGCAATAGAGCGATTATTAGCAATTCCAGTGACGAGAGCTTTTTTTCCAGTTAAATCGAGCATATTTTTCCTTGAACGAAAGTTACTAAGATTAGGATGGGAAATAGAGTGAAATTTTTTATAAATAAAATATTATCGAAAATTATTACCCCTTTTTTTTATCCCTGTGGCATCGTACCATAAGCCCACGATAGAGTGAGTCTATGAGATTCTGTTGATAGTGGGTGATCTTCTCTCTATTTATAAAGATTGTATCTAAAAATACAAAACTACTTGGGCATTAAGCGCAAAGATAGATCAATTAGTAAAATTTGGTAAAAGCTTAACTTAACCTCTATCATCGTTCCTATAACCCGATTAACAGTAATGAGTGTTTCTCCAACCTCCGAAAAGACCCTAGCTTCCGTATTCCGTCAAATTGGTGGTGGTCAATTCCCCCCTATTGTTGAGAATTTTGAGCGCGGTAAGACAATCTTTTTTCCAGGTGATCCCGCCGAACGAGTTTATTTTCTGCTCAAAGGTGCAGTAAAATTATCACGGGTATATGAAGCTGGTGAAGAAATTACTGTTGCTTTATTGCGAGAGAATAGTATATTTGGGGTGCTATCTTTATTAACGGGTCAACGTTCAGACCGATTTTATCATGCGGTGGCGTTTACTCCTGTTGAGTTGCTCTCTGCCCCCATTGAGCAAGTGCAACCAGCCCTTCAGGGGAATTCAGAGTTCTCTATGCTAATGTTGCAAGGATTGTCTTCTCGTGTCCTACAAACGGAGATGATGATCGAAACTTTGGCTCATCGAGATATGGGATCTCGTTTGGTGAGTTTTTTGTTAATTCTCTGTCGTGATTTTGGAATTCCAACAACGGAGGGGATTCGGATTGAGTTGAAGTTATCTCATCAAGCTATAGCGGAAGCTATTGGTTCAACACGGGTGACAGTCACCCGTTTGCTCGGTGAGTTGCGAGAACAGGAGATGGTTTCGATTTATAAAAAGAAGATTACTGTACATAATCCTGTCGCTTTGAGTAAACAGTTTAGCTAAGTTGAGAGCATTAAAACGTTGCGAGCGATAACATAGAAAGGAAGGTGTGACCAGAAAGTTGGTGTGTGAGGGAAGATGACCAGTGCTTATGTCCTGATTCTGGCGATGCTGATACTTGGGGGATTACTCGCTGCGTTGGGTGATCGCTTGGGGAGTCGTGTGGGAAAAGCACGGCTGAAGTTGTTTAATCTTCGCCCGAAACAAACTGCGGTTTTGGTGACGATTGTGACGGGGACGCTTATTTCTGCTTCGACTCTGGGGATTTTGTTTGCGACGAGTAAGTCTTTGCGCCAGGGGGTGTTTCGCCTCGATGAGATTCTTGAAAAACGCCAAGAAGCGATACAAGCGTTGGAACGGGCTAATGCGAAAAAGAGTGAAGTTGAAGCCCAAAAACGAGAGGTGGATAGAGACTTGAGGCGTGTCACTCAAGACAAAAATCAGGTTCAATCTCAACTCAGTGAAGCGGAAGAGGAACAGGCTTTAGTTGCTCAAAGGTTGGAGGAGACGAATACGGATTTCCAAGCAGCAAAGCAACAACTTCAGTCTGTTTCCCAACAAGCGGACTCTCTACGCTCAGAGATTGAAATGTTGAGTGCGGAAAGGCTACAATTGCGAGCGCAACGGGATAAATTGTCCAATCAGATTGTTAGCCTGAGAGAACAGGTTCAACTGCGCGATCGCGAATTGACGAAACGTGATCAAACTATTGCGCAACGAGAACAGGAAATTATTGCTCAAGAACAACGCTTACGAGAACAGACTGAAATTATTGCCCAAAAAAGTGAAAGTATCGCTCAACAAGGGGAAAAAATTGCCCAACAGGATCGAGCGGTGGAACAAGGACGACAACAGTTAGCAAGCTTGGAACGTACCCTCGAAACTGAGATTGCGAGACGCGATCGCGCGATCGCGCAAATGGATACTTTTATTGCGGAACGTGATAATGTAATCAGTAGTTTGGATACAAGAATTGCGGAACGCGATCGCGCTTTACAAGAACGTGCTGACCGTCTAGGAGAGTTAGAAGGTCAACTAAGCTTTCTGAAGCAAGAAGTTAATGTTTTAGAACAGAACTATCAATCTCTTCGTCAAGGAGATTTTGCTTTGGTGAGAGGACAGGTTTTAGCCTCCGCAGCAGTACGGGTTAATGAGTCCGTCGCAGTTCAGGATATTGTCAATGAATTGCTAAGACAAGCAAATGTTAACGCGATTGGTGCAACTCAGTCCCAGAATAATAACTCAGAAAAAGAACGGCTGGTAAGGATTAGTCAATCTCAAGTTGATGCGATTGTAGAGGAATTGGGAGGGGGTGGTGATTATGTGATTCGCATTTTGACCGCAGGAAATTATTTGCGCGACGAAAAAGAAGTGCGAGTATTTGCTGATGTCGCCCCTAATCAGAAGATTTTCGATATGGGGGATACCATTGCTACTGTTTCCGTTGAACCTGGAGAGATGAGTCCAGAAGAAATGCAACAACGTCTGGATCTGCTTCTCGCTGCTTCTCAGTTCCGCGCCCGACAAGCGGGAATTATTGGTAATATTCAAGTGGGCAATGGTAATGTTGTCACTCTAATTCGTTTTATTGAACAACTCAACGCATCGAATATTCCCTTGGATCAGATTCGGGCTGTTGCTTCTGAACAGGCGGAATCTACTGGAGGACTTAGAATAAGATTGGTTGCACTGCAAAACGGTCGGATTGTTTTTGCTACATCTTGAACACTAAGCATGAGCTTAATTATTTTGGTTATGTGAAAGAAGATTTGTCAGTTATGAATATATTGGGTTTTGATCCAGGGCGAGATAAATGTGGCGTAGCAGTAGTGGGAGATGGGGGTAAGTTGCATTACCATGAGGTTGTCTTGGCGGAAAACGCGATCGCGATCGTCACTGAACTTTTACCACAATATCAAGTAACAACTTTGGTAATGGGTAATCAAACCACGGCTAAAACTTGGAAACAGCAACTAAGCAGTCAACTTCCCGATCTGGAAATCCACTTAGTAGATGAACGTTATTCTAGTTTAGAAGCGCGCGATCGTTATTGGCAAATGTATCCTCCCAATATATTACAACGCCTTATTCCCCAGGGGATGCGACTCCCTCCCCGACCAGTTGATGATCTTGTTGCGATTCTATTAATAGAAAGGTATTTAGCAAATTCTAGTCAATAACTTAAGACTTTAGAAGCCACGCGATCGCAAATCCAATCAAAATACCCAAACCACCAAAACGTACTGCTTGCCAAAAAGGCTCTTTGATGCTACTCCAAGAAAATAAATGACTTTCTAAGCCAACCTCAATCATTTCTAATTCTGCTTGAATCTG
>JBBQDV010000223.1:0-4700 GCA_038320005.1 Cyanophyceae cyanobacterium
AGCTATTTTCATGATTTGATTACCTTAGACATCTGCTCTGACCACAAAGCAAAATCTTGGTCGTACAAGGTTGTCATATTTTTATATTTTCCTTGAGCTTTATCTGTCTTGCCACAATGTATAAGACGAATCCCTTTCTGAAATAATTTTACTCATTAGTTGCCATTCTAGCTGAAACGCTGGGTCATCCCAGCGAATGCCTCGCGCTCCCGCAGGATGATAAAACTCTGACATTTGATAAAAGACTTCAGTGTTATCTTCTAAAGTCTGAAAACCATGAGCAAAGCCTTCAGGAATATACAACATTTTACGATTTTCAGAACTTAGCTCTACGGCAATCCACTTTTTAAAAGTAGATGAATCGGGACGAATATCGATAATTATATCATAAATCGCGCCTTTAGTACATCTAACTAATTTAGCTTCTTCGTGGGGCTTTGCTTGATAGTGCATCCCCCGCAAAGTTCCTTTTTTAAGATTAAAAGAAATATTGCACTGTACTAGATTTGGATTTAACCCGCGATCACAAAATTCTTGTTGACACCAAGAACGAGCAAAAAAACCTCGATTATCAGAAATTCGCTCAATTTCAATAATATAAGCACCTTTTAGCTTAGTTTCTATGAATTTCATCCCAGCACCTCTACTTCGGGTATCGGCACAACAAACTTACCACCCCATTCATGAATATAAGAAAGTTGCTCTTTGATTTCATCCTTCAAATTCCAAGGTAGAATTAAAACATAATCGGGCTTAGTTTCTTTGATTATTTCAGGGGCATAGATCGGAATATGTGTACCTGGTAAAAATAGCCCTTGTTTGTAGGGACTGCGATCGCAAGTGTAGTCAAGAAAATCTGTCCGAATACCACAATAATTTAATAAAGTATTGCCCTTAGCAGGCGCACCATAGCCCACGATTGTTTTTCCTGAATTCTTCACTTCTTCAATCAAGAAGTTTAATAGCTTGCGCTTAGTTGCCATTACTTGCTCGCTAAATTGCAGATAAGTCTCAACCTTATCAAGCCCTGCTTGCCTTTCTTTCTCTTTTAATACTAATAGGCGATCGCTAACAGCAAACTTTTGATTGCGATCATGCTTCCCATATATACGCAGCGAACCACCATGAGTCGGCAACTCCTCCACATCAAACAAAGTTAGTCCATGATAAGCAAATATTTTTTCTACCGTTGTCAAAGAAAAATACGAAAAATGCTCATGATAAATAGTATCAAACTGATTTTGCTCGATCAACTGCAACAAATGAGGGAACTCCATTGTGATAATACCTTCAGGCTTTAAAACAATCTTCATTCCTGCCACAAAATCATTAACATCAGGAACATGGGCTAAAACATTATTTCCTAATAATAAATCAGCTTTTTTATCCTGCTCTGCTAACGCATTAGCAGTCTGCACCCCAAAAAACTTGACTAACGTTGATATCCCCTTAGTCTCAGCAACTTGTGCAACATTAGCGGCTGGCTCAATTCCTAGTACAGGGATATTTTGGGCTTGAAAAAACTGTAATAGATAGCCATCATTACTAGCAATTTCGACAACTTGACTGGATTGATTAAGCCCAAACTTCTCAATCATTAAACCTGTATAGTGCTTTGCGTGATTTAACCAAGTGTCTGAATAGGAAGAAAAATAAGCATAATCACTAAAAATGTGCTCAGGAGATTCAAACTCTTCTAATTGAACCAACAAACACTTTTCACAGACATAGGTGTGCAAAGGATAGAAACTTTCAGATTTACTTAATTGCTCTGATTTGAGATAAGAATTAGACAGAGGCGACATACCTAAATTAACAAAAGTATGTTTTAAGTGAGTTTTACAAAATCTACATTGTGCTTGCGTCATAGTTATCTAATTTATAGTTGGTTTTGAATTTATTAAAAAATTTATTTCAGATTTATAAATTGCTTAATTTGATTGATGGTTACATCTTTCATACCTGCTCCCGATTGCAAGGCTTTTGTCCAATCTATAACCCAAGCTAAAGCTATTGTGACATCTAATTTTGGCTGCCATTTCAATTGACTTCTTGCCTTTGAGCAATCTAACTTCAAGTAATGTGCTTCATGGGGTTGTACTAAATTTTCTCTAGTCCAATCTACTTCACTGCCCCATAAATTTGCCATATGCTCAACAATCCAGCCCACTGTCTGGGCATCAGATTCATTGGGTCCAAAATTCCAAGCCCCACTATAAGTTGCTCCATCTCTATACAAATGCTCAGCTAAAGTGAGATAACCAGACAAAGGCTCAAGTACATGCTGCCAAGGTCGCATAGCTTGAGGATAGCGAATTATAACTTTTTCGCCAGATTGCCAAGCTTTAAGAATATCAGGAATCAGGCGATCTCTTGCCCAGTCCCCACCACCGATCACATTACCTGCACGAGCAGTAGCAATACCCACACCATGCTTATCGTAATCTGACTCGGCAAAAAAAGAATTGCGATAAGCTGCCGTCACCAACTCAGCACAGCCTTTACTACTACTATAAGGATCGTAGCCCCCGATTGGCTCCGATTCTCGATATCCCCAGACCCATTCTTGATTGTCGTAACACTTGTCGGAAGTTACATTAACAAGGGCTTTGACACTTTCGACTTGTCGCACCGCCTCCAAAACATTCACAGTTCCCATGACATTAACGGCATAGGTTTCTACAGGGCTTTTGTATGACTCGCGGACAAGAGCCTGTGCTGCCATGTGAATTACAATTTCAGGTCGATATGTTTTCATGACTTGCGTAAGATGAGGCAAATCGCGAATGTCGCCAATGACACAAGTCATGCGATCGCTTACTTTTGCCAAATCAAATAAACATGGTTGTGTAGGAGCAGGTAAACTATAGCCAATTACTTCGGCACCGAGAGTCTGTAACCAAAGTGATAGCCAACTACCTTTAAATCCCGTATGACCAGTAATTAAAACTTTTTTGCCTTGCCAAAAATTTGGAGTCATCACCACACCTTCCAAGGAGTATTGGCAGAATCCCATAAACTCTCCAAATAATTTTTATCCCTTAGAGTATCCATGGCTTGCCAAAATCCATAATGATGAAAAGCAGATAATTCTTGTTTTTGAGCTATTATCGGCAAGGTTTGTCCCTCCCAACTAGTTTGATCTCCCTCTATCAAATCAAAAACTGAGGGTTCTAGAACAAAGTAACCTCCATTAATCCATCCGCCATCACCTTGAGGTTTTTCTTGAAAATTCAAAACTAAACCTTTCTCTATATTGATATTGCCATAGCGTCCAGGTGGTTGTACTGCTGTAACTGTAGCCAGATGCTTTTGCTGTTGATGGAAAGTAATTAGTTCGCTGATATTTACGTTACTAACTCCATCTCCGTAAGTGAAACAAAAAGTTTCATTGCCAACATAATCTTTTACTCGCCTCAATCTGCCACCCGTAAGCGTTTCTTCTCCAGTATCAACTAATGTCACTCGCCAAGGTTCTGCATATTTTTGATGTACTTCCATTCGATTAGACTTCATATCAAAAGTAACATCAGACATATGTAGAAAATAGTTTGCAAAGTATTCCTTAATTACATAGCCCTTATATCCACAGCAAATAATAAAATCGTGAATTCCGTGAGCGGAATAAATTTTCATGATGTGCCATAAAATTGGCTTGCCACCAATCTCAACCATTGGTTTTGGTTTGAGATGCGTTTCTTCACTCAGTCTTGTACCCAGACCACCTGCTAAAATTACGGCTTTCATTAGACTTTTACTAAATTCCATTGCAATTGGGGACGAACAACACCAGCCACTCTGCTTGTATACCCATACTGTCTTATTCTTTGAGAAATCTATACTTCATGACAACCCTAGCATTTTCATTAATTGATACCTGCTGTAATTTCTCCCTGTGCTTGTAACCGCCAATAATGGGCATATCGCTCACCCTTAATCAATAACTCCCGATGCGTTCCCCTCTCCACAATTTCCCCCTCCTCCAAAACAATAATCTGATCCGCCCCCACAATAGTTGATAACCGATGTGCTACCACTAGAACAGTTCTATCCTTTTGAAACATCGCCAACGCTTCCTGTAACAACCGCTCTGATTGACTATCCAAAGCACTAGTTGCCTCACCTCATCTAATATCAGAACTTCAGGTTGCTTTAAAATTGCTCGTGCTAGGGCTAACCTTTGCCGTTGACCCCCAGAAAGGCGATAATCTCGCTCTCCCACCACTGTCTGATAACCTTCTGGCAGTGCTTTAATAAAACCATGAGCTTGAGCATCCTTCGCTGCTTTCATCACCTCCTCCAAGGTTGCTTCGGGCTTTCCATAGCGAATATTCTCAATAATGGGCTGATTAAAAATAAATGTATCTTGACTCACCACCCCAATTTTTTGTTGCCAAGTTTCTAAACTATATTCTTGTAAATTCACCCCGTCAATACTAACTTTTCCCTCCGTTGGCTCATATAGCCCTATTAGTAAATCGGAAAGAGAAGATTTACCAGCCCCAGAACCCCCGACCAAAGCTGTGACTGAACCCTTGGGTAAAACAA
This sequence comes from Cyanophyceae cyanobacterium, assembly GCA_038320005.1. GTDB lineage: Bacteria > Cyanobacteriota > Cyanobacteriia > Cyanobacteriales > SIO1D9 > JBBQDV01. The sequence continues at coordinate 4,549 of JBBQDV010000223.1, forward strand.
AATTTATATTCCGTAATGCTGGGGCTTGATCTGCAAAATACCTTAGAGTCACTTTCTCAAAGCTAATATTTTCTTGTAAGTTTTTGAAACTATTACCACCAAACCGTGTTAACTCCTTATCCTCAGTTTGTAAGATCTCACTTAAACGATTT
>JBBQDV010000224.1:0-4644 GCA_038320005.1 Cyanophyceae cyanobacterium
GTGCCATTAAAAGTGCCGTTAAAGTTTGAAGTTGTCGCCTAAATAGTATTGCTTAACGAGGGGGTTAGCATACAAGTCTTTGGAAGTACCAGAGGCAAGAATTTGACCATCACGCATGATATAAGCATGATCTGTAATCGCTAGGGTTTCCCTAACATTATGATCTGTAATGAGGATGCCAATATCGCGATCGCGCAATCGGGCAACAATTCCTTGAATTTCCGCAACTGCAATTGGGTCAACCCCAGCAAAAGGTTCATCGAGAAAGAGAAATGAAGGTCCATCCAGTCCCGCAGCGAGGGATCTGGCTAATTCTGTTCTGCGCCGTTCTCCACCTGAAACCATCGAACCTTGGGTATCAGCCACCTTCTCAAGGCTGAATTCTTGCAAGAGTTGCTGAAGACGGACTCGTTGTAGTTGACGGGGTACTTTGGTTTGTTCAAGTACCAATAAAATATTATCTCGTACACTGAGATTACGGAAGATACTGGCTTGTTGGGTGAGATAACCAATTCCCAAATGCGCCCGTTGGTTAATATTGAGTTTCGTGATATCGCGATCATCTAACCAGACTTTACCGCTATCGGGCTTCACTAATCCCGTTCCCATATAAAATGTCGTTGTTTTCCCTGCCCCATTCGGACCAAGTAACCCGACAATTTCTCCCTGACGAACCTGAAGGCTAACCTGATCTACAATTGTTCTGTTGCCGTAGGATTTATAAATATCTTCTAAACTAATTTTCACGAATTATGAAAGTAGATTCAACTTGCTCATTTTCTGCGGGTAGTGCTAAAAATCGCCCTTCATCAATCAAGTAAGTAACTGTTTCTCCTCGTAAAGTATTCCCTTCCTGGAAAACACTAACCCTACCACTTAAAATTAAACGGCGCTCGTTACTAAAATATTGCGCTTGGGCAGAAGTTGCTTGCAAATCCCTTGCTGGATAACTAATCCGTACATTTCCCCGCGCTGTGACAACTCCTGTTTGCGAGTTGGCTTCTTGTACATCCGACCGCAGCGTAATTGCTTGTCCGTTGCTTTGGGCTTCAGCAATTCGGGCATTGGGGATAAAGACAAGACTACTAGAGAGAATGGCAGGGACAAATAAACTGACTCCTAAACGAGATAATAGCTTCATAGTCAGTGTTTTTGCTAAAACTTAATGATTTTGATAAAGTAGTTCTTGATTCGCTTTGCTAATCTATCTTACTTTGACGTAGGATGACTTTTATTAGTTTCGCTGCTATCTCTATTGTGGCGTTTTAGGGCGTTTTAGTCCATCAATCTAAGAGGAGAATTTTAGGAAAACAAGGGAACTCTTTACCCTCTGAGTTTTCCATTTTGGTCGCAAAATCAGCAATTTCTTCAGGGGGAAGGTGTTGTAAAATGGTCAATAAATCAAGACTCTGGGTAAGAAAAAGATCAACATCAACCCCGTAATGATCTGGGGTATAGTCCCGTAATCTTTTTACTCCTTCTCCCAGGGAAATGACCGCCCCACGCCAGTTATGATTTCCCAGGTGATAACATCCGACAGCTACTTGTAAGATGCCTTGATAAAACCTTCGATCTGACTCAGGGGCTTCCATCCAGATTGCCTCTAGGGTATCGTGACAGGCATAAAACTCTTGCTGGTTAAACTCACTAATTCCTTTTGACAACTGGCGCGATCGCGTCATTACTAATTCCTTACGCCATACTCTCACGAATTTCTTTGATCAATTCCATCGGGATATCCTGTTCCTCTCCAGCAAATTCATTATCGGGAGTGATGAACAGCATACAATGGCACTCTTTACGTTCTCGCATTGGTACACAAGGACAATTCCAAAAAGCAGCTTTTACTTCAGCTTCCTTATCTTCATAGTGGCGACAGGGGCATAGAGGCGCACCTAATTCATCTTTATGCTTTGCTAGACCCTCAATTACTACCGCTGTGACAGACAGATCAGAGCAAAAATAAGTATCGGTACGTTTAGCATAGGTTTCCGAAAAATTCTTCATTGCTGTGAGAGTTTTATCATTTCCTGTTTCTTTAGCGTTGGTTGAACTCATCTTTTTATTTAATCTAAATAGACTATAACAACAATTTTTCCTAGCTCTGACTGGATTGAGTCAGGAGAGGATCGCTGTTTTAATTTCATTACAGCAAGTGATTAAAATTATATCTTACAATTCACCTCTTTGCGAGTCCTTTTCTCTGCTCACTTCTTTCTGAAACCATGACTCTATATAAGATATTCATCAATTGGATAGATGGCGACTCAAAAGAGACAGTCTAAGTTAAGATCGTAGCAATAAGTAAAGGTAAAGATTATGACTGGAATATTATTGTTTATATTTTATTTTACATTAGGCTGTTTAATTGTCTATTTTCTCCGTTTTCGTAAATTAGGTAACTGGTGGGTAAAAGTCTCGACAAAACAACCCGACTTTACTTATTTTTTTGGTCCTTTTGAATCTTCTACAGAAGCAGCCTCTCACCAAGATGGTTATATTCAAGACTTGCAAGAAGAGGGTGTAACAGAGATTCAAGTCTGTTTGCAAAAGGGAAAACCGAAAAAATCAACCCTTGCTGGTTCATAATAAAGGAAATTAGCTTGAGGTTGCTCAACCCATGCAATCTTATTTCCAAGGCTTTCTTTCCCTACTCTTCCAACCCAATTGTCCCCTTTGTGAACGTCCAGCTAAGAAAATACTTTGTCTTTACTGTCAACGGAAGCTAGAGTCACAGAGAATCGAACAACCGCAACAGTTTTGGCGAGGAGATTTACCCCTATTGGTGTGGGGAAACTATGGGGGATTATTAAAAAGCGCGATCGCGTCTCTCAAATATAACAATCATCCTGAAATTGCTCAACCATTAGGCTATGAATTAGGAAAAGCCTGGTTAAAATCTTCTCTTTCAACGCAGAAGCTAACCGTTATCCCCATTCCCATGTATTCTCAGAAGCAAAAAGAACGAGGTTTCAACCAAGCAGAATTAATTGGACAAAGTTTTTGTCAATATACTGGCTTAAAGCTACAACCACAAGGACTGATTAGAATACGAGAGACTAAAGCCCAATTCGGTTTAGGAGGCGCAGAAAGGGAGCAAAACCTTCAAAATGCTTTTCGAGTCGGTAAATCTTTGCAAAATAGGCGCAATCAGTCTCCTATCCTCCTTATAGATGATATTTATACCACAGGAGCAACTGCCCGTAATGCAGCTTCAGTCCTTCGCAAACAGGGAATCTCTGTATTAGGGATAGTGGCGGTCGCTAGTACCATGAAAAGAAATTAACTAAATTTTACCAACCGTTAAAATGATCATCTTAGCCATTATCGAAAAAATTGACTGGACACCGACCATTGGCGACCCCACTTTCATCGGTTGGTTTACCGTTATCGCCTATCTAGTTGCTTCCTTTTTATGCTTTACTTGCGCTCGTAAAAATTCCCGTCTTCTATCCTCTCGTTCTGGAAATAGTATCCGCAACTTTTGGTTTAGCCTCGCTCTTATTTTGTTACTATTAGCAATTAATAAACAATTAGATTTACAAACATTATTTACGGTTGTTGGACGACAAACAGCGATAGATCAAGGTTGGTATGAGCAGCGTCGAACTGTTCAATTACAATTTGTTGTTGGTCTTGTTGCGATTATGACGGGTCTATTAAGTTTAACGGCTCACTTCTTAGGAAAACAATTAAAACAAATCAGCTTTGCCCTAATTGGCTTATTCTTTTTAAGCACTTTTGTTATTGTTAGAGCAATATCTTTCCATTATATTGATCGATTTATCAATTTAGATTTAGCAGGATTCTCAATGAACTGGATTTTAGAGTTAGGGGGAATATTATGTATCATTTTCTCGGCACTACATTATCGCTCAAAACTCAATCAAACTCAAGCAGTTAGGATTGGCAAAAATCACCATTTGCGGTAGATTCATAAATAATTCCTTTGAATTATCTCAAAGATATCCAGTTTCATGAAAATCATGTAATTCTTCCTGTTGAAACAAGTTCGTCATGCAATACTAATAACTCATCTGCGGTTAAATGCGCGATCGCATATTCTCGCCCTTGATGGTCAGAAAACTCAACTAGATAATAAGGCTTTTCGTCTAAATAATGAGTTTCAACAACCGTTCCTACTTGTCCTTTTGGCAAACTAGAAAGGGATTCATATTCAGGTTCAACAAGGCTTAATCTGGTCATGGGGACGGGTTGAAGTAAAGCAACAATGTCTAGGATTTTGATATCTTCCATGATTATTAATGAAATTATGCAGTAACGCTAACATAGTCGCATTCTGTTGTTGGTTGGGGAATGGATAAACCATCTTCTGCTAATGCTTCTAAGTGAAATGCAATTGCTTCTTGGATGTTTTCTTTTACTTCCTCTAAGGTATCGCCAACACTGACACATCCTGCTAAATCAGGAACATAAGCAGAGTAATTTTTGTTAGCTTTCTCAATAATAATGGCGTAACGCATCATAGATTCCCTAGTTGTGCTTGTTTGAAAATACTTTTGAGTGTTCCTATTGCTAAATCCTTAGAGCGTTTACCTGGAACGGTTACTATCCCTATTTTAGTAGAAGGTTAGGGAACTCATTGAGCAGGTCAAACAGGAAATGTTAGAAGAAAAAGGCAAT
>JBBQDV010000225.1:0-4632 GCA_038320005.1 Cyanophyceae cyanobacterium
ATTTTTCTTTTCCTGAACCTAGCCCGACACAAGATCAAGATTTACTCGCACAACTTCCCTTTGTTCCTGGACTGAGAGAAGTATTGATGTTACGTCAAGTTCATGCTTTAGAACATGGTACAGTTTGGGTTTTGGGAGAAATTTTTCCTGGGGTAAATAGTGAAAGCTTAGGAGGCTTATCAACTGACCAAGGATTTTACCTCTATGGCGATGTAGATGCTGTATCTCTGCGTCGTGGGGTAGAAACAGCCTTGAGAAGGTTTCGAGGCGGAGAATGGGATTTAGCAGTACATCCCCGTTGTGGGACGAATCTTTCTGTTAGTCTTTTACTTACTGCTGGATTGATGATGGGGACATCTTTTCTGCTCCCAAAAGCCCTAATTACACAATTTTTGGGGGTGGGAATCGCAGCAACAACCGCAGCACAGCTAACGCCAGATTTAGGTAGTTTAGCGCAAAGATATGTCACAACGGCAATTCCTTTCAATCTTGAGTTGATTAATATTCGTCCAACTACTGATTTTTGGGGACAGGAAGCTTTCTTTGTCAAACTAGGCTGGTTGGCTTAATTCTCTTTTTTAACAAAACTTAAAGGGAAAAGTGAACAAAGAGTCCCATTCTAATAGTAGGCTGTGAGTTAAACCACCGTTTAGGAAAAATATTTATGGCAATCGAACGTAAAGCGAAAGTTAGAGTTCTCAGAAAAGAGTCTTACTGGTATCAAGATGTTGGTACAGTAGCAACTGTTGACCAAAGTGGCATTATCTATCCAGTTATTGTCCGCTTTGATAAAGTCAACTACGCAGGAGTTAATACTAATAACTTTGGGACTCATGAACTAGAAGTTGTTGAAGCTGCACCCAAGAAGAAAAAAGCAACTCCTGCTGCTTCTGGTGGTAAGCAAACCAAGCTAGATGCTGGCGCACGCAAGACTGGTAGTGGTACAAGCCAACCTACTAAAGGCGCGGATGCTGAACAACCATCTGGTAATCCTAAGGTAGAGGGAGATCCTAACCAGGGAACAGAAGCACGTTAGAATCAGTTATTACTCTTTGGGTAGATACAGTATTCTACCCAGAGAGTTTTGCTTGTTCTTGTTGAAAAATTAGGATTATTTTGCCAGAGCTTCCAGAGGTTGAAACAGTATGTCGGGGTCTTAATCAGCTGACCTTGCAACAAAAGATTCGGGGCGCAGAGGTACTACTAGAGAGGAGTATCGCCTATCCAAATTCTGCGGATGAGTTTTTAGAAGGGATAACGGGAAGCGCGATCGCGCTTTGGCATCGACGGGGCAAATATTTACTAGCACAACTGCATCCAGGAGGCTGGCTAGGGGTTCATTTACGGATGTCAGGTCAATTACTGTCTGTTGCCCCAGAGACAGCCCTTCACAAGCACACCAGAGTCCGTTTATTTCTCGACCAAGAACTGAGGTTTGTTGATACCCGTACCTTTGGCAAGATGTGGTGGATTCCCCCGAATCAAGAAATTAACGAAATCATTCCTGGGTTAAAAAAGTTAGGAGTAGAACCCTTATCTCCTGAATTTACAGTCAGTTATTTAGAGAATAAACTAAAGTCAACACGCCGTACGATTAAAACCGTATTACTAGATCAAGCTGTTATTGCTGGAATTGGTAATATTTATGCGGATGAATCTCTATTTGTCAGTAGGATTCGACCCGATACTGCTGCTTTCTCTTTAACCTCTGCTCAACTTGAACAGCTTCATCAAGCTATTATTAAAGTTTTGCAAACTTCTATTGACAAAGGAGGCACAACCTTCAGCAGTTTTCTCAATGTCATGGGAGTTAATGGAAATTACCTGGGACAAGCTTGGGTCTATGGGCGCACAGGCGTACCTTGTCGTGTTTGTGGGGCGACAATTGAACGAATTAAACTCGCTGGACGTTCAACTCACTTCTGTCCTCTGTGTCAAGAATAATTTGAGTTAGTCCACAATAGTAATGCGACCTTGAGTAAGATGATCTTGAATTTTTCTCAATCCAGCTACTTCTTCCGTATCTAAGTCGCGATGATTTCCCAAAAAGTCCTTAAAGATATAGCATTGCTTCCTGTTGAGTTGGCAAGATTTTAGTACCGCTTCAATTTCTTTTAAGAGGTCAGATTTCACCTTCTCTACAGGTCTTACGGGTCGAGTGAGAGAATTAGCAAAGAAATCCACCGTTTTGGGTTTTAGCCAACCGTACTGAACTACGAGTTTTCCAAAGCGGGCTTCCCGCCATTTTTGCTCAACAAGCAGTTCCTCTATTTGTTCCTCCGTCAATAAACCTGCTTTAGACAAGCATTCTCCAATCAGCAATTTTCGATTTTGCGCCAGTAACCCAGGATATTCATGGATAAGAAAACTTACTGTTTTTGCTTTCAGCCAACCTCTTAAGGTTAATATTTCTCCTAGACGTAAATCAGAATGATCTTTTTGATCTCTTAAAGCAACTTCTAAGTGAGATACGGAGATTAAATCAGCTTCACAAAGAAGCCTTCCCAGAGGTGGAGTCAACCGTTTTTGTTTAGTTATGTTCATCGTGAAACTTGATAATTACCACCAAAAGCTTTTAGCAAATCAAAAAATATACTTAACCTCGATAGTCATGAGTATATAGAAATAGCTTACCCATTAATTTCACTTTACAATTCTCCTTAATAAGAAAAAAGCTAATCTCTTCACTAGAATACTATAAAGCGAGGGTGAACACTCAGAATAATACTAAGTTTTGTATCAAAGTTGTTAAGCTCTATTGCAAATTTGTCCAAACTCCCCATGATGTTCTCCCCAGCAAGGCATTCCGTGGTAGAATTTTTGGCGTAGCTCAACAAAGAATGAGGAGAAAAGAACCTTGGTACTTAGGGTGGCTGTGGTTGGTGCTGGACCTGCGGGTTCTTCTGCTGCTGAAACATTAGTAAAAGCTGGCATTGAAACTTATTTATTTGAACGTAAATTAGATAACACTAAACCTTGTGGTGGAGCGATTCCTCTCTGTATGGTGAGTGAGTTTGACTTACCCCCAGAAATTATTGATCGGCGCGTCAGAAAGATGAAGATGATTTCGCCGTCTAATGTTGAGGTCGATCTCGGTTTAGAAAAAGAAGATGAATATATTGGTATGTGTCGTCGTGAGGTCATGGATGGCTTCATGCGCGATCGCGCTCACAAATTGGGTGCGAAACTTATTAATGGAACTGTTCATAAATTAGAAATTCCCACCGATGATAAGGGAGATTACACGATTCACTATATGGATCACTCCGACGGTAAAGCAGTCGGTACGGCGAAAAGCCTCACGGTTAATCTTGTTATTGGTGCAGATGGGGCAAATTCAAGAGTTGCCAAAGCGATTGATGCAGGGGATTATAATTACGCGATCGCGTTCCAAGAACGTATCCGTCTCCCTGACAAGATGATGCAACATTACGAAGGCTTAGCAGAAATGTATGTCGGTGATGATGTATCCCCCGATTTCTACGGCTGGGTTTTCCCGAAATATGACCACGTTGCTGTCGGTACAGGCACAATGAAGGTCAATCAAGCCAAAATCAAGAAATTGCAAGCAGGTATTCGCGCCCGTGCAGCCCATAAGCTTGTCGGTGGTGAGATTATTAAAGTAGAAGCCCACCCCATCCCAGAACATCCCCGTCCCCGTCGTGTAGTCGGTCGTGTCGCCCTCGTTGGTGATGCTGCGGGAACTGTAACCAAATCTTCTGGCGAAGGCATCTACTTTGCTGCTAAATCCGCGCGGATGTGTGCAGAAACCATCGTCGCTGCTTCCAACAACGGACAGCGTGTTCCCACTGAGGCTGATCTCAAGGTTTACCTCAAGGAATGGGATAAGAAGTACGGTATTACCTACAAGGTGTTAGACATCCTGCAAAGGGTCTTCTATCGTTCTGATGCAACCCGTGAGGCTTTTGTCGAAATGTGTGCGGATAAGGATGTCCAGCGCATGACTTTTGACAGCTATCTCTATAAAACCGTTGTACCTGCTAATCCTTTGGTGCAGTTGAAGGTAACAGCAAAAACCATTGGTAGTTTACTACGGGGTAATGCTTTAGCACCTTAAACCAAACTGAAATAAAATCAGTTATTTTGAGCCAGTAGAGGATTGATTTCTAATGCTGGCTTATTTTTATATTTAATTTGATTGGAGTATCGATAATTTTTAGCTTTTCTAACGTCTCGTGCAGGAATCGAACCTGCAACCTATCGCTTAGAAGGCGATTGCTGTATCCGGTTGAGCTAACGAGACAAGTTTTTGTCTTTTACTGAACGACTTACAATTATACTCTAAAATCAGTTGAAATTTCAAGGCAAACTGGAATTTAATTATGCGTTAGAAAGTCGCAGATATTTGCTAAACTCTTAAGCAACAATAATATTTTAATCAGCGAACATCTCGACTAAAGTAGCTGACACTGCTTTGCCTTCATCAGCTTTAATCTTTCCTAATTTCTTGATTAATCGAGTTTTATCAACTGTCCGAATTTGATCTAGCACTATTTGCCCATCTTTACCTTGGAAATTACAAGGAACACGAGTGGGATAGGATTTCCCTTTTGTGGTCATTGGTGCAACAATAACTGTGGCAATATTCTTGTTAATCTCGTTGGGTGAGAT
>JBBQDV010000226.1:0-4621 GCA_038320005.1 Cyanophyceae cyanobacterium
GATACCGTCAATGTCTACAGGAGGTGCTGCGACAAAGGCGATAATGAAACAAGTGGTAGCGGTGAGGAGGGTAGGAATCATCAGTACGCCGAACCAGCCAATATAAAGGCGGTTGTCTGTACTTGTGACCCACTGACAGAATCTCTCCCACAAACCCGCGTTTTCGCGTTGTTGTAGTGTTGTTGTCATGGTTGGATAATTGCTTTAAGTTTTATAATGTTGCCAGGAATTTGTGCCTGACGTCTAAACATTAGCAAATCTGTAACAGTTTGTAAAGGAATTTCATTATTTTTTAATATTTCCCCTTCTTTTGGGGGATATTAACCTGGAGGCCATTTCAAAGGACGACCGCCGAGAACATGGAAATGAATATGTTCTACGCTTTGTCCTGCTTCGATTCCATTATTAGTAACAACGCGATAGCCGTTCTCTAAACCTGCTTCTTCCGCTACTTGCTTGGCGACAAGTAGGAGATGTCCGAGTAATTCTTTATCTTCAGGGCTACTTACTGAGAGACTAGCAATTGGTTTTTTGGGAATTACTAAGATATGAACAGGGGCTTGGGGGCTAATATCATTAAACGCGATCGCGCTCTCATCTTCATAGACAATATCTGCGGGAATTTCCTTATTAATAATCTTGGTAAAGATAGTTTCACTCATAATTAATGTCGTTATATTAAAAGACTGCTGCTATTGTAAAGGATACAGAGATTAGGATAAATAATAATGTTGGCACGGGTTTGGAGTGCGTCCCTTGTAGGAATCGATGCAGTTAAGGTTGGGGTAGAAATCGATGTATCGGGGGGACTCCCCACCATTACCGTTGTGGGTTTACCAGATACTGCGGTACAGGAGTCTCGCGAACGAGTAAAAGCTGCTCTCAAAAATGCTGGATTTGCCTTTCCTGTGCGTAAAATTATTATTAATCTCACCCCAGCGGACTTAAGGAAAGAAGGTCCTAGCTTTGATTTACCCATTAGTGTGGGGATTTTGGCAGCCTCGGAACAAGTAAATGCTCAAATGTTGGGGGACTATTTATTTTTAGGGGAAGTCTCTCTAGATGGCAGCTTGCGTCCAGTTACAGGGGTTTTACCCATTGCAGCAGCAGCCCAAAAGTTAGGTATTTCTGGTTTAGTTGTACCGATAGATAATGCCCAAGAAGCAGCTATTGTCAAGGATATTTCTGTCTATGGATTTGGGCATTTACGAGAAGTTGCGAGCTTTCTTAACCAACCAGAAAAATATCAGCCCATTGAATATGAGAATCCAGTCCCAGATCCGCTATTTGCTGCCCAAGTCCCCAATTTAAGGGATGTAAAAGGACAAGCCCATGCTCGTCGCGCTTTAGAAATTTCCGCTGCGGGAGGTCATAATATTTTATTTATTGGTGCGCCAGGAAGCGGTAAGACGATGCTTGCAAAGCGATTACCAGGAATTTTGCCCCCTTTAGACTTTACCGAGGCTTTAGAAGTCTCTCAGGTTCATTCTGTGGCAGGTTTATTAAGGGATCGGGGTTCATTAGTGACGGAAAGACCTTTTCGCAGCCCTCATCATTCCGCTAGTGGTCCTTCTTTAGTGGGTGGTGGTAGTTATCCCCGTCCTGGGGAGATTTCCCTTGCTCATCACGGGGTGCTTTTTCTCGATGAGTTGACAGAATTTCGGCGCAATGTTTTGGAGTATCTACGCCAACCTTTAGAAGATGGCTATGTTGCGATTTCTCGCACCCGTCAATCTGTCACATTTCCAGCCCAGTTTACCTTAGTCGCCAGTACAAATCCTTGTCCTTGTGGTTACTTTGGCGACCCAGTTCAAGCTTGTAGTTGTTCTCCACGTCAAAGACAGCAGTATTGGGCAAAACTTTCTGGTCCTCTTTTAGATCGCATTGATCTGCAAGTTATGGTCAATCGCCTTAAACCCGAAGAAGTGACGCGACAAGAATTAGGGGAGGAGTCTGAGCCAGTGAGGGAGAGGGTTACAGCAGGGCGCGATCGCGCTTTAAATCGTTTTGTCCATGAACCCAAAATTAACTGTAATGCCCAAATGCAATCCCCCCAACTGCGGAAATATTGCCAATTAGATGAAGGGAGTCGTAACCTACTCGAAGGCGCAATTCGTAAACTGGGGCTATCAGCAAGAGCAAGCGATCGCGTTTTAAAAGTATCTCGCACTATTGCGGATTTAGCAGGAGAGAATGAGATTAAATCTTCTCATGTCGCCGAAGCAATTCAATATCGCACCATTGACCGTTTGCAATAACCAAGGTTTGATCGTTATTTAAGGTCTAATAACCCTTGCTCTTTTAACTTAGGTTGGAAACGCAACTCCATTTGCACCCCTCGCGCTTCTAGTTCTCCTAAAATCTCTGCTTCTAAGCGTCTTGCTATTTTTTTCATTAATTTTGTCTGTGCAATCGGCTCAAGTTTTTCGTAGTTTTCTTTCTCCTCTGTACTCATAGTCGGTTTTGCATCAATGGGTTGAGTCCATGCGCTTTCTTCTGCACTATTTCCTGGGGGAATTGCACCGTTTTCTGCTAACCAAGCCTGACGAGTGGCTTCTAATATAGTACGATTGGGTCGTTCAATGGTTAGGACTTTATACCAATAGCAATGTTCTGGTTGGCGAACTAAATGTTGCTTGAGACTGAGGTAAATATCGCGAGAATAGCCTACATATTGTAATTGCTTATCAAGATCAAAAATAGCATATACACCAATTTTACGTTCCAATTCTTGATTAATTTGACCTTCTTGATTCAAATAAGAATTCAATTTCAAACTGGTTAAAGGAGTAATTTCAGTCTCAGTTGCCATGTTTTTATTAAGTTTGATTGTAATGAAACTACAAGTTTGTTTTAAATTAGTTTAATCTTTCTTCTTGTAAATTGCACAAAGGCGACTAGGTTTAAATATTTTCGCCTGGAACATAAAATTGGGAGGAATATTGACAATAATATAATCGGGATTCTCGTGATAGCTTTCAAACTCTTTGGGCATTCCCTTCGGGGTTGTTTTGCTATATGGTACAGGTTGAAATAAAAGTTCCGTAAACTCTACCTTTTGACCTTGAACTTGTTCCGAGACTTTGGCAGTAAACTGCTCGTGGTTAAGGAGTATAAATAAAGTTTCCTTGGCATCATCCGCTAGGGTGAAACTACTATCATAATGTTCAATAATCTTAATCTTCATAATTTCAAATATACTCAGCAACAGTTTTTTATTTTACGAACAACTCCCCCCATGGGAAGAGAAAAATACTTCTATTCGTAAAGAGACTTAATATTTCTGGAAAATCGCAAAATTTCCGTTAATCCGTTAAGATGATAGCTATAGCAATTGCTCAGATAAGCATTGCATTTTGTAACCTTATTTTTAATCCTTTATTTTTAATAACATTAGTTGAGAGTGAGTCTGTGATCGATTTAAATCCCTTGTTTGAATTTTCTCGCACCTATTGCGTTGGTATTTGTACCTTTCTAGTACCTGCAAATATTGTAGCAACCTTAACCACTCTGGCATTTATCGCCCTAAAGCGTCCCAGTCAACAAAAACTAGTCTCAGCAACCCTTGCTATTAGTTTCGCCTTGGTGATGTGTTTCCATGTTGCCACTTGGTTTATGGTTGGGGTAGTAAGGTCAGAGACATTTATCTTATTAGCTTTGGGACTGATTTGCCTCTGCGCAAATATTGTCGGGCTTCTGTATCCTGGCTTTGTACAGCAAATATATCACTTCATTGCGAGTAAAATCACGAAGAAAAACTTATTTAAACCTCAGAACTAATAATTAATCGTCCTTAATCGCCCAGTCTGTCTGTCGGAGAATTCCTCGCAACATCGCGACTTCTTCCTCGGTAAGATTGGCGCGATTGAATAAACGACGAAACTTTTCCATGCGGGATTCAACGGTATGAGGATATAGGTATTGAATTTTTAGTAAAACTGATTCTAAATGCTGATAGTAGCCTTCAAGGATATCAATGGGGGCGATATCAGGGTTAGGAGGGGTGCTGTTTTTGATAACTTCTACTTCGGGCTGAATAGTTGCTTGGTAAAGCTCATAGGCGCATACAGCCACCGCTTGAGCAAGATTTAGGGAAGGATATTCGGGATTGGCAGGAATTTCAATAAATCTTTGGGCATAGCTTAATTCGTCGTTTCTTAAGCCACTATTCTCGCGACCAAATATGATTGCGGAACTGAGATTGTTCGTTAAAAGTGTGCGTAGAAGACTGCGAGGGGATTCTAGGGTGGTGGGTAGGGAACGGGAACGGGCAGTTGTCGCGATCGCGCATTGACATCCTTCCAAAGCTTGAGCTAGATTATCTACTTGTCGTGCTTCCTTTAAAAGATCTCTCCCGTGTACCGCCATTAACCTGGCTTCTTCTCCGTGGGGGTCACATTGGGGATTAACCAGCACTAACTGCCTTAACCCCATATTTTTCATAATTCGTGCTATAGAACCGACGTTCAACGCCCCTGCTGGTTCTACTAGCACAATTTTAATTTGCTTTAACTTTTCTGAGTTCATACGGAATGGGAAGATACACCAATCTGAGCTAAATTCCAGTCAGGACGGAGATTACGGGCATTGCGAAGATAGGGATGATTAATTTCATTACTTG
>JBBQDV010000227.1:0-4603 GCA_038320005.1 Cyanophyceae cyanobacterium
TTATGAGTATTTGATGCGCCACTTTGCTACCGAAAGCGGGAAAAGTAAAGGTCAGTTCTATACCCCAGCGGAAGTAAGTCGGGTAATTGCCCAGATTTTAGGGATTCGCGAAGAGGAAACCACCGAACAAACGACAGTTTATGACCCCACTTGCGGATCGGGTTCATTACTGTTAAAGGTTGCTGATGAGGCGACAACGGGGGTTACTCTCTATGGTCAGGAGAAGGACGCAGCCACTTCAGGGTTAGCGCGAATGAATATGATCCTCCATCAGTACCCCACCGCGATTATTAAGCAGGGAAACACTTTAGCTAATCCTTTATTCCTGTCTAAGGATGGGGGGGTGAAAACCTTTGATTATGTGGTTGCTAATCCGCCTTTTAGTGATAAACGTTGGAGTACGGGCTTTAATCCTGAAGCCGATGATTTTGGGCGGTTTGAGGGGTTTGGTGTGCCACCAGGGAAACAGGGGGACTATGGCTATTTACTCCACATTTTGCGATCGCTCAAAAGTACGGGGAGGGGGGCTTGTATTTTGCCTCATGGGGTTCTGTTTCGGGGGAATGCGGAGGCAGAAATTCGCCGTAATTTGATTAAGCGGGGTTATATCAAGGGGATTATTGGTTTACCTGCAAACTTGTTTTATGGGACGGGGATTCCTGCTTGTATTGTGGTGTTGGATCGCTCAAAAGCAGCTAGTCGTCAGGGCATTTTTATGATCGATGCGAGTGGTGGTTTGATGAAGGATGGGAATAAGAATCGTTTGCGCGATCGCGATATTCATCGCATCGTAGATGTATTCAAAAAGCAGCTTTCTATCCCCAAGTATTCGCGGTTTGTGGAGTTTGCCGAAATTGCAGGGAATGAATTTAACCTCAATATTCCCCGTTACATTGACTCCCAACAGCAAGAGGATATCCAAGACATTGAGGCACATCTACGGGGTGGTATCCCCGATCGCGATTTGGAATCTTTAGCGAAATATTGGCAGATTTGCCCCAATCTCAAATCAACCCTATTTCAACCCCAACGCCCTCACTATTCCCAGTTAAACCTAGACCAGTCTCAGGTCAAGCAGAGCATTTATGAACATCCTGAATTTATCGAATTTATCGAGTCTATGACTGGCTTATTTGCTCAATGGCGAGAATTGTGGCGCAGTCGTTTCAACGGTTTGGAAAAAGAAAGTTTTAAGCCCAAAGCCTTGGTCTGGGAGCTAGGAGAGAGCTTACTGGCTCATTATCAGGGTAAGCCCCTGGTGGATCATTATGGGATTTATCAGCACCTTCTCGACTATTGGGGAGAAGTCATGGAGGATGATTGCTATTACCTCGCTGAGGAAGGCTGGAAGGCAGAAACAAAAAGGATTTTAGAGGAAAACAAGAAGGGAAAAGCTGTCGATAAGGGTTGGGTTTGTGATTTGATTCCCAAGGCTTTGATTGTGGGGCGGTATTTTGCCAAGCAGCAGCAGTCTATTAATCAGCTTGAGGGAGAATTGGAGAGTTTAACAGCGCAGCGGACGGAACTGGAGGAGGAACATTCTGGGGAAGAGGGTCTTTTGGCAGAGTTGGAGAGGATTAATAAGGCGAATATTTCTACTCGTTTAAAGGAAGTTAAGGGGGATAAGGATGCTGATGAGGAAAGGGAAGTTTTGAATTTGTGGTTGCAGTTTTATAACCGAGAGGCGAAGTTAAAGAAGGAAATCAAGGCGGAAACTGAGGTTTTGGATTTATTGGCTTATAAGCAATATCCCTTATTAGCGGTGGAGGAAATTAAGGCTTTGGTGATAGATGATAAATGGATGAGGAAGTTAGGGGAAGCGATTCATGGGGAGGTTGACCGCATTAGTCAGGGGTTGACGCAACGGATGAAGGTATTAGCGGAAAGATATGATCAGCCTTTACCGCAGATAATCAGTCAGGTTGATGAGTTATCGCTTAAGGTTGAGGGACATTTAGAGAAAATGGGGTTTTTAATCGAAAATTGAAAATTGAGAGGTTTTGAAAAATGCAAGTTGTGATCAATGCGCCTGATAATTTGCCCCAAGCTAGGGTTGAGCAAGTTATAAAGGAGGTGGAAGAGAGGTTAAGAGAGGAGGCTCGTTTAATGTCTGATTCTGATGAAATTAGCGAGTCTCGTCAACAAGTTAAGCATGATTTTGTGAAGCAGTATAGAGAAAATCCTATTTCTATTAGTGAAATGCCTTCACGGGAAGAACGTAATGCAAAGTAATCTTCTTTTAGAAAAAAACTATATCTTTGATCGCCTTGGGGTTGAACCGAAGCGATTACATAGTTTTTGTGAACAGCACGATATAGCAGAGTTAGCTTTGTTTGGGTCGGTGTTACGGGATGATTTTAATCAAGAGAGTGATATTGATTTGCTTGTTTCTTATCAGCCAGCAGCAAAAAGGGGACTTTTAGAAAAAATGCGGATGGTTGAGGAATTAGAAGGGTTATTTCAGCGCAAGGTTGATCTAGTTAGTAAAAAGGCAATTGAAGGAAGTTCTAACTGGATTCGCCGTCGAAATATTCTAGAGTCTGCTGAGGTAATCTATGTCGCGTGATTTGGAGGCTCTGGTTGATATTTTCACAGCAATCCGTCTAATTTTGAAGTATGTGGAGGGTGTGGAGTTTGATGATTTTGTCAGCAATACAGAAAAGCAGGATGCGGTGCTACGGCGGATCACAATTATTGGGGAAGCAACCAAGCGGTTATCCAATGAGTTTAGAAGTGAACATTCGACGATTCCTTGGAAGGAAATTGCAGGAATGCGGGATGTGATTACTCATAATTACGATGAGGTAGATTGCGATGAAGTTTGGGCAGCAGTTCAGAGGGATTTACCGACGTTGTTAAATTACATCAAGCCTTTGGTTTAAATGATTTGTGTGGGGGTGGTCTGAGGATTTCTTTTAGTTTAATGGATAATCAACAATGAAGAATGAAGTGGTGAAAGATGGGTATAAGGCGACGGATGTAGGGGTTATTCCTAATGATTGGGAAGTCACTACTTTAGAAAATATTGCCAATATTATTGACCCTCAGCCAGATCATAGAACACCTCCAGAGTTAGACAGAGGAGAACCGTACATTGGTATTAGTGATTTTCTGAATGAAACATTAGTAGATTGGGATAATTGTAGAAAAATCATTCCCAAGGCAGTAGATAAACAGCAGGCAAGTTTCTATGTTTCTCCTGGAGATATTGTTTTCGGAAAAATTGGAACTATAGGAGTACCCAAATTTGTTCCTACAACGACATTTCGTTATGCATTGAGTGCTAATGTTATTCTTATTAAGCCTAAAATCCCCTCGTATTTTTTAATGGCGTGGTTGAAATCTAGTTTAGTTCAAAAGCATATTTATCAGGAACTTCATAGTACTTCTCAAGCAGCATTTGGAATTCTAAAGATGAGAAAATTGCCAATTGCTTTACCTTCCCTCCACGAACAAAAAAATATAGCAGAGGTATTGAGTGATGTGGATAACGCGATCGCGTCCCTCGAAAAACTCATCTCCAAAAAACGCCACATCAAACAAGGCGCAACGCAGCAACTACTCACAGGGAAAAAGCGATTAAGTGGGTTTACTGAAAAATGGAAAATTAAAACGATAGGAGAACTCTGTGAAATAAGTGCTGGTGGAGATCTGAATAAAGATCAGTTTTCAACAGTTATGACAGAACCTTATGTATATCCAATCTATTCAAACTCACATTCTAATTTTGGTTTATATGGATTTAGCTCATATTTTCAGCACGAAGGTAATGCTGTAACTGTTACCGCTCGTGGAGATGTTGGATTCGCAGTAGCTCGATTTTCTTGCTTTGTTGCAATTGGTAGATTGCTGATTTTGAAGCCTTTAAAAAATATTGATTGTCAATTTCTTTCGGAATTTATTAATGAGTTTATTGATTTTGCCAATGAAAGTACAGGAGTACCACAGCTAACTGCTCCACAAATTGCTAAATACGAGATTTCTCTTCCTTCAAAACAAGAACAAGAAGCAATAGCTGAAGTCTTAACCGATATGGATAACGAAATCGTAGTCCTAGAAGAAAAACTTAACAAAACGCGCCAACTTAAACAAGGCATGATGCAAGAATTACTAACTGGACGCATTCGTTTGATTTAAAAATGTAACTCCCTTACTGGAAATGGTAAATCAATGATAATTGAGAAAAAGATATTGTAAAAAATCATGGAAATAACCCTTGATCAACTTCCCCCAGACCTTCAAAAACTCATCGCTGAAATTAAACGCACCAACCAACCCCTAACAATTACTGAAGCAGGAATTCCCCTAGCCGTTTTATCTCCAGCCCCCAAACCAAAACGCGCCCCCTTTGGTTGCATGAAAAACACAGTGCAAATCCTTGATGATATCGTTACTCCTGCTGTCCCCGAAGCAGAATGGGAAGTTTTATAATGAATGCTGTTAAACCCGAAAGAGTTACCCAAAACCGAGTTATCAAACTCTTCACTAATGAACTCGGTTATGAATACATCGGGAACTGGCAAGAACGCCCCAAAAACAGCAACATAGAAACCAAATACCTAACCGCCTACCTCATAAAAACAGGCTACACCTCCGCCCAAAT
>JBBQDV010000228.1:0-4600 GCA_038320005.1 Cyanophyceae cyanobacterium
GAATTGCTAAATAATTACCATTAGTTGATTTTAAAGATATATGCAAAGTTTCTGGAAGATCGTAAAGTTCGGAATTAATTTCAACTTTTGTAAAATCACCAGCGTCTCTTTTTGAAGATACATTATCTTCACTATCTAGCAAGGAACTGTAATCAACAGGAAAAATGAAACCAGTTAAAGTTTCCAGATACTTAGCAAATCCATATTCTGCAAGTTTTCCTCTCACTTCATCTTCGACTTTACCTGTAAAGTTTCTTTGACCTCTCATTCCATATTTTTTAGGTTGGCTGAGGACATTATCATATTGTCTAACAACTTCCTTTGCATCGTTATAGGTCAAATCTATTGACTTATTTCCTAACTGCATAAGATACCTTTCTAAGGTAGATCTTTTAAATAAAATTCGATTACCACCTCCTGGAACTTTCTCCGCTTCAATCTCAGGAGAGATAAGTTCTCCAAGCTTTATAAATTTTCTTCTAAACTCCAAATCTTTTTCAACAATATCTCTATTAGCTAAGTCAAAATATTCTAGAGTTTGGGACTTTGTTAAATATAGTTCATTATCATATTCTAACAATCCTTCTGGATTTCCCCGCAAACTGCTTACATGATTATATTTTTTAGCAATCGTGTTAGATGCAGTTACAACTTTGCTACTAAATGTAGGGTCAATCAAATCAATATCTCCAAAATGGCAATTACTCGAATTTATAACTAAGGGAATAACTAACTGATGATAAACGATATCTTGTTCTACAGTTCTTTTTTTATAGGGAGAACTAAATGCACCCTTTAAAGACTCTGCAACGATTTTAATTCCTAATGGTGGAACAGAATTTCCGATTTGCTTCCGAACACTTGCTATCGAACCAAAAAATTTAAAGTCATCAGGATAGCCAAAAAGTCTAGCTCTTTCACGATTAGTTAGAGGTCTAGGTTCACAATAGTGATATCCCCAAGTACCACCACCTCCAGCAGCAATTATTGTAGTTGATGGTTTATCTCTCTGAAGTCTTCTATAAACATGGCTAATCATCCCTTTAACATAATAGGGCGACTCTTTAGGGATAGAGCTAAAATTGCAACCTTCAGGAATTAACTTCAGCATCTCTATCGTTTTACGCTTAATATTTTGATGCTCATTATTGAAAGGGACTTCTTCTACATTTTCTAAAGCCTGTTCTGAAGTAATATAGTTTCCAGGTGTATGAGTTGGAAAGGGCTTTTTATAAGTAAAGTCAATATCTTTTCTAATACCTATGATTAAAACCCGTTCTCTTAATTGAGGAACACCATATTGAGCAAAATTATATACAGAAACATCAAGTTCGTAGCCAAATTTCCCACAAGATTGAAAATCTTCAGTAATTTTTTCGATAGCTTTTCCTTTGTTAGCAGTCATCAAACCTCTGACATTTTCAGCAACAAAGACTAAGGGATTTTTTAATTGAATCGCTTGCACAAAATATTTATAAAGATTACCTCTTTCACTTGTAAGTCCTTGTCTTTTCCAAATAAGAGAAAAATCTTGACAGGGAAATCCCCCTAAAATAAGTTCACAATCGGGAATTTGATTAAGATTTACGTTTGTAATATCAGACTCAACTATATGACTACCGATGTTATATTTATATGTCTCACAAGCATCATGGTCAATTTCATTAGCCCAAATAAGTTGATATCCAGATAGTGCGAAACCATAATCCATCCCTCCGCATCCACTAAACAGAGAAACGGTTTTAATCGGGTTAATCATCGAAAGTTAAGAGTCCTCTAACAAAATTATTGTAAATCTGTAATTCTTTGTTGATATCTTTCATAAACATGGGCAAAAAAATCAAGGTAATTCGACCGATGTGGGTTTAGCGATGTGGGGGAGTCCCCAGCCTAGCTTTTCGCGGAGGATACGGAAGAATTCGGGGGATTGGAGACGGATAAAACTGGCGCAATAGCGCGATCGCGATAAAATAATCTTGTCCTCTGGAGAAATATAACAACCCCCATTACCATCCACCACCATAATCATCTGATTTGGCGTAGCAGGAACAATCTGAACAGACTCAGTATCACTAAACACTAAAGCCCTCGAAGCCAAGGAATGAGGACATATCGGTACTAATTGCAAAACTGGTACATCAGGAGTCACCACCGGACCCCCTGAACTGAGAGAATAAGCTGTTGAACCTGTCGGAGTCGAAACAATAACCCCATCCGCAGCAATATCAACGGGGGCGTGTCTTCCCACTTTGACCTCAAAATGACACATACTCGTCAAAGGTTCACGATGCACAACCATCTCATTGAGAGATAGGGCTTCCCAACGCAAATTTTCCCCGCGAAAGACCTGGACAAAAAGCATTGAGCGTCTCTCTACTTCATATTCTCCTGCTATTACTCTCTCAAGAGCGTCCCAAAGTTGATTGACATAGGTTTCCGTTAAAAATCCCATATGTCCCGTATTTACCGTCAATAGAGGCGTATTACAGGGAGCTAACTGGCGAAACGCAGATAAGACTGTACCATCCCCACCCAAAACAATCCCAAAATCCAAACTGTCATCAAAACCAGGGGGAACTAACTGTTCTACTGGCGTTAAGCAAATAGGACTATCGGGGCGAGAATAGCCTAAAATCCCCCCCATTCCTGTTGCCATAAGCACAGTACAGCTATGAGAAACTAGCTTGTCCCGTATTTCTTCAGCGACACGACAAGCGACAGGTTTAACGTTGTTGTAAATGATGCCTACTTTGGGCAAAACTATACTATCCAGCTAAAAAGTTTATGAAATAAGAAGGTAGCAATGCCCCTAACATTGAGCAAATTTTCATTCTCAACTTCACCAATGGGGATCACACCTAATTTAGTTATCTTTGCACATTTTGCCCCTTCCTCACCACAAATTAGGTAACAAAGGGGAAGAAACCGATGATCATTTTATGATTGTGACTTAAAAGGAGTCTTTTTCTTCTTCTTATTTTTCTGTTTCTGGTAGTCCAATTCCTTGAGTTTTTTCATAATACGACCAAAGTATTCTCGCAGATAAGACTCTAAGGTTGTTATCTCATCTTCCTTCAGATTAAATACTTCATAAACTTCATCCATTGGGGCATCCAAAGGTCTACCACTAGCTAAAACTTCCGCAAATTTCAACCGTTCCGAAGCATTACGAGTCCAAGCAAAAAAGCGCGTCACCCGACTCGTAAATCTCAACAAACGCAGTGGTAAACGGGCAATTTTTGCCTCCTTACCTGATAAACGTTCACAAAGATTAATAATTTCATAGGCTGTCCAGGCGCGAGTCCCCACTACAGGATAGATTTGCTTGGCAGTTTCTGGCACTTCCAAGGCTTTAATGGCAAACTTGGCAATATCTTGAGTATCGATATAGGCGGTAGGAGTAGTTTCGCCAGTTACCCAAACCGATTGATTATCTAAAATGGGAATTGCATATTGTCCAATCAAGCCCTGCATAAAGGCACAGGGACGTAAGATTGTGTAGTTTAGACCCGATTCGGCTAAAAATTGCTCTGTACAGTGTTTAATAGACATCAAGGGGACGTTGGGGTACTTTTCTGCATCAAGGATTGAAAAAAAGACAAATCGTTCAATTCCAGCGGTAACACTGGCTTGAATGAGATTAACTTTTCCTTCCCAATCGACCTTTTTGATTTTATCCGTAGGACGGGCGGTCGCAGCATCTATTACCGCATCTATCCCTTCTAAGGCGGTGGGGAGGGTTTCAGGAAAACACAAGTCGCCTTTATAAAGTTCTGCCCCCCATTCCTTTAAGAATTTCGCTTTGCTGGGATTGCGGATTAAACAACGCACTTGATGCCCTTCTTCAATCCCACGGCGAGCAACCTGTCTGCCTAATGTTCCTGTTGCACCGACAATTAGTAATTTCATTTAAAATAATAGTTACAAAACTTAACGTCTTGATAAGATTCTATCAGAAAGCCTCTCCTTTCTCTTTTTTTATATTCATAATTTGCAAAATAGCCAATTTGGATTTCAGGTTAATGGAAGGAGAATTGTAAACTCAGTGCCTGTTTCCTGATGAGAAAATCCTTCTGCTAAACTGCGAGAGTTTAAGGTTAATTTACCCCCATGATTAGCGGTGACAATTTGGTAGCTGAGGGAGAGACTGGTTTCTTTCGCAGTACGTTGGGCAATAGAAAAGGAATCTAAAATCTTGGCTTTTTCTGCTGGAGGCATTCCCATGCCATTATCCGCAATCTCAATGGAAACCCAACGTTTGCTTAAGGCGTAATTGGGGGAGGCTTCTTGTTCTAAAACTTTGGTGGTAATTTCGATGCAAGGGATTTGAGGAAAGTTGTAATAATTATCTGCTTGGGTTTCCTCAGCATATTTTTTGGCGACGGCTTGCACGATTAAGGTATCACAAAAGAATAACATAAATATAGTATTTTATAGTATTTTGTAGTATAATATAAACATGAAGCTATCAAGTTATGCAAAATCTAAAGGGATAAGTTATCAAACTGCTTGGAAAATGTGGAAAAGAGGAGAATTAAATGCTTCTCAACTTCCGTCTGGAACTATAATTGTGAATAATTCTAGTCCTATTTCAGGAGTA
>JBBQDV010000229.1:0-4584 GCA_038320005.1 Cyanophyceae cyanobacterium
GAGCAGCAAATATCGGTAGAAAAGTAGCGGTGATGCTTGGGCTAGACCTAAGCGGAATCAGTAGGGGTGTCTTGACTGCACCTTTAAGACTAACGTTATGGTCTTAAGATTCCCCTCGCCTTCAGGCAGGGGAGAAGTCAATATTACCTAAATCAGAGGCGTTGAAGATTATTCTCTTCTGGGCTAATTAATTCAACTTGGAATACTTCCGCAAACGCGATCGCGATTTGTCTGCGAACTTGATTCATTTCTATATTCGGGATAAAATGAGCTAAACTTCCCACCGCCTTATCCGTAATTCCACAGGGAACAATCTCTTCAAATCCCCTGAGATCAGGACAAACATTCAAAGCAAACCCATGCATAGTAATCCAGCGTTTAACTTTAATCCCAATCGCTGCTACCTTACAACCCTCTAACCACACCCCCGTATAACCTTCAAGACGATAGCCCAGGAGTCCATACTGTTGAAGAGTCCGAATTATCACTTCTTCTAGTTGTCGCAAATACCAGTGTAAATCCTGCTGATAGTAGTGCAAATTTAGAATAGGATAACCGACAAGTTGACCTGGACAATGATATGTCACCTCCCCACCCCTTTCAATGCGGTGAACCTCCCAACCTGTCTCCTGGGGAGCGAATTTAAGAAAATCTGAGTTTGCACCTGTCCCTAAAGTATAGACGGGGGGATGTTCGAGGAGTAAAAGTAGATCATCGAGACTAGGATTTTCTAAGCGTTGAGCCACAAGGCGTTTTTGTTCCCCCCAAGCTTGAGAGTAGGGAACTAAATTCTGACTTCTTAACCAACAGCGACGTTTGGGCAATAGATTATACCGTAAAAATAACTAAATTTAAATTTGTTTCTTGCAGAAATGTCAAGGTTTGCAAAGGAAAATAAAGAGAATTCAAGAAGCTATGTTTGCTACAATACAAGTGGTACTCTAGAAGTAGAGAAAAGGTTGAAGTAACTGTTAACAAATACAGTAATTACTTCTACCCTGACTGGCTTGGAACAGTCTGAAAATTCGCAACATTGGGAGTCTTAAATATGAAGCTTTTAATCCAGGGCAATAACATTGAAGTCACAGAAGCAATCCGTAAACATGTCGAAGAGAAACTTGAAAAAGCAGTTAAGCACTTCGCCAGCATGACCACAAAAGTGGATGTCCACTTATCCGTTGCGGTCAACCCTCGCATCAGTGACAAGCATACGGCAGAAGTGACTGTTTACGCTAATGGTACAGTAATCCGCGCCCAGGTCAGTAGTGAAGATTTATATGCCAGTATTGACCTAGTTGGAGATAAGATTGCCCGCCAATTGCGTAAGTACAAGGAGAAAAATCTCAACCGTACCCATGTTCAGCCTAAGACTGGAGAAATGCTTCCCGATGAACCTGTTGCTCCTGATTTAGTCGGCGATCGCGCTCCAGAATTGCCCGAAGAAGTGGTAAGGATGAAGTATTTCGCCATGCCCCCCATGACTATCTCTGAAGCCAAACATCAGCTAGATTTAGTCGATCACGATTTTTATATGTTCCGCAATCAAGACACAGATGAGATTAATGTCATCTATATTCGTAATCATGGCGGTTATGGCGTTCTTCAACCCCGTAAAGCTAATGACCAGGATAGCACAGATACAGCCTCTAATTCTGATCTAGAAATGGCTTCTGCCTAATTCTCTAGGAGACAGAACCTCCCTATCTAGGAAAATACTGACTTAAATCGTTACTTCACGACTCAAAAATTAATATTCAGTAAAACTATTGACAAGATATCTTGATGACTCTAAAATCTGAATAGAGTTATTAATTATCAAATTCACTTTTGCTAGAACAGTTAAAGGCAAAATGAATGATCTGCCGATAAAAAACAGATCTGTCATAACTCCTTGAGGGATAAGAAGGGTATAAAGGGCTAAATTGCTAGGTGCAGTTTAGCCCTTTTTTTGTTCAACCATCAAGAGCTAATTTTGGGAAAGTTGCACAAACTCTAACACTAAAGCATCTTTAGCGAGGAAGTGACCTAAATGATAAGCCCGTTCTTCGGTTTTAAGTAAGATTTGCTCATAGAGTAAACGAGTAGCGCGATCGCCGAGACTTTCTGCTTGGGCTGCTTGACGACGTAGCAGTCGAATCATCGATTGTTCTGCAACTAGATCATGTTCCACCATTTGACGACACTTAAATGCGCCATCCTCTTCAGGTTCAAAGCAACACAATTCTGCTAACTTGCTGAAACTTGCAGCGGGAACTCCTCCTAATCCATCTAAGCGTTCGCCGAGATCATGAACATGACCCTGTACTTCATCGTAGCTTTCGTTGAAGTATTGGTGTAAGGAGTAAAAGTTTGCGCCTTCCACTACAAAATGATGCTTCTGATATTGCAAGTATAAGCCTTGGAAACTAGCCAGGGCAATATTTAAGCCTTCGCAGACAGGGGCGGTAACACTGTGATCCAACAAGATGGGGTTGTCATGGATCTCACCAAAGGTACGTAATAAAACTTGATTATTAGCCATTATCTTATATTCTCAATAAACTGCTTCTATTGCCAATATAACAGATTTAAAAAATACTGCAAGCCTAATATTTATAAGGGTTTTGGGAGTTTATTGCCATTCTTTCTTGTTGGCGCGATCGCGTGTTCCCCCCCCTAGCCACCAAAACTCAATCAATCAAGATTTCTTGTCAGTAAAATTTGGCAATAAGACTTGAAAAATTCTCAAAACCGTTTATACTGAAACTAATTAAAATTATTGCGAATAACTTTCATTTAATTGAAAAAATGAGCTTACTTCCAGAATCCTTAGAAGCACCACAAGTAGTAGAAGTTAATTGGGCAGACCGTTGGCAAGTTTATCATCGTCTACAGGAGTTGGCAATACCTTGTGAATGTGAAATGAGTCAACCATTACGAGTCAATATCAACGATTCCATCACCGCAATCCAAGTCTGGAGTGTCTGCCAGCAGTTGCTAGCTCCTCGCAATAATTTAATCTCTTGGCTACAACGATGTTGGCAAAATAGCTAACACTAATCACGATTTGCATAAAAAAAAGAAGTGTAAACTTAAACACTTCCTACTTTCTACCATTCGTTAAGGGCTGATCAGGATTTACCGCACCCAACTAGTCGTTTTCCAGATAATAAAGAACAGAGTTGCGGAAATTAACGCTCCTAAATTCCATTTAACAGAGCGTCTTAACAAATTCATTCGCTGAGTAGAACGGTTTGTCTCCGCTTGAGTGGTTACATTTTCTCTCGCTGCTGCAATGAAGTTATTAAATTGCGTTTTTGTTTCCTGTAGTTGTTGATTATCTTCAATTTGAGGTGCGTTTCCCTGATTGCTTAAAGCACTCAAAAGTTGTTGTAATTCTTCTGGAGTGTTCGCAGCATCTAGTTGAGATTGGGCTTGTTCGACTTGAGCTAAACCTTGTTCTACTTGGTTGGTATATTGGGTTGCATTAGTCTGTTCAATTCTGACGGTTGAAATCACACCTAAAGGAATTAAAAGCAAATAAAATACTGCCCCAAGTAAAGCTAACCAGGATAGAACTTTAAGCAATATAATTTCTCCTGATGAGCGGAAATTACGCCCGATATAAAAAGCAAGTCCTAAGCCGATTAGAGGGACAGGAACTCTTTCCACAAAGTTACCCACTGCTTGAAAAGCCCAAAGGGAATTTTTTGGACTAGGATCAAAGGCAATTTCAATATAGTCGAATAGGGTGAGGAGCAATAGACCATAACCAATCCAGTGCAAAACTTTGGCAGAACGCAATAGACTGACACTAAGTTTTTGCAGGTCATCGACAGATTGGGCTATACTTATAGGTTTATCGTTGAACTGAGTCATGACTTTGCTAATTTTTATTAAAAAACGACAAGCTATTTAAATTTATGGAATCATTACCGTAATCTTACTACTTAATTGTACTTAAATACAACAATTTTAAAAGTTAATTTACTTAAAGAAATCTTCCTGAGCTTTTTGATAAATCTGCAAAATTTGCTCTACTTTTACATCCCAGTTAAATTCTTCTTCTATCCGTCTTCGACCTGCTATTCCCATCTTCTGGCACAATTCTGGCTGTTGAGCGAGTGTGAGCATTGCCCTTGCCAAATTTTGGATAAACTCCTTTTGGGAAGTAGGATCAATAAGAATTCCGCAGCTTTCATCAAGATAATCCGCAGGTCCGCCCCATTTAGTTGCAATTACTGGTAAACCCATAGCCATAGCCTCTAAGACCACAGCCCCCCCACACTCTAGCAAACTAGGTAAAACCAACACATCCACCTGTTGCAATTTCTGGGCGCATTCTTGTTGAGATAACCAACCACAGAAATTAACCTGTTTTTCCAAACCCAACTGTCGTACCTGTGCTTCTAAATTGGCTCGTTCTACACCATCGCCAATAATATCTAACTGGGTCGGGATTTTTGTGACAACCTCTTTAAAAGCGAGTAACAATAAATCAACAGCTTTCCAATCGACCAAACGACCCACAAAAGCAAAGCAAATTTGGGAGTTTTCCTTATCTACCCCTAGAGAATTTTCTGATAATGGAGGTCGCCAAATAGA
>JBBQDV010000230.1:0-4570 GCA_038320005.1 Cyanophyceae cyanobacterium
TTTACCTCAAGTCAGCTGTTATCCAGGTCAACTCAATCAAGTATTCATGAATTTGGTAAGTAATAGTATTGATGCTCTTGAAGCTTATGACGAAAAGCGTTCTCAAGCAGAAATGCAAGTAGTTCCTAGCCAAATAAAAATAGCTACCACAGTTGGGGATAAGCAAGACATTATCATCAAAATTGTGGATAATGGGCAAGGTATCGCTGAATCTGTCCAAACAACACTATTTGATCCTTTTGTCACCACGAAAGCGATTGGTAAAGGTACAGGGTTAGGACTATCAATTAGCTATCAAATAATCACAGAAAAACATGGGGGGACAATTAGCTGTAATTCCCTCCCAGGTAAAGGTGCAGAATTTGTGATCAAAATTCCGACTCAGCGAGCTTAAATCTGCCCCAAGCTCACTAGATCTACCTCTAGAGGCATTTTTTGCCATAGATAAGTCGATAGAATAATTTTATCCAAAACCTTACCGATTACATTTTTTCATTTGTCAATCATCTGTAGATGATAATTTAGTTTCATTAACCTTAAAAATAACTAAGAAGATGGGTATATTTATTTCCTGGATTGTCACAACTATTACTTTCTTAATCATTTCCTGGCTTCCCATTGGAGTCGAAATTGATAGCTTAGGGAAAGCAATTATTTCCGCAGCAGTTTTCGGAATTTTGAATGCTGTTCTTAACCCAATATTAGCCTTATTTACCTTTCCTCTCATCTTCTTGACTTTTGGCTTATTCTACTTTATCTTGAATGCGCTTATTTTCTGGTTAGCTGCTGCGATTGTGCCTGGTTTCAGCCTCAGATGGGGTTTTTGGAGTGCTTTAATAGGGGCTTTAGCTTTGAGTATTATTAACTCAATCATTTTTGCCATTATTTCGTAGGGTTAGACTTGCTGAAAATGTTACTTTCGTAGCTTTATGAAAAGTATTTTAATGCGAAGTCCCGTTGCGGTAGCAACAGCTTGGGTCGCTTTATATATTATCCTGACTTTCTTACCCCTCCTCGTTATTATCCTCCATACTCCATTAAGAGATCGTAGCTTTTGGGTGGAGTTTTCCGTTGCTTTAGGCTTTATTGGTCTAGCGATGATGTCACTTCAGTTTGCTTTGACCGCAAGAATTAATATCATCGAGTCTTCCTATGGTATTGATATTATTCTCCAATTTCACCGCTATATTTCCTTAGTTGCTTTCAGCTTTGTGATTATTCATCCGGTGATTTTATTTATTTACGATCCAGAAACCCTACAACTTTTGAATTTCATCGCAGCCCCCTGGCGAGCGAGATTAGCTGTTTTATCAGTTTTAGCCCTTGTCACCCTAGTTGTTACCTCAATTTGGCGCAAGCAGTTAAAGATTCCCTATGAACCCTGGCGAATGGCTCATACTATTCTCGCTGTACTCGCTATTGGTTTCGGCTTGGGACATGCTTTAGGAGTTAGTACTTACTTGGGGCTATTTTGGAATGTGGTATTGTGGAGCGCGATCGCGATTTTTGCCCTTTGGTTACTTATTTATATCCGCATTGTCAAACCTTGGCGAATGACCAAATTTCCCTATCTTGTTGAAGCCGTTACCCCTGAACGCGGTAATGTTTGGACAATGGTGTTGCGCCCACAAGGACATAAGGGGCTACATTTTTAACCTGGACAATTTGCCTGGATTACAATAAATCGTTCCCCTTTGGGAATGCGAGAACATCCCTTTTCCATGTCTTCAAGTGCAGAACATACCGACCTTCTAGCTTTTAGTATCAAAGAGTCAGGAGATTTTACCAGTAAAATTAAAGAGATTGAACCTGGGACAAAAGCCTTCCTTGATGGTCCTTATGGGGTCTTTACAACTAATCGGTATTGGGACTCTGCTGGATTTTTTCTTATCGCGGGGGGAATTGGGATTACGCCGATGATGAGTATGTTATCCACCGCAGCAGACCGCAAAGATGATCGCCCATTTACGCTAATTTATGCCAATAATACCTGGGAAGAAGTGACATTTCGCGAAGAAATTGAAGAACTTAAGGATAAACTGGATCTCTCGGTTGTTTATGTTATAAAAGACCCCTCTGAAGATTGGCAAGGGGAAACTGGTTATGTCGATAAGGAACTACTCGCACGCTACCTTCCTATTCATCGAGGGACTCGTCAATATTTTATCTGTGCTGCACCAAAAATGATGAATTCAGTAGAATCTGCTTTGCATCAGCTAGATGTTCCTATTACCAATATCCACATGGAACACTTTAATTTAGTCTAGGGTTTACTATGCGTTACAGCCTCATGCTCCAAGTTGTTGGTACAATTACAGTTATCCTCGTGGGGAGTGCTGCTTTATTTGCTTGGCTACAAAGTCGCCCTACCCCTGATCAAAATACAACGGAAAATAGTCTGAACCAGACTCCTATTCCCCGTAATTGATGCTCATCTTGATTAGGAATTGAGTTTTTGCTGATAACGACCGAGAATTTTAGTAACTATAAAACTTGTTAGTCGTTTTCCAGAAGCAATTATGAATGTCTTTGAACGCCTACAAGAATTGGCTAGACTATTTCTGCGACTCGGTGCGATTGGTTTTGGTGGACCTCAGGCACACATTGCGATGATTTATGATGAGGTGGTGGTAAGGCGAGGTTGGTTTACGGAAGCAGAATTCCTTGAAGGGGTTGCGGTTTGCGAAATGCTACCAGGTCCAGCTTCTACCCAGGTGGGGATTTATACTGGATATATGCGGGCGGGTAATTTGGGGGCGTTAGTGGCGGGATTTTGTTTTATTTTCCCTGCTTTTATAATTGTTTTGCTCCTTTCTTGGGCTTATTTTCGTTTTCAGGGTTTAGCCCAGATTGATGATTTGTTCCTGGGTATGTCTCCTGTGGTCATTGCAATCATTTTTGGTTTCTGTTGGAAGTTAGGAAAAAAGGGGATTAAGGATAAGAAAGGGGTGGGAATCGCGATCGCGGTTTTGCTAGTTACTATCCTATTTCAAGTTAATATTCTCTTACAATTTCTTATCGCAGGTCTAGTGGGAATCCTCTGTTATAAACCCCGACAAGATAACCTCATGGGTTTATTTCCCCTATTACCGATAATAGAGGGACTTCCACAAACTCTTGCAGTTTTACCCAGTGAAACCCTAGCCGTATCAAGCATTTGGGGATTAGAACGCATTGGAGAATACTTTACTCCCTTAACTCTTTTCTTTTTAAAGGTGGGAAGTTTCATCTTCGGTGGGGGCTTAGTAATTGTCCCTTTATTAGAATCGGAAATTGTTAATCAATTGCAGTGGTTGACCCAGAATGAATTTCTTGATGGGGTGGCGATTGGCGAATTAACCCCTGGACCTGTCACCATTATTGCTGCATTTGTCGGTTATAAAGTAGCAGGAATTTTCGGGGCTTTAGTGGCGACTATTGCTATTTTCACACCATCTTTTTTATTTATTATGTCCGCTGCGCCTTTTTTAAAACGTATCCGTCAGAGTCCTTGGGTTCAGAGCTTTTTAAAGGGGGTGACACCCGCAGTTTTAGGCGCGATTGCAGCAGCAGCCATTCCCCTGGCTCAATCCGCTATCATGCAAGAAACCTTGGGGCGGTCAATTCTGGCGGTTATAATCATAATTTCCGCTTTGACCGCTTTAGTGCGCTATAAACGTCCAGCCTGGCAGTTAGTTGCAGGGGGGGCTATGGTTGGATTGGTTATTGGTACTTTAAGTTAAGAAAAATTGATGTTAGTAAGTGCGATCTTAATCCTGCTCCTGGGCTTCCTGGGGGGTGAAATACTCCGTCGCTGCGGTGCGCCTCCTTTAATTGGGATGATTGGGGTTGGTATCCTTTTGGGGGGAGAGGTAGCTGATGTTTTAGACCCCACCGTGATCGCGATCGCAGATGACCTTCGTACTGCTGCGGTGATGATTATTTTAATGCGGGCGGGCTTAGGGTTAGACAGAGAGAAGCTAATTCAGCAGGGGAGTGTGGCGTTACGGTTAGGCTTTTTACCTGCCTTGACTGAGGCGATCGCGATCGCGTTTTCCGCTATGCTGATATTTGACTTTAATATCTGGACAGGGCTTCTCCTCGGTTGTGTAATTAGTGCAGAATCTCCAGCCGTAATTGTTCCAGGGATGCTGCGCCTGAAAAGCCAAGGTTGGGGCGTAACCAAAGGAATTGCAGATGCGATTTTAACGGGAAGTGCTTTATCCGATGTCTTAGTCCTTTTAGCTTTTAGCCTTTTGCTTACCTTTGTTGACCAAGGTATAGATGATAACGCGCTGATATTACTCCCTATCCAAGTTATCTTACAAATCGGTTTAGGATTACTAATCGGTTATGGCGCAGCTTGGTTAATTAGTTTCACCTTAGCAAAACTGAAGTTAGCCCAAAACTCTATTCATGAAACAATTATTGTCGCCACCCTCGCTTTAGGATTTATCACCCTCGCCCAAGTATTCCCCTACTTCTCTGGCTACCTCGCAACAATGGCGTTAGGCTTCTTCTTAATCGAATTTGATGCCCCCCTAGCGCGGAGATTGCGAGTACAGTTTAATAGCCTCTGGTTGGTTGCAGA